>CAYVEW010000079.1:0-14454 GCA_964450375.1 uncultured Bacteroidales bacterium
AAAAAAACAAAATATCTTAATTTTAAATACAATTTTATTATACTATTTTTGTGCAATTGCAGTTTATTTTTTAGAGCTCCAAAACTAACTAAAATATTGTATACATTAATAATGAAGATGTACTTTATAACGAATTTTTTTAAACAAATTAGATACCAATTGCTATTTATATTGTTAATTTTTATTAATTTTTGTTTTATTCATGATATTTCGGCCCAGGAAAATACAGAATATACATTAAAAACAGTGGTAATTGATGCAGGTCATGGTGGAAAAGATCCTGGTACTTCTGGTGTTTATGCAAAAGAAAAGGATATTGCTTTAGCAATAGCTTTAAAAGTTGGAACCTATATCGAAGAAAACATACCAGAAGTAAAAGTTATTTACACCCGCACAACGGATGTTTTTGTTCCTTTACACGAACGTGCAGAAATAGCAAATAAAAATAAAGCAGATCTTTTTATGTCGATCCATGTGGATGGTCATCAAAGCAAACAGCCCTTTGGAACCAGTACCTATGTGATGGGGCTGCATAAAACACAAGAAAACCTGGAGTTAGCAAAAAAAGAAAACGCAGCCATTCTTTTAGAAGAAGATTATACAGCTAAATACGAAGGCTTCGATCCAACTTCAGCAGAATCGTATATTATGTTCTCGTTTTTACAAAATACTTTTTTAGATCAGAGTTTAAACTATGCAGCATTTGTTGAGAATGAATTTCAGACAAGAGCCCTAAGAAAAAGCCGTGGTGTTAAACAAGCTGGATTTCTGGTTTTATGGAAAACAACCATGCCCAGTGTTTTAATTGAAACTGGTTATTTAACCAATCCGCGAGAAGAAAAATATTTAAGTTCGTCAAACGGACAGGATTATATTGCATCTGCCATATACAGAGCATTTAAAAGCTATAAAAAAGCCATCGAAGATAAAAGTAATTTTGCTACGCTAATTGAAAAAGAAATAGATACAGACACTGATTTAGCTCCTGTGAATGTACCAGTTAATGATACAAGTGAAATCTTTTTTAAAATTCAAATAGCATCTTCCAGCAACTCAGTTTCAACCAGTCCGGAGCAATTTAAAGGATTAGAAAATGTTGAAGAATTGAAAATAGATAATATATATAAATATACTGTAGGATCATCATCAAATTATGCAGATATTATAAAATTTAAGAAAGATATTGAAGATAAGTTTCCGGATGCTTTTATTATTGCCGTAGCAAAAACAGGCAGGCAAATTCCGGTAAACGAAGCTCTTAAACTAAAAAATAATTAAACCGAAATATGAAACTTAGTAAAGAAGTAAAAATTGGACTAATAGCAACCGCAATAATTGCAGTATTTATTTGGGGATATAGCTTTTTAAAGGGAAAAAACATCTTATCATCCACAAATACCTATTATGCTGTTTATAATGATATTGAAGGATTAGAAGAAGGAAGTCCTGTAAACCTGAGTGGATATAAAATTGGAGTGGTAGAAACAATTCGCTTTCATAAAGATTACCAGGATAAAATAGTTATAAAATTTTCACTTGGTAAAAAATTTAACTTCCCAAAAGGATCAAAGGCATTAATATATTCTGCTTCGCTCATTGGAGATATTGCTGTTAAACTGGAACTAGCCCAGTCGGATATTTTTTATGCCGATGGAGATACTGTGCCGGGTGAATTGGAAAAAAGCATGATCAATAGTTTATCTGATGAATTAATGCCAGTTAAAAATAAAATTGAACAATTGGTTGAATCAATCGACGAAATTTTACTGGTATTTGACGAAAAGCAAAAAGCCAATATCCAGAGTTCACTTAATAATATTGATCAAATAACACGAGAAATGAGCCAGTTGGTAGATTCAGAAAACTCAAAGCTAGCTGTTATATTAGGGAATGTAGAATCAATAACAACAAATCTTAAAAATAATAATGAACAAATCACCACTATTTTAGAGAACTTCGCAAATATCAGCGATTCAATTGAACAGGCAGATATTAAAACCACCATTTTAAATGCAAATAAAACACTTGCAGAATTTAGTGAAATATCAAAGAAAATAAATTCAGGAGAAGGAACAGTTGGCATGTTAATTAACAATGACTCTTTATATCATAACTTAAATAATTTAGCCGCTGATCTGGATAGTTTAATCATTGATTTAAATGAGAACCCGAAACGCTATGTTCACTTTTCATTATTTGGAAAAAAAGATAAAAAGTAATTAAGAGAATTATATATTCTATTTGATTAGACTAAATCTAAATTTGTAATTTTTTGAAAGTTTTTTTTCCATAAAATTAATTTTTTGATATAAAGCTTTACTTAAAATTAATTAAACAATTAATTAACACAGTCTTAACACACAAAATGTATTTTAATCTGACTATCAACACTTTACACTTTTTAAAAAAAGTTTTTAAAATTAATAGGCTGATACAAAAACCCATATAATTTTTTCCAAAAAAACAACCCCAATCAAATTTTTTTTTCCTTTTTTTTTTCACAAATTTGTTTGACCTGAATAGAACGTGAGTAAAAATTTTAAATATTTGTGAGTTAAATGGATAATAGAAACTATCATGAAATTTGGAGTAATTGTCTGAAAATTATTAAAGACAATGTACCTTCTATTAGTTACAGAACATGGTTTGAGCCGATAGTTCCTCTAAAAATAGAAGATAACATTTTAACCATTCAAGTACCCAGCCCTTTTTTCTATGAATATCTGGAAGAGCAGTACATTGATATTCTTAGAAAAACCTTAAGAAAAGAACTGGGCGAAAACGCTAAACTGGAATACAGCGTAGTTATGGAAAACAGTATTTATTCAAACAATAAACCTTTTACTGTTAAATTTCCAACAAATAATAAGGCTGAATTAAAAAACAAACCCGTTTCGGTGCCATTATCAACAGATGAGAATTCAATAAAAAATCCATTTGTTATTCCGGGGATTAAAAAACTACATGTAGACCCAAGATTAAACCCCGATAATAATTTCACTAATTTTGTTGAAGGCGAATGTAACCGTTTAGCGCGTTCTGCTGGAAATGCCGTTGGTGATAACCCGGGCGGAACTGCATTTAACCCACTTTTCTTATATGGTGATTCAGGTTTAGGTAAAACTCACTTATCGCAGGCAATCGGAATCAAAGTAAAAGAAAAGTTTCCTGAGAAAACAGTATTATATGTAAATGCAAATAAATTCCAAACCCAATTTGTTGAATCGGTTAGAAATAATAATAAAAACGATTTCTTGCACTTTTACCAAATGATCGATGTGCTAATTATTGATGATGTGCACGAATTTGCCGGTAAAGAAAAAACGCAGGATATTTTCTTTCATATTTTTAATCATCTGCATCAATCGGGAAAACAGTTAATTTTAACATCAGATAAAGCTCCTGTGGAAATGCAGGGAATGGAGCAACGTTTACTTTCCAGATTTAAATGGGGACTATCTGCTGATTTACAGGCACCTGATTTTGAAACCAGAATTGCTATTTTACGTCAAAAAATATATCACGACGGAATTGATATGTCCGAAGAAGTGATTGAATATATTGCATCACATATTAGCACAAATATACGTGAACTGGAAGGTGCACTAATTTCATTATTGGCTCAGTCAACTCTAAACAAAAAGGAAATTACCCTTGAGCTAGCCAAACAAATGATCGACAGGCTTGTTAAAAACTCTAAAAAAGAAATTTCGGTTGATTACATTCAAAAAGTAGTTTGTGATTATTTTAATTTATCACCTGATCTGTTACAATCAAAAACTCGTAAAAGAGAAATTGTGCAGGCACGACAAATTGCTATGTATTTTTCTAAATCGTTGACCAAATCGTCATTGGCTTCCATTGGAGCGTTAATTGGTGGTAAAGATCACGCTACCGTTCTGCATGCTTGTAAAACAGTAAATAATTTAATGGATACCGACAAACGATTTAAAGGTCAAATAGAATCCATCGAAAAAAAGTTGAAAGTATAAACTTGCCTAACAGCCAAAAAGATATTAAGGCTCCTACCCCAATAAGCATTGGAAGGAGCTTTTTTTATTTTAGAATATTTTTAGCTTTTTCAATCTAAAAATTCTAGAAAGAGAAAATAAATAAGCATTTAAATTATATCTCAGAATAAGCATCTAATAATTGCCATAAGCCTGTTTCTTTGGTATTTTTTTTTAATTTTATGCTTATTATAAATCAGTTAGAACTGATGAGCCTAAAACTTAATTACCATATTATTATTTTAAATATCTTTCTATTGTCCGTAATAGGATTATTCTTTTCGTGCGAAAGCCAACAGGATGAAAAGGTGAAATTATTTGCTGCTGCAGGAACTATGGTTCCATGTAACGAAATTTGTAATGTTCTTGGTAAAAATCATCAAATACAAATTGAAAAAAATTATGCCGCATCCGGTTCACTGGCAAGGCAAATAAAAGCCGGTGCCGAAGCCGACATTTATATCTCTGCCAATAAACAATGGATTGATTTTTTAAACAAGAACAATCTAATTATCGAAAATTCCATCACTCAAATTGCCGGGAATAAACTGGTAGTTATTTGTCCTATCCATAAGGATTTAGAACTGGAATTTTCCGAACAATTTGACATTAAATCAACCACAATAAACAACATTTCCATTGGAGACCCAACATACGTGCCCGTTGGAAAATACACAAAACAGGTATTTGATAGCTTAAACTGGTATCAGCAAATTCAAGATAAAATCATATTGGCCAAAGACGTAACATCCGTTTTACATTACGTTGAGCTGGGCGAATGCGATTGGGGAATTGTGTATTATTCCGAAGCCTTAAAATCCGAGAAAGTTAAAATTGCCTATGAAATACCACAAGAATTATATTCGCCGATCATTTTTTACATGGCTTTAATTAATAAGAAAGACCAATCAGCTAAAACATATCAATTTTTTAGAAGTACTACAGCAAAAGATATATTTGCAGAAAACGGATTTTCAAGCATTGAGGGAAACAACCTGACCTATTAACCTTTATAACTATGTTCACATCTGAAGAATTATCTGTAATCTTACTAACTTTAAAAGTTGCTTTTACCAGTACTTTATTAACAATTCCTTTGGCTATTTGGTTAGGTTGGATATTGGCAAGAAAACATTTCATCGGGAAATTTCTAGTAGAAGGATTGGTTAATATTCCTTTAGTTGCTCCTCCGGTAGTTACAGGATACTTATTACTCATCATTCTTGGCAGAAATGGATTTATTGGTTTATGGCTTTACGAAACACTGGGAATTAAACTGGCTTTTAATTTTGCAGCTTTAATTATAGCATCGGTGGTTGTATCATTACCTTTAGCGGTACGTAATACAAAATCGGCTTTTGAGTTGGTCGACCCGAATTACGAAAAAGCATCCAGCTCATTGGGAGCATCAAAAACAGGAACTTTTTTCAGAGTATATTTACCCCTTGCATTCCCTGGAATACTTAGCGGAGCCGTACTTGCCTTTGCACGAAGTTTAGGCGAATTTGGAGCAACTATTTCATTTGCAGGAAATATATTCGGAAAAACACAAACCATTGCGTTAAATGTATACTCTAACATGCAAATACCGGGTAAAGAAATGCAAGTAACCCGATTGGTAGTAATATCGGTAATAATATCGCTTTTAGCTATTATTGCATCGGAATACCTGAATAAAAAGAAAAAATATTTTGTAAGATGATTATACAATTTAAATCAGTTGAACATACATTAGGAAATAATCATTTTTACTATGATTTTACAACCAATAGTTCCATTACAGGAGTATTTGGCCCTTCGGGTGCCGGAAAAACCACTTTATTGAACTTACTTGCAGGTGTTGATATTCCTAAAAAAGGCCAAATAAAGCTCAGTTCCAATAGTTATCGGGATGAAACCTTAATCGACATTGAAAGGAAAATAATGGTGCCAGGAAAGAACCGAAATATTGGATATGTATTTCAGGAAAACTATTTGTTTCCACACTTGAGCGTTAAGCGTAATTTATTATTTAGTAAGCCATATACGAAAAAGAAAAAACACTATATTTCTTTTAATGATGTGATTGATTTACTGGATATTGGCTTAATCTTAAACAAAAAACCAAGTCAGTTATCAGGCGGTGAGCGACAACGGGTAGCAATAGGAAGAGCGCTTATGTCGCAACCCAGATTATTGTTATTGGATGAACCCTTTTCGAATGTTGATTGTTCTAAAAGAAAACAAATAATATCCTATCTGCTTCGGATAAATAATCATTTTCAGATACCAATGCTTATAATTAGTCATCATTTGGAAGATATATTAAAACTTACTCGCAAAGTTGTGATTATCGAAAATGGTAAATCAACAGCTTGTGGCGATATTTTTAATATCATTAAAAATGGCGATAAACCAGAACTTATACAGCCAAAAAAGTTTCAGAATACATTTACCGCATCCTATAAGAATTATAACAAAACCGAAAATACATTTGGTTTAACGCTCGGTAATTCTGCCGAGCTTCACATTGCAAATCATTCCAAACTTTTACATAAGCAAATGGAGCCGGGCAAACGCTTGCAGCTGAGCCTAAGGCCTATTGATATCGCCTTGAGCATTGAAAAACAGGAAGGTACGAGTATTCAAAATCATATAAAAGGAACTATAAAAAAAATTATACACAATGCAGAAGGTGTATTTTGTGTGATTGATTGTGGATTTGAGCTTTTTGTTGAAATATCACAAGGAATTATTAATAGCTTATATTTGCATGAGGGACAAGAAATCTTTTGTCAAATTAAGGCCAATGATATTGATGTAGTTCATGTATTTGATAAAACCTGGAATTACAAAACAAATCGTATTAATTGCAACGAAAAAGCTGATGTAATAATGCATTTACAAGATTAAACGGATTAACAGATTCAATCATGATAACATTTATTTTAAATAACAAAACCATTCAAACCGATGCACATCCGGGAACAACACTACTGGATTTTATCCGATACGATGAGCATTTGCCCGGAACCAAAATAGGATGTCGCGAAGGCGATTGCGGGGCGTGTACGGTTTTAGAAGGAACTTTAGAAGGAAACAAAGTTAGTTATAAAAGTATTGTTTCTTGCTTAACTCCGTTAGGAAATGCCCATGGTAAACACATTGTAAGCATCGAGGGAATTAATCTAAAAGAATTAACACCTATTCAAAAATCCATGGTAGATCATTCGGCTACTCAATGTGGTTTCTGTACTCCTGGTTTTGTAATGTCTTTTACAGGCCACGGTCTTTCAAACGAAGCTTCAACCAAGGAAAAAGCAATTGCTGCAGTAAGCGGAAACATTTGTCGTTGCACAGGCTATAAATCCATTGAAAAAGCTGCAGATAGCATTAGTAAATTACTTAAAATTAAAGATATTGCTGATCCCATAAAGTGGATGGTTGAAAACCGCTTTTTACCCGATTACTTTTTAGAAATTAAATCGAGGCTAAAAGAAATACAAAATTACACTGTTCCTTCTGAACTGAATCAAATTATTGGTGGTGGAACCGATTTAATGGTACAACGTCCGGAAGAAATAGCAGAATCAGAAATTAATCTGTTTTATAATAGAAAAGATTTAAAGGGAATCCAAAAAGAAAAAGATTGTATTAAAATTGGTTCCGGGGTAACTGCAACAGAAATCATGAATTCTGCAATCATGCAAACGTATTTCCCTGAAATTAAAAAATATTTTAAGCTGATTTCATCGGAGCAGATTCGTAACATGGGAACCATTGCGGGTAACTTTGTGAATGCTTCACCAATTGGCGATTTAAGCATCATTTTTTTGGCTCTAAATGCCAGTATTATTATTAAAGAATCGAAGAATTCAAGAAAAATTCCTTTAAAAAATTTCTTTATAGATTATAAAAAAACTGATTTGCAAAAAGCCGAGTACATTGATTCAGTTACTATCCCCATTCCAGATGGCCAGTATCTGTTCAATTTCGAAAAAGTAAGTAAACGTACCCATTTAGACATTGCCAGTGTGAATTCAGCAATTTTTCTAAAAATCAATAAGGATGTGATCGAATATAGCTACGTTTCGGCAGGTGGAGTAAGTGCTGTTCCAAAATATCTGGCAAAAACATCTGAATATTTAAAAGGCAAAAAGATTACAAACGGTACACTTATTAAAGCCAATGAGATTATTCAGGATGAGATTTCTCCTATTAGCGATGTGCGTGGAACTGTAGAGTATAAAAGACTATTGCTTCGTCAGTTATTTTTTGCACATTTTATTCGCTTATGTCCTGATAGTATTTCTTTAAAAGAACTACTTAGTAATTAAAACAATGTTAAAAATTAATCTTTGTGATACTTCGTGTTGAACGCTGTGAAAGTTTGATTTAAAAACACAAAGAACTAACAAAATAACTGATATGAAAAACGTAGATTCCAGAAATCATGTTACCGGCAAATCGGTTTATGTTGACGACATACCAGTTCAGACCGGAACTTTATATGGAGCTGTATTTGGCTCTCCCAAAGCACATGGAAAAATTATCAGTCTTGATTTATCTGAAGCTGAATCACTTCAAGGTGTAGTAAGAATATTTACATATCAGGATATACCCGGTGAAAATCAAATTGGTGGCATTATTGAAGATGAACCATTGTTTGCTGAAGATGAAGTTCATTTTATTGGACACCCTGTAGCTTTTGTGGTTGCAAAGAATGAAAAAATTGCCCAAAAAGCCACTAAACTTATTAAGATTGAGATAGAAGAACTTGAAGCAATCACTGATCCACGTGTGGCTCAGAAAAAAGGCCAATTATTAATACCTCCACGAACATTTCGTATGGGAAACATAGAAAACAAATGGGCTCATTGCGATTACATTTTCGAAGGGAAAGCCGAAATTGGCGGCCAGGAGCATTTATATATTGAAACACAAGGATCGTATGTTTACCCGATGGATAATGGAAGTATTAAAATCCATTCATCTACTCAGGGTGCTACACTGGTTCAAAAAATTGCAGCCCGGGTTTTAGGTTTATCCATGCATCGGATCGAAGTAGATGTAGCCCGCTTGGGTGGCGCATTTGGCGGTAAAGAAGACCAGGCAACTGCTTATGCCTGTATGGCAGCGCTTGCTTCGTACTTACTTCAAAAACCGGTTAAGCTTATTTTGCATCGTTTGGATGATATGCTAATGACTGGTAAAAGGCATCCGTACAGTGCTGATTTTAAAATCGGCTTAAACAAAGATTATAAAATACTGGCTTTTCAAACAAGCATGTATCAGAATGGTGGTGCTGCAAGCGATTTATCGCCTGCTATTATGGAAAGAACGTTGTTTCATTCCACAAACACCTATTTTATTCCAAATACGGAAGTAACAGTATATAGCTGCAAAACAAACCTTCCGCCCAATACTGCATTCAGGGGATTTGGAGCACCACAGGGAATGTTTGTTATCGAATCGGCCATTGCCAAGGCAGCATGCGAGTTAAATATTTCAAAACGAATCATTCAGGAAAAGAATTTTATTAAAGAAAACGAAACTTTTCAGTATGGCCAGCTAGCCGAAAATGTAAATATTCAGGCTTGTTATGAAAGCGCTGATAAAATCTATGGGATAGAAAAAATAGAAAAAGAAATTGAAGATTTTAATTCTAAAAACTCGAACTATAAAAAGGGAATGGCTGTAATGCCTGTTTGTTTTGGTATATCGTTCACTAAAACTCCTATGAATCAGGCGCGTGCTCTGGTTCACATCTACCAGGATGGAAGTGTCGGAATCAGCACTGGAGCAATAGAAATGGGCCAGGCTGTAAACACAAAAATGATTCAGGTTGCTGCAAAGGTATTTTCCATTCACACTGATCGGATTAAAATTGAATCAACAAATACCACACGTGTGGCAAATACATCGCCTACGGCTGCAAGTTCAGGGGCCGATCTGAATGGAAATGCACTTAAAATTGCCTGCGAAAAATTATTGGAACGATTAAAAGAAACCGCGGCGAAAATAACATCCGCTGAAACCAAATCAGTTCGTATCGAGAATGAAGTAATTTATAATCATGATGTTAAAACAAACATAAGCTGGGAACAGTTGATAGAAACTGCTTTTCTCGATCGGGTTTGCCTTACCGAAAACGGACATTATGCTACACCGGTAATTCATTACGATAAAACCAAAGAAAAAGGCCATCCGTTTGCCTATCATGTTTATGGAACAGCCATTATTACTGTAACGCTTGATTGTATTCGTGGAACATATGAATTCGATGATGTAAAAATTGTACATGATTTTGGAAACAGCATGAATACAACCATCGATAACGGTCAGGTTGAAGGAGCTGTTGTACAAGGAATTGGATGGACTACCATGGAAGAATTAGCATTTGATAAAACGGGCCGTTTGTTATCCAATAGTTTATCAACCTACAAAGTTCCTGATATTTATTCAGTGCCGAAAAATATAGAAATTGAAGCTTTGAAAACCGAAGGTCCTGAACTAGCCTTATTACGTTCAAAAGCCATTGGTGAACCGCCATTTATGTATGGTATTGGAGCTTATTTTGCTTTGATAAAAGCAATCAGAGCATTTAATCCAAACTATAAAATCGATTTTGATACACCGCTAACACCCGAAAAAGTATTGATGAGATTGTATCAAAAGTAGTTACGAGTTTGAAGTTGTTATTATAACTTTGAACTCAAAACTCAAAACTCAGAACTAAAAAACTCTCTATACTCTTCTAAAGTATTAATATTTACTAAAACCTTTTCATCAGAAACAGGAACTCTAATTCTTGTGTACTGATTTAAGTATTCTTTAAGATGAATCTGATCCGACTCAGAAGTTTTTAAATCCTGAATTAACCTGTAAGATATTAAAAACGGATGCCCTCCTTTCCCATTATATTCAGGACTGACATAATCTGATTTTTCAGAATGACTTAGCAATTCATCCAGAACACCCTGATTTACAAAAGGATTATCAACATTGTGAATAAAAACAGAATTATTTTCTTTAATTTGATTTGCTCCAAGTTTTAATGAATAAAAACGATGCCAATCGGGATGTTCATTAATTACAAGTTTTAAATTAACCGGTAATTTCAAACGGTGTTTCTGAATATATTCATATCCGGTTTGATTAACAACAGCAATTATTTCTTTGCAAGCAAAGGTTTTAAATTTCATTGCAATCTGTTCAATAAAAGTATTCTGGTTGTTATACTTTAACGATAACTTCGGAAAGCCTAAACGCTCAGATTTTCCGGCTGCTAATATAATTGCAGAAAAATTTTGTTCTAAATTGTTATTTTCCTTCATATTTTTCTGAAATAAACTATAAATATAGATGATATTTAAGAATATCAGCCGTTTTACGTAAATTTGTTATATGAATTCTTTTGGTAAATAAGATTTCGCCACAAAGGCACAAAGTCTCAAAGTTCCACCAAAAGACTAGTTAACTTGAAACCTGAAACCTGAAACAAATGAATATGACTGATAAATTCTATCCTATATCTATTAAGCATCTCTTAAGGATTATTCTAAACGAATATAAAACAGACCAATCTATTTTTGGAATACCTGAAGAGCTATTTTTTAACCCTTCAATGACGAAACAATTTAAGCAAACACAATTTAACCAAAACATAGATACACCCTTGGGAGTTGCCGCAGGCCCACACTCTCAGATGGCACAGAATATTGTAGCAGCATGGCTTATGGGTGCCCGTTATATTGAATTAAAAACAATACAAACCCTTGATGAATTAGAGATTGCTAAACCCTGCATTGATATGCAGGATGAAGGCTACAACTGTGAGTGGTCGCAGGAATTAAAAATTAAGGAAAGTTTTGATGAATACTTAAATGCATGGATCATAATTCATATTCTGAATCATAAATTGGGTTTTGGAGATCAAATCAACACCATTTTTAACATGAGTGTTGGGTATAATCTGGAAGGTATACTTCAAGATAATGTGCAATGGTTCTTTGAAAAAATGAATAATTGCGCAACTGAGTTGAAAGAAAGAATCGAAGAAGTAAAAGATATTTATCCCGAAATTGAATCAATCCCTATTCCTTCGCAAATTTCAGATAACATTACGCTTTCAACCATGCACGGCTGTCCTGCCAATGAAATTGAAGATATTGCAAAATACTTACTGGAAGAAAAGAATCTACATACATACGTTAAGCTAAATCCTACCTTGTTGGGCCCTGAACTAAAAGAAATATTAAATAACAAATTAAACTTTAAAACGATTGTTCCTGACATCGCCTTTGAGCACGATTTAAAGTATCCTGACGCGCTTTTAATCATCAAATCATTATTGGATACCGCACAAAAGAAAAACCTGCATTTCGGCCTTAAATTAACCAATACGCTCGAATCAGCAAATAATAAAACTGTATTTGGCAACGATGTGGATATGATGTACATGAGTGGCCGGTCGTTGCATCCAATCTCCATTAATGTTGCGAAAAAACTACAAAACGAATTTGATGGTAAACTGCAATTATCTTTTTCGGGTGGCGCTGACACTTTCAATATTTCACATATTTTAAACTGTGGTTTTAAGACTGTAACTGTGAGTTCTGATTTATTAAAACCGGGTGGATACATGCGATTGAGCCAGTATTTCGATGAACTTACAAAAGAAAATATTGACCTTCAGATTTCTAAAGAAATCGCATTAGAAAATCTAAATCAATATGCCAATCAGGTTTTAGAATCAGACAAATACAGACGGAAATCGATCAAAGATCCGGATATCAAAACAGAAAGAAACCTGGGTTATTTTGATTGTATTTCTGCTCCTTGTAAGGATACCTGTGCTACAAACCAGGACATTCCGGATTATTTATACTACACATCAACCGGACAGTTTGATAAAGCCTACGAAGTAATTTTAAGAACAAACCCTTTTCCTGCAATAACAGGTATGGTTTGTGATCATTTGTGCCAGAACAAATGCACCCGTGTAAATTATGATGATTCGTTACTGATTCGCGAAGTAAAACGATTTATTTCAGAACAGGACGAAATTAAATTAACTCCTTCAGAAAGGAATAATATAAAAGTTGCTGTTATTGGAGCCGGCCCATCGGGATTATCGGCAGCATATTATTTGGCCTTAGCTGGCTTTATGATTGAAGTATTTGAATCGAAATCAAAAGCCGGTGGAATGGTACAATATGCCATACCAGGTTTCCGATTAACCGATGAAGCTATTGAGAAGGACTTCAAACGCATTACCGATTTAGGAGTTCAGATTCACTATAATAGCCCTGTCAGTAAATCCAAATTTAACGAGCTGAAAGAAAATTATAACTATCTGTTTGTAGGTGTTGGTGCACAACTTTCTGCCCCTTTTAAATTGAATGGAATTGAATCTGAAGGAGTTTTAGATTCTCTGCAATTTTTATTCAATGTAAAAAAAGGAGAAAAATCAGGAATTGGTAAAAATGTGGTAATTATTGGCGGTGGAAATACAGCCATGGATGCGGCCCGAACAGCCTATCGATTGGTTGGAAATGATGGAAAAGTGACTATCGTTTACCGAAGAACCATGAATGAAATGCCAGCCGATCAGGGTGAGATAAAAGCCGTTTTGGAAGAAGGAATGGAAATTATCGAATTAGCCGGACCTGAATCTGTAATTCAAGAAAACGGAAAAGTGAAAGCATTACTTTGCAGTAGAATGGAACTAAAAGCTGCTGACGAATCAGGCAGGCCAAAACCTGTTAAAATTGCAAACTCTGAATTCGAAATCCCGTGCGATACAATCATTCCTGCCATAGGACAAAGTTTAGACATTCAGTTTGTTCAGGAAGAACTCTTAAATGCCAAAATCGGGAATTACCAAACTCAAATCGAGAATGTATTTATTGGTGGTGATGCATTACGTGGTGCAGCAACGGCAATTAAAGCCATTGGCGATGGACGTAAAGTGGCTGATCAAATCATGCAACAAGCAGCCGTAGATTTTAAAATTGAAAAGAAAGAGAAAGGCATAGAATTTAGTAAAAAAGAACTCATACTGAAACGTGCCACAAGACAATTTGCTCCTAAACTAAAAGAACTTGATATTCATGATCGCAAAAATTTTAAGTTAGTAAGCGAAACACTGGACCAGGAAACCATTGTAAAAGAAGCCGATCGATGTTTGCAATGTGATGAAATATGTAATATCTGCACCACAGTTTGCCCAAATTTTGCAAATTATTCCTACGAAATTGAACCGGTAAGCTACTATTTACAAAAAGCAGTAAGGCATTCCGACGGAGATATTGAAATTCAAAACGAAGGTTTGTTTGAAGTCAATCAAAAATATCAGATTCTGAATATCGGTAATTTCTGTAACGAATGTGGCAATTGTAATACTTTTTGCCCCACCAATAGTGCTCCATACAAAGAAAAACCTAAATTTTGGTTAAGCAAA
>CAYVEW010000080.1:0-5358 GCA_964450375.1 uncultured Bacteroidales bacterium
CGAATGATTTGTGAAGCATTCCAGTTTTTATCTTTTACCAGGTTCTCAGAAATCATTACCGTTAAGTTGGCTTTGCCACTTATTTCAGCTCCAATTACTAATACCAGATTTTCAATTTCGTTTTTTAACTGGAAAGCAATATCCTTTATTGCAGCAGGCGAATTAATACCTACTTTATCACCAATAAAATGGATTCCGTTTATTTGCTGAACCTGTTCTTTTAAATGTTTTTTTATGCCCTGGGCCTGCTCGTTGGTTAATTCATCAATTTGCTTATTAAGCCTTGATACTTCATCTTGCATTGATTTTACACTCTCAACAACATTCTTCGGATTGTTAAGCAAAGCTTTTACTTCTTGCAATTCTTGCATTTGGTTAATAACATATTCAACCACTTTTTCGCCTGTTATCGCTTCAATTCGTCTAATGCCCGAAGCAATAGAGCTTTCACTCATAATTTTAAAGAACCCGATTTGTCCGGTGTTTTTAACATGTGTGCCGCCGCATAATTCCACCGAATCATCGAATTTAATTACACGGACTGTGTCTCCGTATTTTTCGCCAAATAAGGCAATAGCTCCCATTTCCGAAGCTTCTTTCATCGGCATATTTCGGTGTTCTTCCAACGAAATATTTTCTCTGATCTTTTCATTTACTTTGATCTCAATCTGCCTGATTTCTTCATCGCTTAGTTTCTGGAAATGACTGAAATCAAATCGTAAATAATCAGGATGCACCAGCGATCCTTTTTGTTCAACATGAGTTCCCAGCACATCACGTAAAGCATGATGTAACAGATGTGTGGCGGTATGATTATTTGCAGTTGATACTCGTTTTCCCGAATGAACTACTGCTTTGAAACTTGCCCCAGGATCGGATGGAAGTTTCTCGGTTATATGTATATTTAAGTTATTTTCTTTTATGGTATTGATAATACTTATTTTCTCACCATTGGCTTCAATGTAGCCTTTGTCGCCAACCTGTCCACCACTTTCGGCATAAAATGGCGAAATATTAAAAACCAACTGATAAAGCTCTTTGTTTTTTTGTTTTACTTTTCTGTATCGGGTGATTTTTATATCAGTTTCTAAGAAATCATACCCCACAAATTCTTCCACATCATCTTTTAACAATTCAACCCAATCTTCGGTATCCACAGTGGCTGCACTTCTCGAACGGTTTTTCTGATTTTCCATTTCCTGTTCGAATTCTTTTTTATTTACTGCTAATTTGTGTTCTCGAGCAATTAATTCAGTTAAATCGAACGGGAATCCGTAGGTGTCGTAAAGTTCGAATGCTACCTTACCCGGAATTACATTATAATCTTCGTCTTCAATACCTTTTATGATTTTATCAAGTAACCTGATTCCGGTTTCCAAAGTCTTTAAAAAGGATGTTTCTTCTTCAAATATCACCTTTTCAATCAGTTCTTTCTGGTTTTTTAATTCAGGATAAGCTTCTCCTAGCACTTCAATGAGAACATCGATCAGTTTGTATATGAAAGGCTCGTTAAAACCAAGAAAAGTATATCCATAGCGAACAGCACGGCGCAAGATCCTTCGTATTACATAACCTGCTTTTACATTCGAAGGCAGCTGTCCGTCGGCAATTGAAAAACTGATTGCACGTAAGTGATCTGAAATAACCCGCATGGCAATATCAGCTTGTTCGTTTTGTCCATAAGCTTTACCAGATTTTTTTGCTATTGCCTGAATCAACGGTTGAAATACATCAGTGTCGTAATTCGACTTTGTTCCCTGCAGCACCATACACAAACGCTCAAAACCCATCCCTGTGTCAACGTGCTTATTAGGCAGTAACTCAAGCGAACCGTTTGCTTTTCGGTTATATTGAATAAAAACCAGGTTCCATATTTCAATTACCAAAGGGTGATCTTTATTTACCAGTTTATCTCCCGAAATTTCATTGCGCTCTGCATCAGTTCGCAAATCAACATGGATCTCAGAACACGGTCCACAAGGTCCGGTATCGCCCATCTCCCAAAAGTTATCTTTTTTAGAACCATGTAATATTCTCGATTCGGGTAAATGTTTTTTCCAGTAATCTTTGGCTTCTGTATCTAAATCTAAACCATCATCTGCACTACCTTCAAACACGGTAGCATATAATCTTTCGGAATCAACCTTCATTACATTTACAAGAAATTCAAATGCCCAGTCGATCGCTTCTTTTTTAAAATAGTCACCAAACGACCAGTTACCCAACATTTCAAACATCGTGTGATGATAGGTATCATGTCCTACTTCTTCCAGGTCGTTATGTTTACCAGAAACTCTTAAACACTTTTGAGAGTCTGCTATTCGGCTGTATTTAGCCGGGCTGTTTCCTAAGAAAATGTCTTTAAACTGATTCATCCCTGCATTAGTAAACATAAGAGTCGGGTCGTTTTTTATAACCATCGGCGCCGAAGGTACAATCGTGTGATTTTTACTCTCAAAAAAGCTTAAAAATTTGTTTCTGATTTCTTTAGAATTCATAAAATCTTATTTTAAAAACATTTACAATCTATTAACTAAATAATTATATAAAATATTTTTTGTATTATTGGGTTGTAAAATTAATTTATTTAAATTAGATTTGTCGCTAACGTTGTGGTTTTTTATAATTAATGTACTAAGATTTGAATAGTTATGCCTAAAATCAAATATCAATTTGATTCAAAATCTCTCACTTTTAAAGAAGTAAAATTGGCCTGGAAGCAAAGGCTTAACCGATTTTTTGCTTTTTTACTAGTAACATCAACAACTGCAATTTTACTGAATGTTACCTACACATCTTTTAATAAAAGTCCAAAAGTATTGAAGTTGGAAGAAGAACGTGAGATACTTTTATCGCAGTACGATATTTTAAACGATAAACTAAACGAAGTAAATTATAAAATAGCAGATATACAGCAAAGAGACGATTATTTTTATAGAACGATTTTTGAAATGGACCCAATTCCATCTTCCGTTAGAGAAGCTGGTTTTGGAGGTACAAATCGTTATATTGATTTAGACGGATTTGAATACTCGGATGTAATGATTGCAACAAATAAACGGGTTGATCAAATTACAAAGAAATTATATGTTCAGTCCAAATCTTTTGATACGGTTATTGAGTTGGCAAAAAACAAGGAAAAAATGATTGCTGCAATACCTGCAATTCAGCCTATTGCATTAAAAGATTTTAACCGCATCAGCGATTATTATGGAACGCGCAATGACCCATTCAATGGAAAAGCCACCATGCATCATGGTATGGATTTTACAGGGCCCGAAGGAGCAGATATTTATGCCACAGGCGAGGGGGTTGTAATAGAGTCGGGTTACTCAATTTATGGTTATGGCAACAGGGTTACCATCGACCATGGTTATGGTTATAAAACAATTTATGCGCATCTAAAAGATATCTTCGTTGACGAAGGCCAAAAAGTAAAACGTGGGGATGTAATAGGATCCTTGGGAAATACAGGCCGTTCAACAGGAGTTCATTTGCATTATGAAGTAAGATTTCAAAACAGCCCGGTTAATCCAATTAACTTTTACTTCAACGATATGACCGATAAAGAATATGATTTAATGGTTGAAGCCTGTTCAAAAAGACGCAATCCGATGGATTAATTCAAAATTATTTCATTATATTTGAGCCGTAAATTACTGTATTTATGGATAAAGTAAAATATAAGTTTAACGAAAGTTCACTACGATACGACAAAATCGTTCATACAACCAAACAAAAATTTTACCGATTTTTAACTTACTTTAGTGCTACACTCATTATTGCAGTCATTTATAATGTATTATTTACTGTCTTTTTTGACACCCCCAAAGAGAAAGGGCTAAAGAGAGAAAATCAACAATTAGCTACTCAATACGAAGTATTAAATAACAAGTTCGATTTAGTTGAAAGAACTTTAGAAGATTTACAAAAACGAGATGACAATATTTACCGGGTTATTTTTGAAGCCGAACCTATTCCGCCTTCGGTGCGATCTGCCGGTTTTGGTGGTACCAATAAATACAGAGATTTAGAAGGTTACGAAAATTCTGCACTGGTAAAAGAAACAGCACAGCGTCTCGATAAGATTACCAAGAAAATTTATGTTCAAACCAGGTCGTACGACGAAGTAATTGAGTTAGCCAAGAACAAAGAAGAGATGGTTGCAAGTATTCCGGCCATTATGCCAATTTCAAATAAAGACCTTAGAAGAACTGCTTCTGGATGGGGGTGGAGAATCCATCCAATTTATAAAATCAAAAAATTCCATTATGGGATGGATTTTACAGCTTCTACCGGCACTGAAATATATGCAACCGGAGATGGAGTGGTAACGGTAGTCGAAAATTCACTGCGAGGTTATGGCAAACGAATTGTGATTGATCATGGTTTTGGTTATAAGTCCTTGTATGCACATTTAAATGATTTTAATGTAAAAAAAGGACAGAAAGTAAAACGTGGAGAAGTAATTGGTTTTGTTGGTAATACCGGAACTTCTACCGCTCCGCATTTACATTACGAGGTATTTAAAAACAATAAAAAAGTAAATCCGGTACATTTTTATTTTAATGATTTAACTCCCGAAGAGTTCGATAAAATGATATTTATTTCATCAAACAGTGGACAATCATTCGATTAATAATTAAATATGAAGCTAGTATATAAGATACTTATTGTTCCCCTTTTGTTGGGGAATTTTTTTTATGCCCGGTCGCAGGAAAAGCTTGATTCAATTGCTGAGATTGCAGAATCTTCCTTACAAAAAGATACCGTTTTTCCTGTTATCAAAACCTTTCTCGGAAACTGGGAACGTAATTATTATGGTAAAAATGCCCCCGATACACTGGGAGTTGTGTGGAAGCATTATTTAGGAAAAGGTGAAACCGTAATTTCCCGCAAATCAGGTTCCAGAATATGGGCAGGTGCAGGTTGGACAGGGCAACCTTTGTTGGTTCACGAGAATGGAAAGCTATTTCTAATACAGGGAGCTTATGATCACCATTTAAAGAAAATTAATGCAGAAACAGGCGAATTGGTTTGGCAATATCAATTCGACGATGTAATAAAAGGTACCGGAACCATCTGGGTAAATAACAATCCCGATAAACCAGAAAATAAACTGGTTATTTTGCAGGGAAGCAGGTTGGGAGTAGGTAATTTTCTCGACACGAAGCATATTCCAAGCTATAGAGCCATATCGTATTTTTCTGGAAAAGAGCTTTGGCGCATGGACCAGAAATGGACTCACAGCTATTCACGCGATGTGGATGGTTCTGCTCTTATACTAAACGATACGGCATATATCGGACTGGAGAATTCGTATTTTACAGTTTTTGATCCCGATCATCGGAATGCAAA
>CAYVEW010000080.1:5458-14408 GCA_964450375.1 uncultured Bacteroidales bacterium
TCGGACTGGAGAATTCGTATTTTACAGTTTTTGATCCCGATCATCGGAATGCAAAAATAATTAATGGGATGTTACAGCCCCATATTATTCAGGAGCGTAAACTATATACCATGGACGATGTAGATAAACATCGGTACAATGTTGTTACAGAGTCGTCTCCATCCTTGTTGGGTAATCGGATTTATGTTGCATCTGGAGCCGGTCATATTTGGGGTTATAACTTATCGACGCGCGAGCTTGATTGGGATTTTTTTGTGGGATCAGACATTGATGGATCGGCAATTGTTACCAAAGATAGTTGTTTGATTGTATCCATCGAAAAACAATACATCAAGGGCAAAGGTGGAACATACAAGCTAAATCCCGAAAAGAATCCGGATGAGTCTGTAGTATGGTTTTTCCCGGTTGATGATTTTGATTTTGCCAGCTGGAAAGGTGGAATTATCGGTTCGGTGGGAATAAACGATCAATACATCGATTCATCGCAAACAAAGCTGGCAGCCTTTGTTGGAATCGATCATTACTTGTATGTGGTAGATCATCAAAGCATTGATACTTCAAAAACCGTTGTGGGAACCGATAGTATAACCCGATATCCAACACCTAAATTACTTTTTAAATACAAGGTGGGGCCTTCTATTTCTACACCCATATTTGTTGATGACAAGCTAATTGTGGCTGGCTACGGCGGGATCTATTTATTTAGATATGATAGGAAAAATAATTTTGTTTTATTGGATAAACGGAGTGGAACTTTCGAATCAACACCCATAGTTTGGAACCATAAAATTTATATTGCTTCGCGCGATGGTTATTTATATTGTTTGGGATTAAAGAATTAACTTTGTTTCTTGAATTTTATTTTATAAATTTATTCGATTAATCTACAGAAAAGAAATTCAAAATGCCTTACAAAGAAAAACGGGTTGAGAAACTATATTACAGTATTGGTGAAGTAGCCGAGATGTTTAACGTTAATACATCACTAATAAGATATTGGGAAAAGGAATTTGATATCATTAAACCAAAGAAGAATAAAAAAGGGAATCGGTTTTTCACCATTGAAGATATTGAGAATTTTAATATAATTTATTATTTGGTAAAAGAGCTTGGACTTACCTTGAAAGGAGCTCAGAAGAAACTGAAAGAAAATAAGGAGGGAACCATAAATAACTACGAGGTGGTAAAATCCCTGAAAGAAATTAAAACCTTATTACTTGAAATACGTGAGGACATTTAATCTCACGTTTTTTTATAATTAATCCAGAAAAACGGTCGGTATGAAACTGAAAGAAATAACTTCATATATAGAATCTTTTGCCCCTTTGGCATTTCAGGAGGATTATGATAATGCAGGATTAATAGTGGGAAATCCACAACAAGATATTACTGGAGTTTTAATTACTGTTGATGTGATTGAAGAAGTGGTTGATGAAGCCATCACGAAGGGATTAAACTTAATATTGGCACATCATCCGATCATTTTTTCGGGATTAAAAAAAATAACCGGAAAGAATTACATCGAACGTGTCGTTATAAAAGCCATACAAAATGATATTGCAATTTATGCTGCTCATACTAATTTAGACAGTGTGTGGGGAGGAGTAAATTCCCGAATTGCCGATAAACTGGATTTAATGAATCAAAGAATTTTATCTCCAATATCAGGTGAGTTAATTAAGCTGGTTTACTTTGTGCCTACAGAACAAGCAGATGCTACACGAGATGCAGTTTTTAGTGCAGGGGCAGGAGTAATTGGTAATTATGACCAATGTAGTTATAACCTGGAAGGGAAAGGAAGTTTTAGAGCTGGAAATAATACCAATCCGTTTGTTGGTAATAAAGGAGAAATTCATTTTGAAAATGAAGTAAGAGTGGAAACCATTTTTCCAAAATACCTTAAAAATAAAGTGGTAAGTGCTTTAATTAAATCACATCCTTACGAAGAAGTAGCCTACGATTTGTATCCATTGCAAAACGATTATGATAGGGCTGGCTTAGGCATTGTTGGAGAATTAAAGCAGGAAATTACTGAGAGCCAGTTTTTGCAAAAACTGAAAGAAGTATTTTCAGCAGACTGCATCCGACATACAAAATTATTGAATAAACCGATAAAAAAAGTTGCTGTTTGCGGTGGTAGCGGAAGTTTTTTATTGAAAAATGCAATAAACGCTAATGCTGATATTTTTGTTTCTGGAGATTTTAAATACCACCAGTTTTTTGATGCCGAAAATAAAATTGTAATTGCAGATATCGGACATTTTGAATCGGAACAAGTTACAAAAGAACTTTTTTATGAATTACTTACAAAAAAATTCCCTAAATTTGCAATTCGTTTGACTGAAATAAATTCGAATCCGATAAATTATTTATAAAACATGGCTAAAGTAAAGGAAAACAAAGACTTAACTGTTGATGAAAAATTAAAAGCGTTATTTGAGCTACAACTGGTAGATTCAAAAATTGATGATATTAAGCGTTTACGTGGGGAGCTACCTTTGGAAGTTCAGGATTTGGAGGATGAAATCGAAGGCTTACAAACCCGTATTCAGAATTACGACGAAGATGTTGTAACACTTGAAGATTCCATTAACAAGAAAAAGAACGAAATTAAGGATGCCCAGGCATTAATTAAAAAATATACCGAGCAACAAAATAATGTTCGTAATAACCGTGAGTTTGATTCACTATCGAAAGAAATAGAATTTCAAACGTTGGAAATTGAACTTTGCGAGAAAAGAATCAAGGAGTTTACGATCAAGATCGAAGAAAAGAAAGCAATTATCGCTGAGTCGAGAGAAATTCTGGATGATCGCATGGGCGATTTGGAAACAAAAAAGAACGAATTAAACTCGATTACCTCAGAAACGCAGAAAGAAGAAGAAGAACTGGAAAATAAATCGTTATCTATTCAGGAAATTGTTGAAGATCGATTATTAAATGCGTATAAGAAAATTAGAGCAAACGCACGAAATGGATTAGCAGTTGTGCCAGTGCAACGCGATGCTTGTGGAGGTTGTTTTAATAAAATCCCGCCACAACGCCAATTAGATGTTCGCTCGCGTAAAAAAATTATTGTATGCGAATATTGCGGTCGAATTTTGGTTGATCCGGATATGGAAGAAGAATTTAAATAAAAAAAAGCATCCAATTTGGATGCTTTTTTTTATAAAGTAAAATTTGCTATAATTAAATATTTTCGAATTCGATTAATTTAATTTTCATACCCGATTCGGCTTCAAAATCTTCTACTTCATCAACCATGTCGGGGTCTGATTTATCGAAATACCAGTTAACATTTATTTTACCACCCCTGTCTTCAAAGTCTTTCAGGGTTTCTAAAATGTCCAGTATACATTTGGTTGAACTGGTATTAAGGTAAACCAGTTTTATATTAAATTCCAGCTTACGGGAATTATCTTTTGTGTATTCTTTTATCCAGTTAATTAATGGCAGATAAAACTTATAAGTCTCTTCCATATACGATTCTCCGCTAATTTCGCAAGTCCCAGAGTCTGCATCAAAGATCACATCCGGGAAATAGGGAGTTGCTGGTGAGCTATTTAAAGCAATATTTTCCATATTATTTATTGTTTATCAATTTTTACAGTTAAAGTAAAGTGTGAAAAGTTAGTATCTATTTCTTCAATTGAATATTCCAGTTTATTTTTCGAAAGCATTACGGCTTGTATTAGGCCAATTCTGGCTCCGAATTTTTCTCCGGGAGAATTTAGTCTTTGTTCTCTCTTTAAATCTCTTAATCTGTTGTAATCCGATGCATTTACTATTTCGCAACGTTCTGCTAAAATGTTTGCATCTGATTTCTTTACCTGGTTCTTGGTTGAAAAATAAAACTTCGAATCAGATTCTTTCAGAAAAAGCTCTCCAACGCCAATACGTTGCATATTATTTACCATATGGTAGTTTTCGGAGTAGTTCGAAACATTTTGAGAAAGTTCTATAAATATTTTAAAGAGTTTTTTTCTGGCATTGCCATATACATCATTTAAGTTTCTGATGTTTGTTCCAAAAACGGAGATTAACTCAATATAAAATGGCCCTTTATATGCTAGTATTGATTTAACCGACATAATTATAATATCTTATATTAATTAATTTTTAAACCAATTAAAGTTATATCATCCCTCTGTTCCTCATCTTGCTGAAATTTGCTTAATTCACCTACAATAACTTCTTTTTGCTTATCCATTGGCAATGCAATGTTTTTTATTATTTCATCTTTTAATCTGTTGGTTCCAAACCTTTTTCGCTCACTGTCGTTTTGATCCGTAAAGCCGTCGGAAGACAGATAAATTACATCCCCTTTCTCTGCCTGTATAATATGATTTTTAAAACCTTCGTTGTTTAAATCTCTTTTCTTTGCCCCTCCAATCGATATTCTGTCTCCTTTTATTTCATCCAGTTCTTTTTTTCGCTCACTGTAAATATAAAGTGGCCTTTTTGCTCCGGAAAAAACAATTTCTTTTTTCGTTAATTCGATTGAGACTAAACAAACATCCATACCATCGGTATTGTCTGTTTCTTTTTGTCTTAATGCTTCAACTACTTTTTCATTTAATAAAGATAATATTTTTGCCGGATCTTTAACCTTTTTTTCTAAAACTATTTCGTTAAGTAAGCTATTGCCTATCATTGACATAAAGGCACCGGGAACGCCATGGCCTGTACAATCAACTGCTGCCAGAAAAGCAATTTCGTCTGTTTTTGCAAACCAGTAAAAGTCTCCGGAAACAATATCTTTGGGCTGATAAATAATGAAATTTTCAAAAAGCCTGTCCAATTGTTCATTAACCGGAAGTATAGCTCGTTGAATATTTTGAGCATATTGAATGCTCGCATTTATTTTCTTGTTTTGTAGTTCAAGGATATCTCTCTGTTGTTCAATTTGTTGCTTTTGCGATTTAATTTTTCGATATAAGGATGCCAGAATTAAAAAGAAAACAAGAAAAACAATAAACCCACCAATTAGAAAACTTCTAAGTAATCGTTCAAATTTTAACTGAGCATCCTGCTCTCTTATTTTCGACTCTTTTAATTCAAGTTGCATTCTTTGTTCGCGCGTAAGTTCTTCCACCTGAGCTAAAGAATCTTCCGTTTCTCTTAATTTATCAGTTTGTATGAGCAGTTGTTTCTCTGTATATTGTTTCTCTACATTTGCCTGATTTACCTGCTTTTCAGATTCTTGTTTAATGTCTTTAATTTCCTGGTTTTTCAGGAATTTATCGATAGAAGCAAACTGATCAAAATATTCTATACTTTTTTCCGAATTTCCCAAACTCTGGTAGTTATTGGCAATTATTCCATAAAATGTGCGTACAAACTTTAGGTCGTTTAATTCTTTGGCTATACTAACTCCTTCTAATGCTGCATTATTCGACTTTTCGTAATTCTGCAGCTGCTGATAAGTTTGCGAAACATTTACCAGTGCCGAAACTATATTTTTCTTGTTGTTTTGCGCTTTGCTAATTTCCAGCCCTTTGTTAAAATAATTAATTGCCGAGCTGTAATCTTGAGTTTCGTCGTAAATCATCCCAATGTAATTGGTGCTTAATAAAATACCATTCTGATTTTTTAGTTCTTCATTTAAAACAAGAACTCTTTTAAAATGATTTATAGCTTTGGGATATAATTGATTATTCCAGCAAAGAAAGGCTGCTTTATTCAGGAACTCCAACTCAAGTTGAGCGTTTTGCTCTGATTTATATTTTTCGATTTGAGATTCGTAATTAGATAGTTCGGCTTTAATGTTTTCAGGAATCTCCTGTGCAGTGATCGAATAAAAAACGAAAAAGCCAATTAAAACGAATAATATATTTTTGTGTACTTTCCCCACTTCGTAAAATATTATAAAAGTTAAATTTATTCTATTTTTAATCCAAAAACAAGAATATCATCAATTTGATCTAAATTACCCCGCCATTTATCATGCACATTATTTAAAATTTCTTTTTGGATATTCATCGGCAGATGACTATTAGAAACCATTAATTCTTTAAATTGCTTATACCTGAATTTTTTTCCTTTAGCACCTCCAAACTGATCGGCATAACCATCGGAAAACAAATACAGTTGATCACCGGACTTTAAATCGAATTCGTGATTGGTAAAAGACTTGTCAAAATTAATATGAATACCAACAGGCATCCGGTCGCCTTTTATTTCAATTAATTCCTTATCCCGAATAATATATAATGGATTGTTTGCTCCGCAAAACTGAAGTTTCATGGTTTTGTAATCGATAATACATAATGCTATATCCATACCGTCCTGTGCTTCGCCTGATTCGCCGGTTTGATTTAATGATTTCATTATATAATCTCTGAGCTTATTTATAATTTCATTGGCCTTTAACGATTTATTGTTCGAAGTGATTTCGCTTAAATAAACTGCTCCGAGCATATGCATTAAAGCTCCTGAAATTCCATGTCCGGTGCAATCGCCAACCGCTATTGTTTTAAGGTCGTCTTTACAGTTTACCCAATAAAAATCGCCGCTTACATGGCTTTTGGGTTGATGTAAAATAAAATACTCCTTTATGTTATTATTCATAAAATCGAGCCTTGGAAGTATGGCTTGCTGAATTCTACTTGCATACCGGATATCTGCCATTATTTCCTGATTCTTTTTTACAATGATATCCCGTTGCCGATGTTCGTTTTCTATTTGAGATTGAATCCATTGATCTTTTTCGTAGATCTCATTTTTATGTTGCTCTATTTCTTTAAACCGATCCAGTAAATTAATTGCTGTTTTCAGGTTCGAGAGTAACGTGATCTCTGAAAAGGGTTTTAAAATAAAGTTTGTTGCACCGGCGTTTAATATTTCTTTATAGTCAGCAATTTTGGATAAAGCGATCAAAGGGATTTGTGTTTCGGATGAAATAATTCGAATGATATCTGATATTTCACTTTTGCTGTTATCCGGGAAATCAATATCAAATAATATGATATCTTGTTTATTGCCATAAATTTCTTCTTGCACCTGATCTAAACGATTAATAATTAATATCTCGAATTGTTCAAAATCCGTCTCAATTAACTTTTTAATGTTTAAAGCATCTTCTTTTAAATGGCTTATTATAAGAATTTTTCTGATCATTCAAATGTATTTCAAAATCTTAAAAATAGCTATACTTAACAAAAATAGCTACACTAAATAAATTTATTTTGATGAACAAATCCGGTGGAATTGTTACTTTTTGACCAAATGCATATTTTAAACTATTAATCCTTGGTTTTCTTAAATTAAAAAATTGTTAATTCGCCTTTAAGTTGGATTAAAAATTATATTTTTAACAAGAGAAACCATTACAATTTATTTTTTTGATGAATTATAAAATACTCATTGCAGAAGATCAAACAACAACGTACGATTACGTAAAGGATATCCTGCGTAATGAGGGAGAGAAATTTCAATTAATTCATTCCAAAAAAAACGATATCTATAAAAACGCCTTAAAGGAAAAACCCAACATAATTATCGTTACTTCGGAAAGTCTGGAACGCAACGGTGTAGATAGTATCATGTCCTTAAAGCAAGATAATATTACGCACGATATACCGGTTTTACTTATAACTGAATATACGCCAAGAACTAATTTCGACAGGGTGTTTGAATACGGAATTGTTGATTTTATTCGCAAACCATTCGAGTTAAACGAATTATTGATGCGTATTGAAGCAGCTGAAAGTCGCAGAGAGTTTCAACATGATATCTATATTGAGCATGAATTACTAAGGGAGCTTTCAATTGTGGCAAAAAAGACTGCCACAGGAGTGGTTATAATGAGTTCCAATGGGGTAATTGAATGGGTAAACGAAGGATTTGAAAAAATGTATGGTTACACATTGGATGAATTTAAAGATCATTTTGAAAAAACCATTTTTAACAGAGAGTTAAACCCTAAGTTAGCGCAAGCGATAGATAAATGCGCCGATGGAGCTGAAAGTTTTGCCTACGAGAACAAATGGAAAACAAAGGAAGGTCGGCTTATATGGATACAGACTACACTAACTCCGGTTTATAACGAACAAGATGAAGTAATTAAGTACATTGCGATCGAATCGGATGTAACCGCACTAAAAGAAGCAGAAGAAAGGCTAGAAGCAAAAAATGAAAGTCTTTTAACAATCACTGAAAACCTTGAAAATACTAATTTGATTCTTGAAAAACAGCGGGAGGAGATCGAAGAACAAAAAACTTTTATTGAGGACCAAAAGAAAAAATCGGATGAGTTGCTGCTGAATATTTTACCATTTGAGACTGCCGAGCAATTAAAGAAAAAAGGATTTGCAAAATCGAAACAATATAAATTGGTGTCCATTCTGTTTACCGATTTTAAAGATTTTTCGAAACTGGCAAATACAATGGATAGTGCCGAGTTAATTAAGGAATTGAACATGTATATCCAAAAATTTGATGAAATAATTGAAGGACACTACATCGAAAAAATTAAAACCATTGGCGATGCATACATGTGTGCAGGAGGATTACCTTTAAGAAACAAAAGTAATCCAATTGATATTACTTTAGCTGGATTAAAAATCCAGAAATTTATGAAGGATTATGCCGAAAAAAAGAAAAAAATCAACGAAAGGGCCTGGGAATTAAGATTAGGGATACACACAGGCGATGTGATTGCTGGTGTAATTGGTAAAAAGAAATTCGCTTACGATATTTGGGGCGATGCCGTTAATAAAGCAAGCAGAATGGAACAAGCAGGCGAGGTGGGGAAAGTAAATGTTTCGGGTGATACCTACGAATTTTTAAAAGATTATTTTGACTGTACCTACCGTGGTAAGGTTGATGTAAAAAACAATGAGCAATTAGAGATGTACTTTGTAAACAGATTAAAACCTGAATATTCTGAAGACTTAGAAGGAACCGAACCAAATGCCGAATTCCAGAAAATACTAGCTAAATACTAACT
>CAYVEW010000081.1:0-14230 GCA_964450375.1 uncultured Bacteroidales bacterium
TTTTGCTCTGATGAGTTTGATTTTTTATATCTTCCGGATTCTTTAAGAGCTTTTGTTATGATCCATTCTAATTGACCATTTGTACTCCGGAATTCATCCGCAGCCCATTTTTCGAGAGCTTTCATTTTTTCCTCGCTCAACCGAAGTACAAAAGATTTTTTAGCTGGCATATTATTAATGATTTAAGGTTCCGGTATTCACAACTGGTCTGGCCGACTCATCAGAGCATAATACAACCATTAAGTTACTAACCATTGCTGCTTTATCATCCTGGTCCATTTGAACTATTTCCTTACCTGCAAGTTGCTCCAGTGCCATTTCTACCATGCTAACAGCCCCTTCAACAATTTTATGACGTGCAGCTACAACGGCAGTTGCTTGTTGTCGACGTAACATAGCGCTGGCAATTTCCTCGGCATATGCAATGTAGTTAATTCTGGCCTCAATAACATGAATCCCTGCCATTTCCAATCTCTCCACAATCTCCTTCTCTAATTCTTCGTTTACTTCCTCAACACCCGAACGTAAGGTAACTTCTGCTTCCTCGTCTTCGAAATTATCATAAGGATACTTGCCTGCTAATTTTCTAAGAGCTGCTTCGCTTTGAACAACAACAAAATGTTCATAGGCATCCACTTCAAACGATGCTTTAAAAGTTTCTTCTACTTTCCAAACCAATACCACACCAATCTTTATGGGATTACCTACTTTATCATTTACTTTAATCGGTTCGCTATCAAAATTTCGGGCGCGTAACGAGATCTTTTTTCGTATAAAAAAAGGATTTACCCAAAAGAAACCGTTTGCTTTAATAGTGCCTTTATAGGCCCCAAATAAAACCAACACAGCCGATTCGTTCGGGTTAACCACAATAAAACCAATCATGATAAATATACTAATCACCAATAGTATAATTAACCAGGGGTTATGTATAACAACCAGACCAACAATGCTTGCTGTAAGCAATATTAAATCTAAAAATAACATCAAAAATCCTGATGCTGCTGAATAAACTTTTTCTTGTTTCATGACTTATCAATTTAAATTAAGTTATATGATATCATTTTGATATCACAATAATATTAATTAATTTTTAATAAGTCAAGTTTTTTCACAAAAAAAAGAGATGATATTGACATCATCTCTTGTAAGTATTATTTCTATTGCGTTCTAAGAATGGCTATTTGCAAACTCTATTAAATTTTGCACAATTTCATCCGGAACCTTTTTTGTATTCTTTTCAACGAGTTTAAATAGCTCTCTTAATTTAGTATCATCAAAATCATTTACATTATTAGTGATCTCATTAAACTCATCAAAATTATCATACAAGTAAATTAAAGTAGAAAATTTTCCCATAGGCGTTTTATGTTGCATTTTATTTAATTAACGCCTATGAGAATTATTTATTATCTATGAAGCTATTTTTATTTGATGTTTTTTAAACGGATGTTAAACTCAAATTTTTCTCATCAACCATCTTACGAAGGTTAATGAGAGCATACCGCATACGTCCAAGTGCCGTATTGATACTTACATTTGTTTGATCGGCAATTTCCTTAAAACTCAATCCCAAAAAATGCCTAAGCAGTATTACTTCTCTTTGTTCTTCAGGCAGAAAATCGACTAATTTACGCACATCTGTCATAATTTGATCCTGTATTATATTTTCTTCAATGGTTTTATCAGAAAACTGCGACGAATTAAAAATATCTGTTTCGTATTCGTCGTTGGAATACATTTTCATTTGCTTTTCTTTCCTAAAATGATCAATAATTAAGTTATGTGCAATCCGAACCACCCACGAAATAAATTTTCCGTTTTCCTGATATTTACCTGCATGTAAGGATTTAATTACTTTGATAAAGGTTTCCTGGAAAATATCTTGCGCAAGATGTTCGCTTTTTACCATTAACAAGATATAAGTATAAACCTTATCTTTGTGACGAGAAATTAAGATTTCGAAACTGGATTGATCACCGCCGATAAAACTTGTAACAAGTTCATGATCGGTAAGTTTTGATTTTTTCAAAACAACCTCCTTTTTTACATATTAAAAAAAGGTAGAGTTTTAATCGATAAACAATCCTCCGAATTTTGGGTTAGTAATTAATTAAATTAATTTAGTGCAATTTAAATAAAAATTATTGTTAATTCAAAAACAATTAAGTTTTGTTAACATTCTTTAAGAGTATATTTCCCAATAATTATGCCAAATAAAGATCAATACATTCAGATTAAGGGAGCGAAAGTTCACAATCTGAAAAACATCAACATCAATATAAAACGCGACCAATTTACTGTTATTACAGGTGTTTCGGGCTCAGGCAAATCTTCGCTTGCTTTCGATACCATTTATGCAGAGGGGCAACGTCGGTATGTTGAGAGCTTATCGTCTTATGCACGGCAATTTTTAGGCAAAATTGACAAACCGGATGTGGAGTTTATTCATGGCATCCCTCCTGCTATTGCCATCGAACAGAAAGTTAATTCGCGCAACCCCAGATCTACGGTTGGTACATCAACCGAAATATACGACTATCTAAAGCTTTTATTTGCACGCATTGGCAAAACATATTCGCCTATTTCAAATAAAATAGTACAAAAACATTCTGTTACTGATGTTGTTAACTACATAACTTCTTTTAAAGAAGGAACCAAAGCTTTAATTCTAGCTCCTTTTAAACCAAACAATGGTAAAAAGTTTGAAGATTATCTAACTATGCTTCAGGCTGAAGGTATTTCTCGTATTGAACTAAACACAAAAATATTTAAAATATCTGATGCTTTAAAGGATAATTCCTTAATAAAGAATCAGAAAAAAATAAACCTGGTAATTGACAGGATCATTGTCCATACCGATGACGACTCTATTAGTCGCTATGGCGATTCTATTCAAACCGCATTTTCGGAAGGTAAAGGTGATTGTATTGTAAAGATTTTAAATGATGATAAAACGGTAAGCGAAAATTTCTCGAATAAGTTTGAAGCAGATGGTATTGAGTTTGAAGAACCATCTGTCCACATGTTTAGTTTTAACAATCCGGTTGGAGCTTGCCCACGTTGCGAAGGTTACGGCAAAATAATTGGTATTGACGAAGATTTGGTTATTCCAAATAAAAACCTTTCGATATACGAAGAAGCCATTGCTTGCTGGCGTGGTGAGAAAATGCAGGAATGGAAAAATAGATTGATTCAGAATGCAGAAAAATTCGATTTCCCAATACACAAACCATTTTTTGAACTTACCGATAACCAAAAACATTTATTATGGACTGGGAATAGTTACTTCTGGGGATTAAACGATTTTTTTCAACATCTGGAAGAGCAAAAATATAAGATTCAGTATCGTGTCATGTTATCGCGATATCGGGGTAAAACAACCTGCCCTGATTGTCGTGGAACCCGGTTAAAAAAAGAAGCATCTTATGTTAAAATAAATGGCAAATCACTCCAGGACCTAGCCCTAATGCCTATTGATGAGTTACAACTATTTTTTGCCAGTTTAAAACTTACCGATTACGAAAAAGATGTTTCGAAACGCATTCTGATTGAGATTAATAGCCGGATTGATTTTCTATTAAATGTTGGATTAAGTTACCTAACAATGAATCGCTTATCATCTACCTTATCGGGAGGAGAATCTCAGCGAATTAATATTGCAACCTCGTTAGGAAGCAGTTTGGTTGGTTCCTTATATATTCTAGACGAACCCAGTATTGGGCTGCACTCAAGAGATAACGACCGTTTAATAAAAGTACTCAGGCAGTTAAAGCAAATCGGAAATACCGTAATTGTTGTTGAACACGATGAAGATATTATTAAATCGGCTGATGAAATTATTGATATTGGCCCTTATGCAGGCCGCTTAGGTGGTGAAATTGTTTTTCAGGGTAACCACTCAAAATTATTAAAAAGCAAAAATAGCTTAACCACTAAATATTTAACAGGTGAAGAATTTATTTCAGTTCCTCCACAACGCAGAAAATGGAATAATTACATTGAGCTAATTGGTGCCAGAGAAAACAACTTAAAAAATATCAATATAAAGTTTCCGTTAAATATTATGACAGTTGTAACCGGGGTTAGTGGCTCGGGAAAATCATCTCTTGTTCGGAATATTTTAGCTCCTGCCTTAAGCAAGATAGTGATGGGTACAGGAGAAAAAACCGGAAAATTTGATGAAATTAAGGGAGATATAAAATCACTAAACAGTATTGAGTTTGTTGATCAGAACCCGATTGGTAAATCATCAAGGTCGAATCCTGTAACCTACCTGAAAGCATACGACGAAATAAGAAAATTATATGCCAACCAGCAATTATCCAGGATAAATAACTTTAAAGCATCTCATTTTTCTTTTAATATTGATGGTGGCCGTTGTCCCGAATGTCAAGGGGAAGGTGTAATAAAAGTGGAAATGCAATTTATGGCCGATGTAACATTGGTTTGCGATGTGTGCAATGGTAAACGGTTTAAAGACGAGATTCTAGATGTAAAATACCGTAATAAGAACATTTACGACATTTTGGATATGACCGTAAATGAAGCAATCGAGTTTTTTAGTGAAGGTAAGGGAAATACAGAGCAGAAAATTGTTGACAAATTATCACCTTTGGCAGAAGTAGGTTTAGGATATATCAAGCTGGGCCAATCGTCGAGTACTTTAAGTGGTGGCGAAAGTCAACGTGTAAAACTAGCTTCTTTTTTAAGTAAAGAGAATGCTAAACAATCTACATTATTTATTTTTGATGAGCCTACTACCGGTTTACATTTTCATGATATTAAGAAACTATTAGAAGCATTTAACGCCCTTATTGCTCGTGGCAATAGTGTTTTAATTATCGAGCATAATTTAGAAGTAATTAAATCGGCCGACTGGATTATTGACCTGGGACCCGAAGGTGGAAAAGAAGGTGGTAGAATTGTTTTTGAAGGAACGCCGGAAGAATTAATCAAGCTGAAAGATTCTTATACGGGTGTATATTTAAAAGAAAAACTCAATTAAGAAAGTTCAGGAAAATAAAAAAGGTTTGAGAAAATCTCAAACCTAATCTTTAGATTCTATATTTATCTTAATCGTTACTTTCTTTAATACCAAACATAATAGCAACACAACCACTTACGAGTTCTTCACTTTCTCCTTCACTATTCTTTACTCTTAACGAAATAATCAACTGCTGACTAGATTCTAATTTAAAGTCCCACAAACGAGAATAATTAGCTTTTCGGTTATCGTATAAAACATTTCTATTTACATCCAAAACCTGAAATTCAATTTCAGGGAGTGCATCTGAGCCACAAATAAAGATTCTGTAATTCTGTCCGGCGTAAAATGTTTTATATAATTCAGCATCTTCCCCTTCTGTTAATATGGCTGCATTATAATTACCATCATGGATATATGGCATTAACTCTGATTTACACACCTTTTTTGCAAAGCTTTTACATTGTGAATTACCGCTAAATGGTAACAGAGCTAAAACGGTTAGTACAATTAATATCTGGTAAATCTTTTTCATAACAGAAGCATATTTTATAATGTAAAATTATTTCGTATTACTTTCACTTTTTCCTTTAACTCCTTATAAGTTTTAGGACTCATAGAAACTGATGTTTTCGATTTAAGAGTAGTTACATTGGTTTCTTCATCAGTAACAGGCTCAATTTTCGATGTTGTAATTTCAATCTTATCAAAAATAGCCTTTAGTTCATTTACATTTGTCATTACCGTTGCCACATCCTCGTTATCCATATTTTCTTGCAATAAGCTTACAACCGTGTTTAAGGTCATTTTCTGATCTACAATGCGATTTACTAATTCGTTATTGCCTAAATCGGCATCCCGGCCAACTAAATTAGTCGCAATGTATAAACCTTCTATCCATCCTCCTACCAAAACAATTGTTGACATCGCCTGGCGATCATTTTCTTCAAAGAACGAACTTGAGTTCATAATTGTTTCAGAAATGATGTCCATAATTACATCGCGATTATTAATATTTGCTTCCAGACGTTCGATAATTTCTTCATCTATAGCATTTAAGATACCTAAACCCTCTGCCATTTTTTTTGCGGCATTCATATAGTTTATGGTTGCCTGGGTTTGATCAAACAAGCTGGCATAACTTAAATCGGTAGTGTAAATTCCTAAATTTAGAGCCATACTTTTATTGGTAACGTAATTTGTAACATTTTCGGTAGGGTTCATTAACTCTTCGTTATATTTAGCACCTGCCTGCTTTAGTATCATGGCAGTTTCTAAAGGAGATGGCAAAGAATAAAAAATTTCTTTTACAGCTTTAACATCCTGAATTAATTGTTGATCAATTTCAAGCGAATCAACTGTTACAACAGTTTCAGAATCACCTTGCTTGTCTTTACCAGAGCTACATCCCATTAACAATGTTACCGAAAAAACTATTGTTAAAACGAATAGCGTCTTACAATTTAAAAATTTTATATCCATAATTTGCTGTTTATTAACTGTTACCAATTTAAAAACAATTTGTAGTAAAAATAACACTTTTTTTTAAAAAACAAAATTATCAACCTACTGCAATCGCTTCATTCCAAAAGAATTCTAAGAATACAAACCAGATTAACAAGTGTTAAACTATTACACTAATATATAAAATATATATTTGAATATCCAATCATTGTTAGGAATTATTCTAATTTTGCATCCGAATATTATTTATCTATCTAGAGTTTTGATCATATGGAGAACAAGGATATAATAAAGAATCTGTCATCTACAGACCAAATTAAGGTTATAAATACACTTGAATACATTTCAAAAAATGGAAATAAAAGTATCTTTCCTTATGTTTTAAATTTACTTAAATCGACAAACAATAATTTTGTAAGGGAAGAAATAATAAAAATTTTAGAACATTTAAAGATTCAAGAATGTGCTGAAAATATTGTTGATGCAATTAATGATAAATCCTTCCACACTGAATTACCTGTTCTGGTTTCTGCTTGTTGGAAAAATGGTTTGAATTTTGAAAAACACATTGAATCTTTTGTTGATGTTTTTATTGCGGGAGATTTTCAGTTGGCGTTCGAAGCATTTACGGTAATCGATAATTTCGAAAATGTTAATCCAGGCGATGCTGATAAATGCCTTGTAAAACTGAATAATTTCATTGAAGATACAAAAGATAATAAACAAACATTATTAACCACTCTAATACAGGTGATTGAAAATTTAAAAGAAAATCCCGCCAGTTAGCGGGATTTTTAATTATTCTATATTTGAGAAATATTTCATGAACTGCGACCTTTCGTAAACTAAAGGATCTTCAATTCGGTCGTAGCTCATTTTTCCTTTAAACTCATCGAGATGATCGTATCCGTTTTTATCCATCCAGTCTTTAATCTCTTTTGTCATTACTTCCAGATGATCTATCCCATTCTTGTATAATGTTGAACAAACCTGAACCGCTGTAGCACCTGCTAATAATTGTTTTATGACTGCTTTGCCATCGTGAACTCCTGTTGACGCAGCAATATCTAACCTGGTAATTTTAGAAGATATAATACCTACCCAACGTAAAGAGTTTCTTATTTCGGCCGGACTACTAAATACTTCTGATGATGTAAATTTCATCTTATCGATATCAATATCGGGAGCATAAAAGCGATTAAAAAGAACAACACCCGGCACATTTAATTTCTGCACAAATCCTACCAGATTGGAAAAATGTGATCCAAGTTTAAATGCAAATGGAATAGAAATGGTTTTCTTTAATTTATCAGCCAGATCAAAATAAATATTTTCATACTTATCGGCACCGGCATTTTTATCGTTGGGCAGAACAAACACATTTACTTCAAGAGCATCAGCCCCGGCTTCTTCAATACTTTTTGCAAAACCAACCCACTCTTTTGCTGATACACAGTTTATACTTGCAATTACCGGAATATTCACTTCTTGTTTAGCTTTTTTAATTAAATCAAGATACTCCTGTAAAGTATTTTCTTTTACATAATGGTTAACATAATCCCAGGCTTCTGGCGAACCTGAACTATTCGACAAACTTCCTGCTTCGAATTTTATCTGTTCTTCGAAAATGGATTTTAAAACAATTGCACCGGCACCTGCTTTTTCGATTTTTTTAATTTTATCAATCGAACTGGTAAGCCCGGAACTTCCTACTATGATAGGATTTTTTAATTTTAATCCCAGGTAAGTGGTTTCTAACTGACTCATAATTTTATGTGTTTATTTAATCTATTATGTATAATTCCTTGCACCAAATAATAAACTTCCAATGCGCACCATGGTAGCTCCTTCTTCAATGGCAATCTTGTAATCGCCTGACATACCCATGGAAATCTCTTTAAAACTTTCCTCAGAAAAGTAGTTTGACTTTAACTGATTAAATATATAAACTAATTCTTTAAATTCAGAACGAATTTGCTCTTCATTTTCTGTAAAAGTAGCCATCCCCATTACTCCAACCACATTTATATTTTTGAAACCCTTCAACTTTTCGGATTCCATAAAATCTTGTACTTCAACTAAATCAAGTCCAAACTTGGTTTCTTCTTTGGCAATATGAAACTGCAACAGGCAATCAATAACCCGATTGTTCTTTTCCCCTTCTTTATTAATTATTTTTAAAAGTTTAAAACTATCAACACCATGAATTAGTTTTACAAAAGGTGCAATGTATTTAACTTTATTACTTTGCATATGCCCGATCATATGCCATTCAATGTCTTTTGGCAGTTTCTCGTATTTATCTACCAGTTCCTGAACTTTGTTTTCTCCAAATATTTTATGTCCCGATTGATAAGCTTCTAAAATAGTTTCAACAGGCTTTGTTTTAGAAACTGCTATTAGCTTAACATTCGAAGGTATTTCATTTTCGATGAAATATTTAATATTTTGTGCAACGCTCATTATAAAGTTTTTTTATGTATTAAAAACCTACTCAAAAGTACTAAAAAAGTTTTTGTCGTGAAAAAATAAATGACAGGATAAAAAAGAAAGAAAGTTGTTCATACTTCGCTAAACTCAATATGACAACTTTCTTCAAAATAACCTAATCATACTTTCATATTCCGATTTCGGGAAAGTATGACTTTATGTACGTTTGTTTTAGTCTAGTTTATGAATTACCAAACCACTTCGTAGCTTTGGCTCAAACCAGGTTGTTTTTGGTGGCATAATATTGCCTGTGTCAGCTATATCAATTAATTGCTGTAATGATGCAGGATATAATGCAAAAGCTACTTTCATATCGCCACTATCAACGCGTTTTGACAATTCGCCTAAACCACGAATTCCTCCAACAAAATCGATTCGGTTTGATGTTCTTAGATCTTTAATGTCAAAAATTGGCTCTAAAACTTGTTTTGATAATATCGTAACGTCTAAAACTCCAATTGGATCCTGATCATCGTAAGTTCCTTCTTTAGCAATTAATTTGTACCAATTTCTACCCAAATACATGCTAAACTCGTGCAATTTAGAAGGCTTGTAGATTTCGGTTCCCATTTTTTCGATTTCAAATGATGCCGATAATTTCTCAATTAGTTCACCTTCTGTTAATCCGTTCAAATCTTTAAGAACACGGTTGTAATCAATAATTTTTAATTGATTATCAGGAAAATGAACAGCCATAAAGAAGTTGTATTCTTCATTGCCTGTGTGATTTGGGTTCTGCTCTTGTTTTTCAAGTCCTATTCGTGCAGCAGCAGCAGTTCTGTGATGTCCGTCGGCAACGTAAGTATAAGGAACTTTTGTGGCAAACAGCTCTTCCAGTTTCTTATTTGTTTCGGCATTGTTTATTGCCCAAAAATGATGTCCAAAACCATCTTCAGCAACAAAGTCATAGTCAGCTTCCTGATTTTTAACGATGTTCTCAACAATTGCATCAATTTCAGGCACAGCTTTATAAGAGAAGAATACAGGCTCAATATTTGCGTTCGTATAACGAGTTAAAACCATTCTGTCATCTTCTTTTTCGGGGCGTGTTAACTCATGTTTTTTAATAATTCCGTTATGATAATCGGCACAAGCAGCAGCACCCACAATACCATATTGTGTGCGGCCATCCATTGTTTGAGCATAAATATAAAATTTAGCTTCTTGGTCTTGCACTAACCATCCCTTTTCCTGGAAATTGTTAAAATTTTCAACCGCTTTTTCATACACTGTTTCGGAGTGGATATCAATACCAGGTTCACAGTCGATTTCTGCTCTTGTAATGTGTAATAATGAACAATCTTTACCTTTAGCCATTTCGGCAGCTTCTTCACTGTTCATTACATCATATGGTAATGATGCCAAATCTTTAGAAATCTCCTTAGGAGGCCTTAATCCTTTAAATGGTTTTATTATTGCCATGTTTAAATAATTTTAATGTTTAAAGCTTAAAGTTCAAAGTTGCTTTAATGAATATAGCATTCAAAAAAGCAACTTAAATTAAATAAACTTCAAATTGATTTATTACTAATTAATTTACTTTAAATTTTGTGTTACCGTTTTCGATAAAATCAACAATTTGATTTGCTGCAGCAATACCAGCATTGATATTAGCTTCGGATGTTTGTGCACCCATTTTCTTTGGTGTAAAAAAGAATCTTCCTTCGAATTTTTCGGCAATTTCCGAAGCACAATCGGGAGCAATATCCGATACATATTTAAAATCATCGCGCTCGGCGAATACTTTTAATAATTCTTCTTCGTTAATTACTTCCTTACGAGCTGTATTAATCAAGGTAGCACCTTTTGGCATTTTATTCAATAAATCGAATCCAATTGATTTTTTAGTTTTATCGTTTGCAGGTATATGTAACGAAATGTATTGGCAAGTTGAATACAATTCTTCGACAGATTTAAGTGGCGTAACACCATCTTTCTTTATCATTTCTTCATCGGCAAAAGGATCGAAAGCATATATTTCCATTCCAAAACCTTTTGCAATTTTGCCAACATAACGGCCAACATTTCCGTAAGCATGAATACCTATTTTCTTTCCTCTTAATTCGGTTCCGGCTTTACCACTGTAATTTCCGCGAGCAATCATTACCGCCATTCCAAAAGCCAATTCCGCCACAGCGTTTGAGTTTTGTCCGGGGGTATTCATGGCTACCACATTTTTGGCAGTGCAAGCTTCCAAATCCAGATTATCGTAACCTGCACCGGCACGTACTACAATTTTCAGGTTTTTAGCTGCATCAACAATTTCTTTAGTAACTTTATCAGAACGAACGATTAAAGCATCTACATTTTCAACTGCTTTAATAAAATCAGCATTATCGGTATATTTTTCTAATAAAACCAGTTCGTAACCGGCTTTATCCAGAACTTCCTTAATTTGAGTTACTGCTGCAGGAGCAAAAGGTTTTTCGGTTGCAACAAGTACTTTTTTCATAATTGTTTATTTTTAAGGATTTATAAAAAGACTCAAGGCATATCACCTTGAGTCAGATATTTTAACTAATAATTTTTATGCATTTTTTGCTTCGAAGTCTTTCATAGCCTGAATTAAAGCCTGAACGTCTTCGATTGTAGAAGCATTGTATGTTGAAGCTCTGAAACCACCAACAGAACGGTGCCCTTTGATACCAACACAGTTACGTTCTGCTGCAAATGCAACAAATTCAGCTTCTTTGTCTTTGTATTCATCTTTCATTACAAAAACAATGTTCATTCGCGAGCGGTCTTCTTTTGCAACCGGACAAACAAACATATTGCTCTCGTCAATTGCATTATAAAGTAAATCAGCACGTTTTATTGCCAGTTCTTCCATTGCTTTAACTCCACCCATTTCTTTTACCCATTTTAAGGTTTCGCGAACAGCAAAAACATTTACAACAGGAGGTGTATTATACATTGATCCGTTTTCGGCATGTATTTTATATTGCAACATGGTTGGAATCATTCGCCCTTCAACCATTTGTTCCATAAAGCTATCTTTAATGATAACGAATGTAACACCTGCAGGGCCTAAGTTCTTTTGAGCTCCACCATAAATCATATCATATTTTGCAACATCAACAGGACGGCTTAAAAAGTCTGATGACATATCAGCAATTAAAGGAGCCTTTACATCTAAGTCTTCAAAAATTTCGGTACCACGAATGGTGTTATTTGTTGTAATATGAACGTAGTCAACATCATCAGGAATTTGATATCCTTTTGGATAATATGTAAAATCTTTATCTTTTGATGATACTTCAATTACTTCTCCCCACATTTTAGCTTCTTTAATAGCTTTAGAAGACCAGGTTCCGGTATTTACATAAAATGCTTTTGATTTCATGAAGTTATAAGGAATCATAGCAAATTGTAAACTTGCACCGCCACCTAAAAAAAGTACAGAATATCCATCAGGAATACTTAAAACTTCTTTCATCAACTCAACGGTTTCATCCATTACTGCCTGGAAATCTTTACCCCTGTGTGAAACTTCAAGAATAGATTGTCCTAATCCTTTCCAGTCTAAAATAGCATCAGATGTGTTTTTTAATAATGAATCTGATAGTTTACATGGACCTGCGTTAAAAATATGCTTTCTCATAAGATATTGTTTTTTAATTTGTTAACAATTATAAAATTCAGACTGCAAGATGCAAAAAAAAATGATTATTCCATTTAAAAAATATATGATGTTTAACACCTTTTTGAAAGTTAAACGAGCAATAAAATTAAGAATAAACAGGCTAAAAAGAAACCCCTGGCTATGTTATTTTCTTTAAATCAATCACATAATCCTGCTGTAACGCAGGAATTACATCCGAAATATCTGTCTGAAAACAATAATTAATTATTCCTTCTAACCCAAGTTTTACAAGTCTTTCGTACTGATAAATATTTTTTATGTAATGAAGTAAATCTTTTTTTGCCGTGTGCCAAATTTCCAGTGAAGTTAAAACCGAATCATCTTCATAAACAAACTGTTTTTCCAATAGTTGCTCCGTTAAACTTCCTGCGAAGAGCGCATCTTCGATGCAATAGTTTCCTTTCCATCCCGAACAAAGAATTAATATATCCTTGTTTTGTTTACTGATATAATCTGTAATTGCTTTTAGGTTTAAAAATGATGCTAGCACAACCCGCTCTGCATCTTTTACCAGATTAATGGTATTGGTACCGTTGGTTGTACTATACACCAAGGTTTTTCCTTTTATTGCATCGGTTGTAAAGGTGTACGGAGAATTATCGAAATCGGCAAAATCAACTTTTTTACCATTTCGCTCGGCTGCAATTAAAAACCCTTTCTTCTGATAATTTTGTGCTTCGTAAAGGTTTTTTACCGGTATTAGTTTACTTAAACCATTTTGAAACATGGTTGTAATGATAGTGGTTGCACGCAAAATATCAACTACGACAACTATTTTATTATCAATCGAATAATTGTTAAAAAGCTTAGGAGCTAAGCACACTTCAATGGTGTTCATAAAACAAAATTAATAAAATATCCGATCAACTAAAGGTTTTTTGACAGTACAGCACTAACCTCGTGAATATGACATATAAAAAACCCTGCACAGTAGCAGGGTTTTAAGTTATAATTAATTATGTTTATTTACTCTCATGAAAAGGTGGACGAGCTACAATTGCTTTTAGCTTTTTGTTTCGCACTTCGATAAATATTTCTGTTCCTACTTTCCAGAAACCTTTATTCAAATAGGCCATTCCAACACCTTTCTTTAATATGGGCGACATGGTTCCGGAAGTTACTTCGCCAATTTCGTTTCCTTCTGCATCAACAACCTTATAATGCTGACGAGGAATTCCGCGATCTTCCATAATAAAACCTTTTAAGCGTGGAGAAACACCTTCTTCCTTTTGTTTTTCCCACTTTTCGCGATCGATAAAATTATTACCATCAACAAATTTGGTAATCCAACCAAGTCCTGCCTGAATAGCAGACGTTTCGTCGTTTATGTCGTTGCCGTATAAGCAAAATCCGGATTCTAAACGTAAAGTATCGCGGGCACCTAAGCCAATGGGCTTAATGCCATATTCTTCTCCGGCTTCGAAAACAGCTTTCCACAATTTAGGTGCATCTTCGTTTGAAACATAAATCTCGCATCCACCCGAACCGGTGTAACCTGTTGTTGAAAAAATCACATCTTTAATTCCTGCAAGTTCGCATTTTTGGAAGGTATAATATTCCATATCTACCACATTGGCAGATGTTAATTTTTGCATTGCTTTTAATGCCAATGGCCCTTGCACTGCAAGCTGAGCAATTTCGTCAGA
>CAYVEW010000082.1:0-14065 GCA_964450375.1 uncultured Bacteroidales bacterium
GCGACATAATATTGGATTTAAAGTATTGGATGCATTAGCTAATGCATCCAATATTTCTTTTCAGGACAGGCGTTTTGCTTATCGTGCCGAGTATAAGTTCAAAGGGAGAACCTTTGTTCTGATTAAGCCGACCACATATATGAATTTAAGTGGTAAGGCTGTTAATTACTGGCTACAGCAAGAAAAAATTCCTGTGGAAAAGCTTCTCGTTATTGTCGATGATGTAGCTTTGCCTTTTGGCTCATTGCGCCTTCGGGCAAAAGGTTCTGATGCCGGACACAATGGCTTAAAAGATATAAACCTGGCAATAGGCCATCAGAATTATGCCCGCTTACGTTTTGGCATTGGTGATGATTTTCCTCGTGGTGCACAAGCTCATTATGTGCTAAGCCCATGGGATGATGATGAAAAGGAACAGTTGCCGGAACGGATAAAACTTGCTGTTGAAATAATACAAAGTTTTGGCACCATTGGCGTTGCACAAACAATGAGTCAGTATAATAACAGATAAAAACCGAAAAGTTTAATAAATGCCCACAGGCCTGTTTGGTTTTAATACCTTACAGGTCTTTTTAGTGAAATCAATTTTATACCTTTGTCATAAAATAATTGGAGATGGAACAGGAGCTAAATTTACGTATAGACAAATGGTTGTGGGCTGTACGGATTTTTAAAACCCGGAGTCAGGCTTCTGAAGCTTGCAAAAAAGGAAGGATATTAATTAACGATGTTCAGGTAAAACCTTCGCGTGTTCTAACAGTAGGAGAAATTGTTTGCGTGAAACGCCCTCCCGTTACTTATCAGTACAAAGTTTTAGGATTGCTGGGAAAGCGTCAATCGGCGAAAATCGTAGCAGACTATGTTGAAGATATTACTCCGGAGAGCGAAAAGGAAAAACTCCAGATCCAAAGATTTACGGGATTCGAAATTCGTGATCGGGGAGTAGGAAGGCCAACGAAAAGAGAGCGAAGATTAATTGATGAACTGAAAAAAAGAACTTAGTTATGATTATTGCACAACAAAAAAAGAATGAAAACATTGCTGAATATATTCTTTATATGTGGCAAATTGAAGACCTGATTCGAGCATATAATCTGGATGCCGACGAAATGAATGCAAATGTTGTCCAGCGTTTCGAGCAGCCCGATCATGTGAAAAAAGAAATCCGGAACTGGTACGAAGGTTTAATTGATCTGATGCGTGAAGAAGGAAAAACAGAAACAGGCCACTTGCAATTTGTTCTTAATACGATTAATGAGTTGAATGATTTGCATCTATATCTTTTAAAGTCACCAGATCATCTGGATTATATTGATGCCTACAACAAAGCAAAAGTAGGTATTACCGAATTAATGAATAAATCGAAAGGTACAGTGGGTAACGAAATTGAAGCTTGTTTTAATGGCTTGTATGGTTTATTAATGCTTCGTTTGCAACAAAAAACCATTTCGCCCGAAACCATTTCGGCTATGGCAGCTGTAAGCCAGCTGGTCGCAATTTTAGCTAAGAAATATAAATTAATCGAACAAGGAAAAATTGAGTTGTAATTTAAAACAAAACCGATGAATAATTTTGATGATTCTATTTATCCGGATGTTATAAAAAATTTGCCGGATGCAGATATTCCATTTGATGGTGTAAGCGGGAAACTGCTTCAAGGAGACAATAACCAGGCCGTATTTTTTGTGATCGATGCCATCGGTATTGTTCCGGAACATGCTCATGGAGCGCAATGGGGAGTTGTTTTTGAAGGCGAAATGGATTTAACAATTAATGGAGAAACAAAAACCTATAAAAAGGGAGATCATTATTATATTCCTGCCGGAATTAAACACTCGGCAAATTTTAAAGTAAGAACACAACTAATGGACTTTTTTGAAGATAAGCACAGATATTTACCAGTAAAATAGTACTTAATTCTAAAGAAATAGTTCTTGTTCATCCTTTTCAGGGATGTAACAGGCGTCTTTTTTACCAAACCATTTAAACCGTTTTGTTGCTATTATGGTATAAATATAGTCGCGAATAAATTTTGGAATTACCATAAAAATAGAACTCAAGGGCCAAAAGCTTTTGAGTTTTTTTGCAATACGCAAAGCAGCTGTTGATTTAAAGTAAATCTGATTATTCTCTATTAAAACGACCGAATCATCAAAATCAGAAGGTAAATTAAAATGATTAATTACCTGTTTGCCAATTTCGGACTGTAAGGAAGCAAAACGAAAATAGTCGTTTTTATCTCGTTTCATAATAAATTGAACCGACCACGAACATAAATTACAATATCCGTCGAATAATACGATACCTTTATTTTGGGGTAGTTTTTTCATTTTCAGGTTCAGGAATGTAAACTTCCAATAGTTTACACTGAACAACCGGATTTAAAACCAAATGTTCAAATACTGCTGGAATCAGAACCGATTCTCCTTTTTTTACAACTGTTTTTTGTTTTTCGTTGTAAATGATCTCCATTTCACCATCAATGCACATGTAAATTACAAACGAATCTAACAGGTTATAATTTTTTTCAATTTGCTGATCAAACTCTAAAATATTAGTCTGAAAGTATTTATGCTTGATAATCTCAGTGGTAAGGTTTCGTTCCGATTTATATTCGGTTCGATAAGTATCGTAGTGTTTATAATCAATGGCATCTACAGCTAAATCGGTATGTAATTCGCGGTAATTACCATCCGTATCTTTTCGGTTCCAGTCGAATATGCGGTAGGTAATGTCAGAAGTCTGTTGAATCTCGGCCAGAACAATTCCTGAACCTATAGCATGCACTCTTCCTGCCGGAATAAAAAATACATCGCCTGCTTTAACTTTTTCGAAATTCAGAATCCGGGTAATCTCATTTTTATTTAAATGATGCAGGTAATGTTCCTTATCCATTTCATGATTAAAACCCGATATCAGCTCAGCATCTTTTTCAGCATCAATTACATACCACATTTCGGTTTTTCCAAAGGTGTTGTGTCTTACTTTTGCCAGTTCATCGTCGGGATGCACCTGTACAGAAAGTTTATCGTTGGCATCAATAAACTTTATGAGCAATGGGAATTCCAAACCAAATTGGTCATACACCCGGTCGCCAACCAGATCACCCATGTAAATTTCAATGAGTTCATTTAAATTGTTATCGGCTAAAAAACCGTTTTGCACAAGCGAAACATTGTTTTCTACACCTGATATTTCCCAGCTTTCACCTATGTTTTTATCAAGTGGAATCGATTTATTTAATGATCTTTTAAGGTTTTGCCCGCCCCATATTTTCTCTTTTAATATGGGTTTAAATTTTAAAGGATATAATTCGTTCATCTTCTTTTGTTTAAATTTCGTAATCAACCACTGCTTTTTCTTTTTGTATGTCGCTGCATGCTTTAATTGCATTCTGATGTTCAGGATGTTTAATGTAGGTTTCCAAATCATCCCACGATCGATAGGTGGATGTAATTGCCAGATCATACGAAAAATCTGTTTGCTTTAAATTAACACCAATTTCGTACGATTGTACCACATTAATTTTTTGTTTCAGTGGTTCGAAAACTTCTTTCATTCTTTTGGCTTTTAGCAATTTATCTTGATCGCTGTTCGCATTAATAAACCTGAACATGATTATATGCTTTATCATCTGATGAATATTTTTGTGTAAATTTATATTATCTTCATACCCAAATACTGGATAAAGTTATTAAAAAAAATATTGATATGTCTTTTATTATTGGAATAGCAGGTGGAACAGGATCAGGAAAAACTACCGTAGTTCGAAAAATTATTGAGAAACTTCCTAAAAATGAAGTGGCAATTATACCACAAGATTCGTATTACCGAGACAATAGCCATTTACCACTGGAAGAACGCCAGGAAATAAACTTTGACCACCCGCGATCGCTGGAGTTTCGGTTACTTATTGAGCATATTAAAAAGCTTAAAGAGGGAAAAGCAATAGAACAGCCGATATATTCTTATCTTACCTGTGCACGATCGAAGGAAACAATCCATGTGGAACCTAAGAAGGTAATTATTATTGAAGGAATTCTTATTTTACAGAATATTCAACTGCGAGATTTAATGGACATTAAGGTATTTGTTGATGCTGATAATGACGATCGCTTAATGCGTGTAATTCAGCGCGATCTGGTTGAGCGCGGACGTTCGGTTAATAAAGTACTCGAGCGATATGAGAAAACAGTTAAACCAATGCATCTTCAGTTTATCGAACCAACCAAGCGATATGCCGATGTAATTATTCCGCAAGGTGGCGAAAACAAAGTTGGGATTGATCTAATGTCTACTCTCATTGAAAAGAAATTACGCATTGAAATTAAAAAATAAAAGTTGAGTTATGCTCGATCAAGTTAAGATTGAAAATGTATTGTTTCTGGATATCGAAACAGTACCGCAATACCCGGAGTATAGTTCGGTTCCCGAAAAATTTAAAGAGTTTTGGGATAAAAAATCTTCTTACTTTCGAACTGAAGACCAGAAAGCTGATGATGTGTATCAGCGGGCCGGAATTTATTCTGAGTTTGGAAAAATCATTTGCATATCGGTTGGTATTGTTGTAAATAAAGGCGAACACAGGACTTTTCGGTTAAAATCCTTTTTTGGCGATGAGGAAAGTTTGTTGCTAAAAGAATTTGCCGATATGTTAAAAAAATACCATTCGTCAAACAACGATTTGCAATTATGCGCCCACAACGGTAAAGAATTTGATTTTCCTTACATTGCCCGCCGAATGCTGATTAATGGCCTGAAACTACCTAAGATTCTCGATATTGCAGGTAAAAAACCATGGGAAGTCATGTTTTTAGACACACTCGAATTGTGGAAATTTGGCGATTATAAAAACTATACATCCTTAAATCTGTTAACGCATATTTTTAATATTCCAACACCCAAAGACGATATTGACGGAAGTATGGTGGCCGATGTGTATTGGAAAGATAAAGATTTACAGCGGATTGTAACTTATTGCGAAAAGGATGTGCTGGCAATTGCTCAGCTTTTAATCAGATACAAAGGCGAAGAGTTGATTCATCAGGAAAATGTGGAATCTGCAACGCAAAGCAAATTATTGTAAAATAAAATCGATTACTTTCTGTATAAAAATTTCGGGTTGTTCGGCATGTAACCAATGTCCGGCATTTGGAACGGTTTCAATATCAGCAAAAGGGAATATCTGATAAATCAGTTTGCGGTCTGCATCCTGAATATATTCGCTGTTTTCTCCTTTTAAAAACAAAACCGGAAAACCAGTAACTTCTGTCTGATCTTCGCTTAAACCATCCATAATATTTTCCAGTTCATGTTTTATTGCCCGAATATTTATACTCCAGCTATAGGTGTTATCTTTTTCCCGTTTTACATTTTTAAGCAAAAACTGGCGGATTCTTTCATCGGGAATTGATTTCGACAGAATCTCATCAATTTCATCGCGACTGGTAATGCCATAAAAATCAACATTAAACATGGCTCGGATAATGTCGCTGTGCGATAAAAGTTGCGATGATTTGGTAGATTTGTATGATCTGGGCGATATGTCGGCAATAATTAACCGGCTTACCCTTTCGGGATAATCGACCGCAAAAAACATGGCTGTTTTTCCACCCATGGAATGGCCCAGGATTATAGCCTTTTCAATGGATTGAGAATCCATAAATTCAAGTAAATCTTCTTTTAAAACCTGGTAATTATGATCAGGTGAATGGGGCGATTGGCCATGATTACGCTGATCAATCAGAAATACCTCGAAATTTTCAGCAAGTTGTCTTCCCATACTTACCCAATTATCTGATGAACCGTACAATCCATGAATAATAATTAAAGGTGGCCCTTCGCCATATTTTCTAAAAAACAACTGCATAAAATATTACTTTAATTCACGCAAATACATCTGAATGGTGTTTTCCAGCCCAAAATAAAGTGCATCAGAAATAAGTGCATGTCCTATTGAAACTTCCAACAATCCCGGAATATTTTTGTTAAAATATTTTAAGTTATCTAAACTTAAATCATGGCCCGCATTTAATCCTAAACCAACTTTTTCTGCTGCTTGCGCTGCTTTAACAAAAGGAGCAATAGCTTCTTCTCTGTTGTTTGAATAATTAGCCGCATAAGGTTCGGTATACAACTCAACCCGGTTGGTTCCTGTTTCAGCTGCATGTTTTATTAATTCAGTATCTGTTTCGATAAAAATAGATGTTCTGATGCCAGCCGATTGAAATCTCGAGATTACTTTTTTTAAGAAATCTTTATGTTTAATGGTATCCCAGCCTGCATTTGATGTTAGAGCATCTGGCGGATCAGGAACCAGGGTAACCTGATTTGGCTTAACATCTAATACCAAATCAATAAAAGTTTCCGATGGGTAACCTTCTATATTAAATTCAGTAGTAATTACAGGTTTTATATCGTAAACATCCTGATAACGAATGTGTCGCTCATCCGGTCGCGGATGTACTGTTATTCCCTGGGCGCCAAAACGCTCACAATTTATTGCCGCATCTAAAACATTTGGATAATTTCCGCCACGAGCGTTTCTTAATGTTGCAATTTTATTTATATTTACACTTAGTCTGGTCATATGATTATAAACAATTCAAACAATTAATTTGTTAATTGTGCAAAAATACGAGTATTTTCAATAAGAGTTAATATATGTTGGCAAAAGATTTAATATCCGACGAAATTCCTGCCTTACGAACATCCGATACTGCGGTTGAAGCACTAAACTGGATGGAAGTATTTCGTATATCGCATTTGCCAATAGTGAACAACGAAGAGTTTTTAGGGCTTATATCCGATGCCGATATTTATGATGTTAATAACCCCGATGAACCTATTGGAAATCACCGACTTTCATTGCTGCGCCCTTACGTTCGGCACGATCAGCACATTTACGAATTAATGGATGTTGCTGCAAGCTCGAAATTAACCATTGTTCCGGTGCTTGATTATCATAATAAATACCTGGGAGTAGTTCAGGTAACCGATTTGTTACATTATTTTTCCAAGCTTTCGGCAATTGAAAAACCCGGAGGGATTATTGTTCTTGAAGTTCCGGAAAGCGACTATTCAATGACTGAGATATCGCAAATTGTTGAATCGAACAATGCAAAAATTCTCAGCATGTATATTTATACAACCGAAGATACGACCAAACTAGAAGTTACGCTTAAGATTAATCTAACCGATGTTACTGCAATTGTTCAGACTTTTAATCGCTACGAATATAACATTAAAGCATCGTTTATGGAGTTCGATGAACAAGACGATCTTTACAATGAAAGATTTGATTTATTTATGCGATACTTAAATATCTAAGTGCGTCTTTCATGAATTATTTGAAAATATTCTCCCTGTTTTTTATTCTAAACTTATTAGTCTTAAATAATTTTGCGCAGGAATCTTATTTGGTAAGGGATATTATCATATTAGGAAACGATGTTACCAAAGAAAAAGTAATATACAGGGAGTTATTATTTGCGCAAGGTGATACGATTGGCAATGAGCAGTTAACATTTCTGCTGGAAAGATCAAAAGAAAATCTGCTGAATACCTCCTTATTTAATTTTGCAACCATATCGTACCAGCTGATTAATCAATATAATTTGATTATTACTATTGAGCTTCAGGAACGTTGGTATATCTGGCCATATCCGGTTTTGGAACATGCCGACCGCAATTTAAGTTCCTATTTAAATAATCAGGAGTGGTCGAGAATTGATTATGGCTTATTTGTTCTTATCAATAATTTTCGTGGCAGAAAAGAAATTTTAAAGCTAAAAACCATCTTTGGGCACAATAACCAATATGTAATTTCGTACAATAATCCTTTTTTAGGCAGTAATCAAAAACTTGGTTTGGGCTTTGAATTAAATTACTCGCGTAATCGCGAGCTGGCATATCAGATTGTTAATAATGAGCTGACCTATATCCGCTCCGACAATGAGTATGCAAGAATTTCCACCAAGGCAGTCACGTATTTAACATATCGCCCTAAGATATATACAAATCATTGGTTGGGGATTAGATATGAGAATACAACAATATCCGATTCGGCAGGTAATTTGAATACAAATTACTTTTATCATCAGGGCAGGCAACTTGAGATATTGTCGTTGGCGTATAATCTGGATTTTGATTCCCGCGATTCTAAAATTTATCCCTTAAATGGGTTTCGTTTTTCATCTTTGCTTGTTAAAACCGGACTCGGAATTTACTCACACGAAGGCCCTTTTTATATTTACAATATTGTGGAAGAAAATTTAAAACTCTCAAATCGTTTTTATTTAAGCATGAGCTTTGGTGGAAAATACAGTTTTAATAAGTATAACTCCTTTTATTTTACCGAAGCAATTGGCTACGAGAATTACCTGCGCGGAATGGAGTTTTACGTAAGCAATGGCAGGAATTATTATGTGTCAAAAACAAACCTGAAATTTGAGTTGATTCCTCAAACAAAAATAAACATTAACATATTGCCTACCGATAAGTTTAGTAAAGCGCATTACGCTTTGTACTGCAATTTGTTTTTCGATACAGGTTATGTCGATTCAAAAAACAATATTCAAACCAGTATTTCTAACGAATTACTTTATTCGGGCGGAATCGGGTTCGATTTTGTTACTTATTACGATAAAGTTTTGCGAATTGAATATTCATTGAATAAATTTGGAGAACATGGATTATTTTTTCACCTTGGAGCACCAATAATCAAATAAAATTATGCGAGTAGCTATTTACGGACGGAATTTCGACGATGGTTTCAAAGAGTATATCACCAAGTTCTTTAGTATACTGGAACAGCATAAAGTTGAAGTATTTATTTATAAAGTATTCTTTGACTTTTTGAAAGATGAAATCAAATTTGATAATCGTTCGGTAAAGGTATTTTCAAAACATCAGGAAATAAGAAACAACGTGGATCTGATGATAAGTATCGGTGGCGATGGCACTATTTTAGATGCTGTTACAATTCTCCGCGATTCAAATATACCAATTGTTGGAATAAATACCGGGCGATTGGGATTTTTGGCTAGTATCTCAAAAACACAAATTGAAAATGCCTTAAAACAAATCATAAAAGGCAATTATAGTATTGAAAAACGAAGTTTATTAAAAATTGAAACATCATCGAATGTTTTTAATGATTTTCCTTATAGTTTAAACGAAATTACCGTTCAAAAGATCGATTCGGCAATGATCACAGTTCATGTATACATCGATAATGAGTTCTTGAATACTTACTGGGCCGATGGATTAATCGTTTCTACACCAACGGGATCAACAGCATATTCTTTAAGTGTAGGCGGGCCAATTATTATTCCGAATTCAGGCAACTTTGTTATTGCACCAATTTCACCACACAATTTAACCGTACGCCCAATTGTTTTGCCCGACACGAGCAAGCTAAAATTAAAATTAGAAGGCAGATCTTCAAAATACATCGCGTCATTAGATCATCGTTCAGTAACCATAAATAATAGCGAAGAAATTATAATTAGTAAGGCAGATTTTAATATCCATTTAATAAAATTAAAGGATACCAGTTTTTATAAAACCCTGCGAAATAAATTAATGTGGGGAGCAGATCGAAGAAATTAATTTTTTTTCTTATATTACATCAACTATTTGGCCTGTAAATTGTTAAAAACATAATGTTTTTGATATAAAAATCAATACATTTGTAATATAAATTGAGAGTATGAAAAGCAAAATATTAATACTACTGTTTGTTTTCTCGACAATTTCTTATCTGGCTTATCCTCAAAAATGGAAATTAGCACGAGAAGAATATATGTATGGTATTGGCACCGTAAATTATTTTGGAGATATAGGCGGGGCCGAAGATCCCGACGCTTCATCATTTGCAGATATAGATATTGCCAACACACGCCCCGGTTTATCGGTGGGGTACAGATACCGCATTTTGGATCGTGTTGCTGCTAAAGCCAGTTTTTCGTATTTAAATTTTCATGGATCAGATGTGGGATCACAAAACGAAGCAAGAAATTATTCTTTTACAACTAATATGTACGAGTTATATGGCCATGTAGAATATCATATTACTCCCGAAAAACAAATTATCCAGTATTCGAAAATGTCGTTAAGGGGTAGTTTGGAAAAATTTAATGCCGGACTCAATGTGTATGTTTTTGCAGGTTTAAGTGCAGGCTATTTTAAACCGAAAGCGCTGGATAACTTGGATGGTAGTGGGCGTTTCGTCGACAATAAAAACTTTGTACTAACATTCCCTGTTGGAATCGGTCTTAAATACCCCTTAACTGTAAACACATTTATTGGATTCGAGTTAAGCGGGCGATTTACAACCAGTGATTATCTTGATGGCTTTGCTCCGGATAATCCTGCAAATAAAAGAAAAGATTTATACTATTCATCGGTAATTTACGTTTCTCATAAAATTAAAAGAAACCCAAACAATAAAAGGAAATTTCGTTTTTAAAATTTATGAAAAGATACGTATTACTGATTTTTATCTCATTTACTTTCTCAAATATCTCAGGTCAAAGTCAGGCAGAAATAGGAGCATTCTTAGGAACCTCGTATTATCATGGCGATATTAATAAGTCGAAACTGTTTTATTCACCTTCGGCAGCTCTTGGAGCATTAATAAAATATAATTTTAGTAACCATCTTACAGCGAGCTTAAAGGGAATGTATGGAGGCTTAAGAGGCACTGATTCCGATTTTAAAGATCTTGAAAATCAATTAAGAGATGCAAGTTTTTCAGCCCATGTGATCGATTTATCCTTTCAGTTTGAATTTAATTTCATGCCTTATACAAGTTCCGGGTATATAAAAAAAAATAAAGAACGCTTTACACCCTACGTTTTGCTTGGGATTGGAGCTAACTTTATATTAGGTTCGGGCGACTTTGAAAATCCAATCACAATTCCTTTTGGATTAGGAATTAAATATAATATCTTTGAGCGCTTAACTTTAGGTGTAGAATGGAGCTATACCAAAACATTCAATGATAATATTGATGGTGTGGCTACCATACAAGATTTAAATAATACACCGGTTATTCATAACGACGATTGGTATTCGTTTTGTGGAGTGTTTGTAAGTTATAAGTTATTTAGAGATAAATTGGATTGTCCGACATATTTATAATTCAGGATGGAATTAAAAGATAAGATTGATAAGAATAAATTACCAGAACATATTGCAATTATAATGGACGGTAATGGAAGGTGGGCGCAAAAGAAAGGAAATCAACGAATTTTTGGGCATAAAAATGGAGTTAAGGCAGTTCGCGATGTGGTTGAAGGGGCTGGCGAGCTGGGCGTAAAATACCTTACATTATATGCTTTTTCTACCGAAAACTGGAACAGGCCAAAGCAAGAAGTAGATGCTTTAATGGGCTTACTGGTAACTACAATTAATTCCGAAACCGATACACTAATTAAAAATAATGTTCGTTTATTGACTATTGGCGACACGGATGGATTACCAAAAAATGTACGTGCCAATCTTAACGAATTAATTGAGAATACATCAGATAATAAAGGTTTAACACTAATACTCGCATTAAATTACAGTGCACGCTGGGAAATATTAAATGCAGTAAAAAATATTTTAAAAGATAATCAAAAAGAAACAATTGAAATCAATAAAATTGATAATGATTTTTTTGAGAATTATTTAAATACAAAAGGAATTCCGGATCCGGACCTGATGATTAGAACAAGTGGAGAATATCGAATTAGTAATTTTTTAATCTGGCAATTAGCTTATTCTGAGCTTTATTTTACAGAAGTTTTGTGGCCCGATTATCGAAAAAATGATTTGTACGAAGCCATCTTAGATTATCAGAAACGAGAGCGGCGTTTCGGAAAAACCGGAGAACAAGTAAAAAATTAGTTAATTAAATAGATACTGATAAGAATGTTAAAGAAGTTATTAAGTAGTTTGGTTTTTGTTTTAGTAGCATTTTTTACTACAGCACAAGAGTATAATTATGCGAATCTTGAGGTAGTAGATTATAAAAAATCGAAAAAATATATCATTAAGGAAATAAACGTAAATGGAATTAAATATCTGGATAAAAGTGTCCTGGTTAGTGTTTCTGGATTATTCGCAGGCCAGCAGGTAGATGTGCCGGGCGAAGCATTTTCGGATGCTATACAGAAATTTTGGAATCAGGGATTGTTTTCCGATGTAAAATTAACCATTCGCGAAGAGCTTGGCGATAGTATCTCGGTAGATATTTATTTGCAAGAACGAAATAGAATTTCAGAACTTGAGATTGTTGGTTTAAAAAAGAGTCAGGAGTCGGATATTAGGGAAAAACTCGAGCTGAAAAAAGGCATGCAGGTTACCGAAAACCTTAAGGACAAAGCAGAACGAATTATTAAAGATTATTTATACGACAAAAAGTATCTAAACAGTCAGGTGGACATTGTATTAGTTGACGATACAACCCTATCGCTTAATAATGTTAAGTTAAAAATTATTGTTGATAAAGGAGAAAAGGTAAAAATTAAGGATATTAATTTTGAAGGAGCTACTGTTTTTAAAGATGGAAAGTTAAGACGGCTAATGAAAGAAACTAAAAAAGTGAACTTAAACTTTTTTAAAGGTTCAAAATATATTGAAGATTTGTACGAAGAAGATAAGCAAAAAATCATAGCTGAATATAAATCAAAGGGTTATAGAGATGCCGAAATTGTTAAAGATTCTGTTTATTATGTTGAAGATGACAGGCTCGCTATTGATATTGAAATAGCTGAAGGTGATCAATACTATTTTGGTAATATAAATTGGGTTGGAAATACCAAGTATCCGACCGAAGCATTGGATGAGTATTTAAAAATTGAAAAGGGCGATCCTTACGATGAAGAGAAACTTTCCATGAGATTAAATGTGGATGAAGATGCTGTGGGTAATCTTTATCTCGACAACGGATATTTATTCTTTAACGTACAACCGGTTATACAAAATATAAATAACGATACCATTGATCTTCAGATGAGAATTTTTGAAGGCGATCGAGTACGAATAAATAAAATTATAATTAATGGAAATACAAAAACCAATGAACATGTAATTCGCAGAGAATTAAGAACAAAACCCTCCGATTTATTTAGCAAATCGGATATTATGCGATCGCAAAGAGAATTAGCCCAACTGGGTTATTTCGATGCAGAACAGATGGGGATCGAACCAATTAATATTAACCAGGCAGAAGGAAAAGTTGACTTACAGTATACGGTTGTTGAAAAATCAACAGACCAACTCGAAATATCAGGAGGTTGGGGTAATAATATGTTTGTTGGTTCTTTGGGTGTTCGTTTTAGTAATTTTTCCGCCAAAAATATGTTTAAAAAAGGCGCATGGAAACCCATACCTGCAGGCGATGGACAAACATTGAGTATAAGGGCCCAAACCAACGGAAAGCATTACTCTGCATATAGTTTAAGTTTTGTTGAACCGTGGCTGGGAGGTAAAAAACCAACATCCTTATCTGTTTCAGCATATTACTCTATTCAAAAAAGAGTTAAAAATTACTGGACCTTCGATATTGGTGATGAATATATGAAAGTAATTGGAGCAACGGTAGGTATTGGACAAAGACTCAAATGGCCCGATGACTTCTTTACAATCTATAATGCGGTTAATTACCAGTTATATGATTTGAACGATTGGTCAGGTTTTATAGTGAATAATGGTAAGGCAAATAATTTAAGTTTAACTACTACTTTCGGTAGAAACTCAGTGGATGCACCAATATATCCTCGTTCAGGTTCATCATTTTCGCTTAGCTTGCAGTTTACACCACCATATTCTTTATTTAAAGAAGACCAGTTCTGGCTGCTATCCGGAACAGAAAAAACGGATTTAAGTAATGATATTAGAGATACTTATGCTGGGTACTCTGACGAAGATTGGGCTGATGTTATTACATACGCAGATCCATTAGATGAAGATAATAGAGAGATTTTCATTGAATCTCGAATAACTAATACAATTGACGAAAAAGAAAATAACGAAAAATATAAATGGGCCGAATACCATAAATGGAAATACAAAG
>CAYVEW010000083.1:0-14033 GCA_964450375.1 uncultured Bacteroidales bacterium
CCGCGACCCTTAGCTTGGAAGGCTAATGCTCTACCAACTGAGCTACTCCCGCAAAAAGGAGTGGGGAGAGCAGGATTCGAACCTACGAAGGCGTACGCCAGCAGATTTACAGTCTGCCCCAGTTGGCCACTTTGGTATCTCCCCAAAAATAATGTTAAAATATTGAGCCGATGGACGGATTCGAACCCCCGACCTGCTGATTACAAATCAGCTGCTCTGACCAACTGAGCTACATCGGCAATATTTTGTATTAAAAGAACGTAATTGTTTTTAATAGCGAATGCAAAAGTATTAAAATTCCTGAAATATCAAACTTTTATTCTTAAAATATTAATAAAAAAATCTAGCTGTATGTGTTGAATTCGCTAATGTTTTTGATAATGAGTTTTTTAATCTTTTAATCACGGCTAATCATCTTCCATGTTTTCCATCTCTAACTGTAAATGAGCCATTTTGATAGCTGTTATTGCAGCTTCGTCGCCTTTATTTCCATGTTTACCACCCGCCCTGTCCTTTGCTTGCTGTAAAGTATCCGTTGTTAAAACACCAAAAATAAACGGAATATTATAATTCAAGTTTAATTCGGTAATTCCGTGTGTTGCACTTTGGCATACAAAATCGAAATGACGTGTTTCTCCTTGTATAACACAACCTAAACATATAACAGCATCTAAATCGGCATATTCGGCCATAAACTGAGCTCCAAGAGTTAATTCTACTGTTCCTGGTACGTATTTGCGCAAGATATTTTCTTCTTTCGCACCATGTTTTAATAGTGTGTTTACTGCACCTTCGAGTAGCGAATTTGTAATTTCACTATTCCATTCGGCTGTTACAATTCCAAATATCATATCTTTTGCAGATGGAACTGATTTAATATCATAATCCGATAAGTTTTTTAAGTTTGTTGCCATAGTTCTTTTATTTAATTTGAGCAAATGTAGTGCTTAAAAATAAAAAAATCCTGATTTCTCAGGATTTTAAATAGAGTGATATTTTATAAAATAAATTATTTATTTGCCAGCACTTTAACGCGGGCAATATATTTTTCAATTTGTCGGCCTTCTGCACTATTTGGAAAGTTGTTTTTTATTCGTTCATACACTTCCAAAGCTTTGGCATAATCGCTATTTTGTTCGTGTACGAATGCAACTTTCATTAAATAGATCGGAGTTGTGAATTCATTTTCGGATGTATTAACCGCTTTTTTATAAAAAACTAAGGCATCACTTAAATTATCAAGCTCAACATATGCATCTCCAATAGCACCAAAAGCAATAGGAGTTACCATCTTATCATCTGATTCGAATTGTTTTAAATATTCGATTGCCAATTCGTATTCACCTAAATGTAAATAACTAATTCCGGTGTAGTAATTGGCTAAGTTCGCTGATTTGGTAATACTGTATTCTTCTATTATGTCTAAAAAACCTAAATAATTACCATCGCCATTTAAAGCAAGGTTGAATGAATCACGAGCAAAATACTGTTCAGCCATCCACATTTGCGACTGAGCTTCTTTTTCTTTTGGTGTCATAACAAATCTTTTATAACCTAAATATCCACCAACAATGATAATAATTGCCAAAACAATTATGGTCAAGCTCTTTTGATTTTCTTCAATATACCGTTCAGTTTTACTTAATGCATTTTCAACTGCTTCAAATTGATCTTGATCTGTTACTTTCTTTTTGCTCATCTTTATTTAAAATTAAAATATTTATCTGTAAACATTTGAATCGCAAATGTAATTCTTTTGACTAATTTTTAAAATATTTTGTTTATAAAAATTGATATTTAATCAATTGTTCGTTTTTAATTTAAAGGAATATTCAGAATCTTTGCATGAAAATTTAGAGTAGCAAAATGAATCTTCAGGATTTATCACTAATTAATTTCAAAAATTATACTCAGGTCGATATGAGTTTTTCGCCTAAAATTAACTGTTTTATAGGCTCAAATGGCGTTGGTAAAACAAATTTACTGGATGCTATTTATTATTTATCGATGTGTAAAAGTTATTTAAATCCAATTGATAGTCAGAATATCCGATACGACGAAGATTTTTTTGTGATCCAGGGTGATTATATTTTAAAAGATAAACATGAAAATATTTATTGTGGTCTAAAACGCAATAAAAAGAAACAATTTAAGCGTAATAAAAAAGAATACCAGAAGCTTTCTGATCATATAGGTTTATTGCCGGTTGTGATGATTTCTCCAACCGATAATAGTTTAATCCTTGAAGGTAGTGATGAACGTAGAAAGTATATGGATATGGTTATTTCGCAATACGATAAGGAATATCTTGATCAATTGATAAAATATAATCGTGTTTTGGCACAACGCAACAAACTATTAAAAGATTTTTATCAAAATCGTAATTTCGATGAAGATACCATCGATATTTGGGATGAACAACTTATAAATTTAGGAGAGAAAATACATCAAGTACGGGTTCAGTTTGTTGAAGAGTTAATACCGATCTTTCAGGAATACTATACACGAATCTCAGGAAACAGAGAAGTGGTTCAACTGGTTTACGATTCGCAGCTATTCGATGGCGCGTTTCGTGTTTTGTTAAAAAATGCAATGGATAAAGACCGAATTGTGCAACATACCACGGTGGGTATACACAAGGATGATCTGATTCTGACACTCAACGGATATCCAATTAAAAAGGCAGGTTCGCAAGGTCAGCAAAAAACCTATTTGGTTTCGCTAAAATTAGCACAGTTCGATTTTATCAAGAAACTTAGTGGGATTAAACCAATTTTACTTTTAGATGATATTTTTGATAAGTTTGACAGGCAAAGGGTAAGACAAATTATTGAGTTGGTTGCAGAAAATCATTTCGGACAAATATTTATTACCGATACCAATTCCGATCGTTTGGTTACAATTTTGAAAGATATAGAAATTCAACATAGCTTATTTGATATTGATTCGGAAGGAAATGTTGCCGTTAATACAACTAGTTAATGAGAAAAAAAAATACACAAAAGCTTGATGAAGTAATAAAGGAATATCTAAAGGCCTTAAAAATTGATGATAAACTAAAAGAAGTTGAATTAATCCGTTCGTGGGATGAAATCGTTGGTAAAACCATTGCCCGTTCAACGGATCAAATTTATATCAGAGATCGAAAATTGTTTATACGATTAAAATCATCTGTTATCAGAAACGAACTATTTATGCTTCGAGAAGGATTGACTAAAGCATTAAACGATAAAGTAGGGCATAGTGTAATTGATGAAATAATTCTGCGTTAATTATTTAATTTCTTAAAATCTCAACCCTTTTGTTAATTGACTCAAGGTGCTCTTCTTTAGTAATATTAGGATCTTTTAAATCGTGAAATTTTTTGCAAGGCAATTCGGAGCAATTTCCACAGTGTTCGAGTTTCTTTAAGTTAACAGCACAATCGAATAACGGGCAGATCCCCTTTTCGGTATGATCCTTTGCCCAAAATGTTTTTCCTTGAACATTAAAACATCCGCTGCAAGCATTGTTATAAAAGTTGCAATCAGTGCAAACCAAACCGCAGGCTGAAATAATCATTTTATAAAAAGATTGAAAAAGAAACGATGATTACTATGATTAGCAAAATGAAAAGATAAGATAATGGGTTAGCAAAGTTAACTGTCCATCCGCGTTCTCTCTGATATTTTGGTAAAACAACCCGTTTGTCTTTTTTATTAAAGTAAAAAACTCCCCATTTATAATTCGATGGGTTATTTATTTCATTATCGCTGTGAATTTGATCAAAATTACTTTTCATAGTTTTTTTTCTTTTATTAATATCTTTCACGCTGATTAAAGAAAAAATCGGCTTCCCGTTTCATATTTTCGATCGAATCGGCCCCGTGCACTGCATTCTTTTGCAGCGATTCGGCAAACATTTTTCGTATAGTTCCTTCTTCTGCCATTTTTGGGTTTGTATTGCCAATTAATTTTCTAAAATCTTCAATGGCATTTTCTTTTTCTAATAGCAAGGCGATAATTGGCCCGGAGCTCATAAACTCACATAAGCTATCAAAAAATTCTTTACCGCGATGCATTTCATAAAAACGCTCTGCTTCTTCTTTGTTTAATTTTGTTGATCTAATGGCCGAAATTCTAAACCCGGCTTGGTTAATCATCGCTAAAATCGGGCCCACATGATTTTTTCTGCAAGCCGATGGTTTAATCATTGCAAAGGTATATCCTAATGGCATAATTTGTTATTTCTTAATAAAGGTTATCCAGTTCTATTACAAACGCTCAAAAACTACAATATTTATGAATACGTATGGCTAAATTATAAATTTTTTACTATTAACTTAAATTCTGAACAGATTATTTTATCTTTGGTTAGTTAGAAAAAAAGTTTACTGTGAATACAATTTCAGAATCAGACATAAACCAATTAAAGCAATACATCCAACAAACCGAGCATCCGTTAATTATAACGCATTATAATCCGGATGGCGATGCGATTGGCTCTGCACTTGCATTTTATCATTACTTAGTAAAAAAAGGTAAAAAGCCTGTAGTTGTATCTCCAAACGATTATCCGGAGTTTTTGCACTGGATCCCCGGCAATGAGCATGTGGTTGTTTATAAAAGAAACAATGGCACGGTATTAAATGCTTTAAATCAGGCAGATGTAATATTTGCGTTAGATTTTAATGATTCCGACAGGGTAAACGGGCTGGAAAAGTTTCTTCTTGCTGCACCTGGTAAAAAAGTACTAATTGATCATCATCCCGAACCAGCTGATTTTGTTGATTTAAAAATCTCTGATATCAAATACAGCTCTACAGCCGAATTAATTTATTTTGTGATAGAAAGTTTAGGAGATAGTGATTTAGTTGATAGACCGATTGCAGAATGTATTTATACTGGTATAATGACCGATACGGGTTCATTTAATTACAATTCTTCCAAGCCATACACGTATTACGTTGTTTCGAAATTACTCGGTTTGGGCATTGATAAAGATAAAATATACGGGAATGTATATGATAATTATTCCGAAGATAGAATGCGTTTATTGGGGTACTGTTTGAATCAAAAGATGGAAGTATTTCCGGAATATAGTACAGCATTGATTTCAATTACAAAAGATGAATCAAAAAGGTTTCATTTTGCTCCGGGCGATTCTGAAGGATTTGTAAACTATCCATTATCTATAAAAGGAATTTGTTTTACAGCAATATTTATCGAAAAGGATGATGAAGTTAAAATATCTTTTCGATCCAAAGGAAACTTTTCAACAAATAAGTTTGCCGCAAAACACTTTGATGGTGGTGGGCACAAAAATGCTTCCGGAGGTAGCTCACGTAACACACTCGAAGAAAGTTTACAAAAGTTTAGAGATTTATTACCACAGTATAAAAATGAATTAAACAATGCCATTTAAACGAGTTTTAGTTGAAAGTTTTATTTTGATATTTTTATTAATTTTAGTTTCTTGTAATCAAGATAAAAAGACGGAGCGTAAAACGAGTCCGAAAATTGACAAACAGGAAATTGAAGAAATAAATAAACACCTGATTAATAAGGATACTGAGGTAATAAAAAATTATATCGACCGGCGCGGATGGGATATGCAAATGACTAATACCGGTTTGTGGTATATGATATATGACGAAGGTAAAGGAAAGCAAGTAAAAAAAGGTGTTGAAGTTAGTATCGATTACGATGTGTGGTTAATTGATGGAACATTATGCTACACATCAGATAGCTTAGGAGTTAAACAGTTTATTGTAGGGCAGGGAGGTGTCGAGTCGGGATTGGAAGAAGGAGTTCTTTTGTTAAATGAAGGAAGCAAGGCAAGGTTTATTATGCCACCGCATTTAGCACATGGCTTAATTGGCGACGAAAATCGTATTCCAGCCCGAGCCATCATAATTTATGATATTGAAATTCTAAATGTTAATGAATAAAAAATCAAAAATGAATAAAAAAATAGTTCTGTTTGTTTTTATTGCTGTAAGTATTGTTTCGTGCGATTATTTTAATAAGTATCCAGGTTTTTCCAAAACTAAATCGGGTATTTATTATCAATTAAAAAAGTTCGGAGAAAGTTCTGAAAAAGCGAAACCCGGTGATTATATAACAGCCGACATTGTGTATAAAACCATGGATGATTCCATATTTTTCGAAGGAAGAAGACGGCTGCAAATAACACAACCAGCTTATAGTGGAGCTATTGACGAGTGCTTTTTAATGTTAGCTGAGAACGATAAAGCAAACTTTATAATTTCTGCAAACGATTTTTTTACAAAAACCTTGGAAACCACATTGCCCGAATTTTTTCAGGAAGATGATCCTATGCTTGTTGATATAGAGATTGTTAATATCCAAACAGAAGATGAATATTACAGAGAAAAAGAAGCTTTTCTGCATTGGATTGAAGATTTTGGTGATTATGAACGTGTTATATTAAGGCAGTTTATTGACCAACAAGAAATTGATATAACACCTACCGAGTCAGGATTATATCATATCACATTAAATGAAGGCAGAGGAGAAGGGGTTTATGCCGGGGATACAATAACGGTGCATTACGAAGGTAAATTTTTAAATGGAAAGTTTTTTGATTCCACGAAAAGAAGAAATTCACCATTTCAGTTTGTATATGGCAGAAAATGGCAGGTAATTCCTGGTTTAGAAGAAGCAATTGGAAGAATGACAGAAGGTGAAAGAGCATTGTTTATTTTACCTTCACAAATAGGATTTGGCGAAACAGGAAATTCAACCGGTATTATTCCGCCTTACACTTCCACTTTATTCGAAGTTGAATTATTAGAAGTAATTCCAGGGCCAAGAGAAAAAGATATGGATTTGAATAAATATGATTAATTAAGAAATAGATTCAATAAAAAAAGCCTGAAGATTCAGGCTTTTTTTTATGATCGTTAATAGAAAGTATAATCGTATCGGTATTGTATACGGTAACGATACAAAGAATAATAAACTTCAACTCTTTCTAAGATTCCTTTTTCGTTATAAAAATAGGTTTTTTTAGAATTTTCGTTAGGATTATTATCGTACCATTCTTCTTCGATTAAATTACCTTTACTATCGTATTGGTATTTGTTATTAACAAATGTTTTACCTTTTGGTTGCTCTTTAATAACTTCAATAAGATTATTATTGTTGTCGTATTTATATTCTTCTTTATAAATGAAGTTACCAACTGCATATTTGGTTTTTTCTTTTAACAATTGATTATCGAACGTATAAAAATATTGTTCTATAATTTTCCCAGACTCATCGTATTCGGTAGTTTTAATAATATTACCTTTGGTGTCATATTCGTTAACAATCTCACCAATTTTTTCTTTGTATTCATCGGTAATAGTTATATTGCAAATATTTCCAGTATATACAAAAGATCTTTTTTGTATAGGAAAACCTGTACTATCGTATTTTGTGATCAATTTTAATTGATCATTGTTGTCGTAAACATAATCTATACTTACCTCTTCAACTCCATTGAATCTTTTCTCTTTAACTTTTCTTCTTTTTTGATCGTAAGTTATGTTTTGTTTAAAAAGAAGCTTGTTTGTTGAGCCTTTAAAGTTGATATATTCTACTTTATTTTCATCAATATCGTATTTGTAATTGAGTTTTTGATCAATTGTACCGGATTGATAGTACACTTCTTCAATTACATTACCATTGCGGTCAAATATTTTAGTGTAGTTTTTATAGCCATTTTTGGTTAATTTTCCTTTAACGTACTTATAGTTCCACTGATCCTGGCTTTTAATATTATTTTTAACAATATTTTCTTTCCATTTCTGATCAGCAGTTAATTGACCGTATGCGAGGTTGCATAAAAAAATAAGGGAAATAATAAATACAAGTTTTTTCATATTAATTTTTTTCAACTTTTACTCTGCGTCCGAATTTACTTCAAATTTATCAAAAATATTTCAATAAATAATATATATCAAAAATCATACATAATTTTAATTGTAACGTATATTATTTCAAATAGTTTTAAAAGATTGAATAAATAAATTTATAAAACATAAACCTGTTTTTTGTGATCAATCGATAATTTATGAACAAAAATTAAACCATATACTTTAAGCATTAAAACGGTTTTTTAGTAAACATTAGATCATAAAATACGAAGTATGGGTTAGTATCTTTAAGTGTGTGAGTATACTTTTTCTTTACGTTAATTAATTTAACTTGATTCTTAGCTTATAAAACGTTAAATTACTTATTTTAATTTAAATCCTTAATTATGAGAAGACTAACGTTTGTTTTTGTGGTAATTATTGGTTTAATCCCAATAATCGCATACTCGCAGGTTCCTGAACAGTTAAATTATCAGGCTGTAATTAAAGATGGCTCTGGGGAGCTAGTTGCAGATAAAGATGTTACTATTAAAATTTCTATTCTGGCTAACTCAATGGATGGTGATCTTTTATACTCTGAGACATATCTAGTTAAAACTACTAAAACTGGAGTTGTAAATATCAAAATAGGATCAGGAACGCCAGAATTTGGCACGTTTGGTTCAATTAATTGGGAAACAGGAACGAAATACCTTAAAACGGAAATAGATATTGAAGATATTTTTGTTGATGTTGGTACGGTTCAATTGGTTTCAGTACCGTATGCATTATTTGCAAAAGATGTGGCCGATAAAAATGATGCAGATGCTGATTCTACGAATGAAATCCAGAATTTAAATATGAATGGGAATGTTTTATCCATTACCAATAACCCGGATGCAATTCAGATAGATCTTGCTCCATACCAGGGTGTTAATACTGATAATCAGGAATTGAACTTGTCAGGCACAAACCTAAGCATTACCGGTGGTAATAATATTGATGTTAGTTCCCTGGTAAATGATGCTGATGCAGATCCTGCAAATGAGCTTCAGTTAATGTACATTTCAAATGACACCATCTTTTTAGAAAACGGAGGGGCAATTAAGTTACCACCAGATCAAATTGAAGATGCAGATTCAGACCCGGTTAATGAGTTACAGAACCTTACTCTGACAGGTGATACATTAAAAATTAGTAATGGTAATGATGTTGTATTGCCCTACGATAGCAGCCAATGGGGAAATGCAGGTGCCGATTTGTATTATACGAAAGGAAAAGTAGGTATTGGAGTCATTAACCCAAACAGTAAATTGGAAGTAAAAGCAGATGCTTCATTTACAGAAACAGATACTCTTTTTTCGGTTAAAGATAAAAATGGCAATGTTGTTTTTGCGGTATTTCCTGATGGTGCAAAAGTATATGTAAATGAAGGATCAAAGGGAAGTGTAGGAGGTTTTGCTGTTACAGGTCGAAATCCTACAAAAGCACCTTTGCCCGAAGAAGAATATTTACGTGTTACGCCAGATAGTACTCGAATTTGGGTAACAGAAGATGCAACCAAAGGCCGTGTTGGGGGATTTGCTGTTACCGGCCGTAATCCTACCAAAGGAATGTCTGGTGATTACCTTGTAATTACAAGTGATAGTGCAAGAATATATATTAATGATACAACTACTACTAAAGGCAGAGTAGGAGGTTTTGCTGTAACAGGCCGTAATCCAACCAAAGGTGCTAACGACGATTATTTGCGGGTAACGAGGGATAGTACAAGAGTATATATAACTGACGGAGGTGTAAAAGGCCGAGTCGGTGGATTTGCAGTTACCGGACGTAATCCTACTAAATCAGTCGAAAATGATTATTTTAATATTTTAGGTACAACAACCGCAGAACAAATATTAAACGAATCAAGAGTGATGTGGTATCCCGAGAAATCAGCATTGTTAGCAGGTGAGCTTTATGTACCGGACCCGGATAGTGTTGGGGAGTTTTCATTATCCTTAGGATATAGAAATATGGCCAAAGGAAAATGGTCGCAGGCTATGGGATATCAAAGCATAGCCAGAGGCACTTATTCAACAGCTATAGGTTATGAAGCTATTGCAGATAGTAGTTCATTTGCTTTTGGTACAGGTTCAAAGGCTTTAGGTATAAATAGTTTTGCCTTTGGTACAAGGGGTGTTGATATAAGTGGAAATCCACTTACTACAACAACTACAGCCACAGGTGATTATTCGTTTGCCTTTGGTATGGGATCTTCCGCAATTGGAACAGGATCTTTTGTGTTAGGAGCCAATTGTGAAGCTTCCGGAGATTTTTCTACGGCTGCCGGTTTTGGAACAATAGCTTCCGGACTTAACTCTACAGCTTTTGGTATTAATAATTCATCGGAAGGTGAGGTTTCTTTTACTATGGGATCAAATAATACAGCAGTGGGCCAGTATTCTATAGCTCTTGGCGCGAATAATCTTGCAAACGGAACAGCTTCTGTTGCTTTAGGTTTAGGTAATACTGCCGGGAATTATGCAATTGTTGGTGGAAATAATAATGTTGCCAATGGTGTTGGATCTTTTGCTGTTGGTTCAGGTAATTCTGCAAGTGGCGACGGTTCCATAGCCGCAGGTACTGGCAATGAATGTACTCAAACGTACTCAGCTGCATTCGGTAGTGGAAATACTACGACCGGTTCAACTGCCTTTGCAAGTGGTTATGGAACTACATCGGGCGGAGTGGCTTCTTTTGCTACAGGATATGAAACAACGGCGGGTGGAGATTATTCGTTAACAGCAGGTTATCAAACATCTACATCAGTTGGGGGAGCTTTTGCTACCGGAACGGGTTCAAGTGCTACAGGAGTGAATTCAATTGCCGCAGGATATTACACAACAGCCCAGTCGTATGCTTCTTTGGTAATCGGGCGATATAACACCCTTTCCGGAACTACCGGCAGTTGGAGTAGTGGAGATCCGTTATTTGTTATTGGTAACGGTACCAGTACAAACCCAACTTTTAGAAACGATGCTTTTGTAGTTTATAAAAACGGAAATGCTAAGATTGATGGGAATTTTTATCCTGATGACCATGGTTCTAAAAATTTGGGAATATCAGGTACAAATAGCTGGAATGTTGTATATGCAACTGGTGGAGTATCTACTGCTTCTGATAAGAGACTAAAATCAGAAATAAGTACTTTAAAATATGGCTTAGATGATTTATTAAAACTGAGACCGATTACTTATTTATGGAAAGATAAACCAGAACAAGGAATCAAAATAGGATTAATTGCTCAGGAGTTACAACCTGTAATAAATGAAATTGTGGATATTGGTAATGATGAGAATAGAACTCTAAGTGTTAGATATACAGAGTTAATTCCTGTTTTAATAAAAGGAATTCAGGAACAACAAAAAATTATTGAAGAACAAAATAGCAAAAATAAAGTGTTGGAGAATCAGATCGAAGAACTTAATGAAAGGCTAAAACGAATTGAAGAAAAACTGAAGTAAGTAAAAGGGTGTCCGGAAAGTCATATTTTACTTTTGTACTGAAAATCAAGATTTGCCCCTTCCCTAAAGGGAGTCTTGATTTTCAGTATCTTCACCCTTTAGATTGGGGAATAGATTTTGAAAATCATTTTTCTTTACTTTCCGGACACCCTTTTTTTGTGTTAAAATAAGTTCAAATATCCCAGGTAATGCAGTATTATAATTAGTAACCAAACAATTGTTAATATCCATGCCAGCGTTTTATTTCTTTTGGATTTTTTAGCAAGGTATATCATCAGGATAAAAATGAATAATAGAATATAAATCCATACGGGTAATGGTTTGGAGTAATTATATAAAACGTCATCTCGTACAGTAATATTAAAATCCCATTTATCTGTATCTGTTATATTTGCAATGTATAAAAAGTAACTGCCATCTAAATTATCTTTTATTTCCATTAAATGTGGTTCTTTTTTATGATCATCTTTTTTAATGGATGCAGCTTTGTGTGGTTTGAATGCTTGCGATTTACTATTTACCTTAATTTTTGATTTAAAACCGGGCCCCATATAGTTTCCAAATTTATTTTTAGGCCTGATTTTTAAAACCATGTAATTATTTTGATTTCCAGAGCTTGGTTTAGGAGCATCATCAACTACTTCTGGTTCTTCTTCTACCATATTTCCGAAAACAAATAAGGTAGATGAGGATTTGGTTCGCTCAATTTTTCCATGGTTTTCGGTGTTTGCATTAATCAGGTAAATCACATTGTAAATTCCTGCAAGTTCTGTGCTATTAAACGAACCGGTAAAATTACCATTCCCGTTATCGGTAAGTTCAATAATTTGTTCGCTGGGTAAAAGTGCATTATAGAAGTCAATATCGTTAGCTAAAAGGTTATTAAACTTCTGGTTGGCATCAGAATCCATATCAACAACATTATCTGAGCCGGGAGTTTCAAAAGTTGATAATAAATGCCCTAAATCATTACCTGGCTTTAAAACAATGGCGGTTATCGAATTTCCGGAAGTTGTTATTGGCTTTTCTCTGTACGATAGATCAACATTAAACAGCATAGTTTCACCAATAGTATAGATTGATTGATTAAGGCTGCAGCTGTAGTTCATAAAATGATCATCAGCAATTACCGAAATAAAATACGGTTTTTCTGATTGGCCGCTTAAAACCAACTCCCATTCTCCGCCTGATTTAATTATAGGTTGATTTATTATAGGAAAATGAAAGCTTACTAAGTTATAATCATTATAATTTTTAACTCTGGCTTTTGAAGTTAAATCGATTCCATCTTTAATTATTTTCATGTTTACATCTGAAGCAGATTTAATCTCAATTAATAATGATTGTATATTATCATTGATGTTAAATTTATAATTAACCGAGTCATTAATGGAATTAGCTTTTTTTTCGGTAATTATTTGAGGGCTTCCGCCTTCGAGCATATTTACTAACTGGTTGTTAAACCAGGTTTCTAAATCGGAATATGGAGAAGCAAAAACAACTTCACCTTTATTAGCATCAACAATTTGCTTGAATAACTCCGGGCCGGTACCTGCACCCCAGGTAGCTACAGGAAAATAATAAATACTATCTTTAGGGTTTAACTGATAATTATTTAAGGAGTCATCGCTTTGATAAAATGTTAAGCCATCTGATTTTAGCTGATTCCCATAATTTTGCAATCCATCAGTAAACAAAAAAACCATTCGTTTAAGATTTTGGGAATTGTCTAAATCCAATTTTTTCTTAGCATCAATTAAACCTTCTCCCAGTGCTGTCATTTGTAATGGAGATCTTGGATCTAAATCATTATAAACTTTTGTTGATGAATGATTATTATAATCCAAATCGGTATTGTCAATTACAATAAAACCGCTATCAATCGGTGCATTTGGCTGAATTATAGCTGAAGAAAAGTATGTCATTGCCAGCGAATCTCCCATTCCTTGTTGCAGTTCTTCGAGCTTAAATACTAAGCCCATTACAGCTTCTTTCAGCGATTCAATTCTTGTTTTGGTATCGCCCTGTACCAATAATCCCATACTGCCCGAAATATCTAAAACAAGAGCAATTTTTATTGTGTCACGTAAAATCGGAACAACATATTTATGATGCTCAGGTGTAAAACCCGCTTTTTCGGCATTTACCACAAAACTAATGTAACTTGCCCCGGAAGAGCAGCGTTCGTTTACAGTAACAGTAACGATATTATCTGCGTTTGTTACCGAATTATTACTAGTTATTTCAACGCAGCTTCCAAATATGTTCGAAACATAAATGTTATCAGGAGTTTCCAGTGTTGGAATTTCATAATCTTTAATCTGATCTGCTTTAATGCCAGGTAAAGTAATTTCGCAAAGCGGGCCCGGACAGTTTGATGCTGCTGTTCCGTCTTCGTAAGAAGTAAGAGTAGTGTCAATTAGAATTTGTGACTGTGTTAAATTCAAAAATAAAAATTGAGTAAAAAGAAAAAGAATACTCTTACCTACTAATTTTTTGTAGTTTAATTTCATGATTTAAAATAGAATTAGGGTTTATAATCAGTTAGTTTCAGATAATAATACCCAAGTTATAAAATAATTATGATGTAACGATCAACAGTTTAGATTTTATAAGTTCTATAACGGATAGCAGGATAATGAATAGTGGATGAAATAAGGCGAAATGATCTTGTTAAGAATTA
>CAYVEW010000084.1:0-14013 GCA_964450375.1 uncultured Bacteroidales bacterium
AATTGGAAAAGAAAAGCTGTTAAACTTAATTAACAAATATTTGAGCAATAGCTAAACAACAATAATTTACGAAACAATATTTAAAAAATGCTTAGAATTGTGGACATGGTACTGCTCCCATTTTACTTCGCTTTCCATTCCAGCCAAAATCTAGCATATATGCGATCGAAATTTCGTGAGCCCCACCGGTCGATGCCAACAAACGAGAAGTAGAAATATCGTAGCTATAGTTGATCATTACATCTTTAAATGTATATCCCACCAAAAGAACAATTGCATTTAAATCGGCTGTTTCTTTAAATGCGGGAATACCACGAAACCACACACCTATACGAAAAGGATCCTTCTCGTAATTTGCTCCAAAATCCAATTGATTAAACCCTGCCTGGTTTTTATACAGAAATGATAAAGAGATAAATTTATCTTCCTTTGAGCGAACACTCTCAAAAAATTTAAAGCGTGCGCCACCATATACAGTTACTTTTAAATCGGGATAAGTATCATCGCTGGCAAATTGATTGTTTAAGGCCAGCAAATGATCGCCGGTTGCACCCAACCAATAATTTTCGGTATATCCTAATAAGGAAAAGGTAAAATCATAATGATGAATCTGCTCATTTTTAGGAATTTCTATGGAAGATGTAGCATCGCGTGTAAGTTGATCGGCAAATTCCAACTCAGAGTAATTGATATTTCGATTATAATATGATGCTGTTAGTCCGGGACGCACTTTAATATCATGGTTTACATTTATTGTGTACGAATATGCTAATCCGGCGAGTGTTGTATTATACACTCCACCTTCCTGATCTCTTAAAACCAATAATCCAATACCACTTCTGTAATTACTAATATAATGATCAATTGAAAAACCATACGTAGAAAAAGCTTGTGGTAAATTAGACCACTGATTTCGATAATTAGCTATTATTCTCGACTGTTCGGAAGCTCCTGCCAGGGATGGCCCCAGGTACAAAGGCGATGAATAAAACTGAGAAAATTGCGGATCCTGGGCAAGTCCTTTTGCCACAAACCCAATTGCTAAAATAATATATAATATAATCTTTTTCATAATTTTAATCTTTAACGCAATAATAAAACTGTTCCTACCTCTTTAAAAGGTTTTCCGTTATTCAAGGTGCCTGATACTTTCCATACATAAACACCTTCGTTAAGTAAATTACCATTGTAGTATCCATCCCAACCAATATTTACATCTTTACTTTCAAAAACCAGAATTCCCCATTTGTTAAAAATCTCCAAATGATATTCATCTATTCCTTCGGCACCAATCGGGAAAAATACATCGTTCGTAAAATCATTGGGGTTATAATATCCACCTGAAGGGCCATCGAGGTTTGGTGTAAATGCATTGGGGAACTGTATGGTTCCACTTTCCAGTACTTCAACACCTGCCTTTACCAGAGTAGAATCGTAACAATTGTTAACCGACCATACTTCGAGTAATATATCATATATTCCTTCTTCGGTATAAACATACTTAGGATCACTTTCGGTAGAAGTTCCACCATCGCCAAAATTCCATTGATAGGTATTAGCCGAAGTGGAAGTATTAACAAAAATGGCTTCTTCTTCAGGAATGTAAACCTGTCTGTTCACAATTAAAAATGAAGCTTCGGGCTGATCAAAAACAATAATTGTGGTATCTCTGGTAATTGCAACACCTTCGTTACTAATTACGGTTAAGCTGGGCTTATAAATTCCGGGCTCGGTATAAGTATGTTTTATAGTTATATCGCTGGAAGTATTACCGTCGTCAAAGTCCCATGTAAAAGGTAAATCATCCAATGAGTTATTCACAAAATACACATCTAAAGGAGGGCATCCTTCTGATTTTGTTACAACAAAACTTGCAACCGGCGGAACATTATAAGTGATGGAAACATCATCATAACTTATACATCCGTTTACATCAACCGACCAACGGAAGGTATTTAATCCTGCTCCTAAATCATACACTTCTGTTATGGAATTGTTCGGACTTGCAAAATTACCAAAACCACCAATAACAGACCATTGTCCTGCTCCGGTTGATGGATTATTTGCTGCCAGCAAAGTGGTTGACTCGGTAATTGTTTGATCAACCCCTGCATAAACCTGTATTTTATTGTTTGTAACAACTACTTCATCGTAGGTAGTACAATTATCGTATGTAATGGTCCAACGCAATGTATTAGCTCCAAATGCAAGTTGCTGAACAGAAGCGTCGTAACGCGAAGAATCATTAAAGGTAGCATAACCGCTTACTACAGTCCATTCGCCTACGCCAATTACGGGATCGTTTGCATACAACGAACTGGTTGATCCACAAACTGAGAAATCTTCACCGGCATATGCTTCGTATGGTAAATCATTATAAATAATTACATCATCGCTCGATGTACATCCACTGTTTTCTACAGTCCAACGTAAGGTATTTAACCCGGGATTTAACCCTGTAACTCCTGTATTATTTTTTGTTGGATCGTTAAATTCTGCGGCACCACTAACTAAGGCCCATGAACCCGAACCATAAGTAGGGCTGTTAGCCTGTAAAGTGGTTGAGTTACCACAAATTGTTTGATCGGCCCCTGCGATTGCTTTCGATGGCGCATTGTTTGTAATAGTAACTTCATCTGAAGATGAACACCCTCCATTGGCAATTACCCAACGTAACACATTATTACCTTTACCTACATTCTTTACTTTTGTGTTGTAATCATTGTTATTTTCGAAAGTGGCAGAACCTGTTACCACAGACCATGTTCCTACTCCATAGGTTGGAACATTTGCATAAAGTATGGTTGAATCAACACAAAGGGTTTGATCTAAACCGGCATTACTTGTTATTGTTGAATTGTTGGCAATTACTACTTCATCGGTTGAAACACAAGATCCGTTTGTAATGGTCCAACGTAAGGTATTTACACCATAATTTAAATCAGATACTGTACTTGATGCATCGTTTATGGAAGTTATATTAGCTGATCCACTTAGAATAGACCATTCTCCAGTACCATAAACAGGAGTATTACCTTGTAAGATTGAATTATCGGCACATAAGGCCTGATCGGGACCGGCAAATGCTTCTGTTGGTAAGTTATTTGTTATAACCACATCGTCGTAATCAGAACAAATTTCGTTGGTAATAGTCCAACGCAATACATTATCGCCTCGGTCCAACTCTGTTACCCAGGTATCCGGATCGTTTATATTTGTGAATTTTGCCGAACCAGATCCACCAAGTACTGACCACATTCCGGTTCCTGCCGATGGATTATCTGCTTCTAAATAAGTTGATTCACTGCATATTTCATCATCGAGGCCTGCAACTGCATTAACCGATGCATTATTTATGGTAACACGATCGGATTTAACACAACCATTGTATGTAATCGTCCATTTAAACACATTTAAACCTTGTGATAAATTCGTTACACTGGTTGTAGCAGATGTAGGATCGAAAGTTGACGAACCACTTTCCTGTGTCCAAACTCCTGTACCATATATTGCCGTATTTGCTTTTAGTGTGATGGTATCGACGCATATAATTTTATCGGCTCCGGCATTTGCATCCGAAGGCTCATAGTTGGTAATGTTAATTGAATCGGCATAACTACAAGCATTATTTTCTATGGTCCATACAAATATGTTATCGCCACGTGCAATGTTTTTAGCTGTATTTCCTTCAAAATAAGCCGATCCTTGCGCAACACTCCAATATCCGGTGCCAACGGTTGGGGTATTTGGGCTTAAAGTTATGGAGCTTTGACAAACAACGGCATCAGAGCCTGCTTGAGCGATTGTTGGTAAATCATTTCGAATAATAACCACATCTTCGTCGCTGCATGCCCTGTTCGAGATAGTCCATTTAAAAATATTCTCGCCTTTAGCTAAATTAGTAACCTTTGTATTGTAGATTGAATCATTTTCGAAAGTTCCGGCACCGCTTACCACAGTCCATTTTCCTTTACCCACAATTGGATCGTTACCAGCTAAGAATGTACTATCGGAGCATAATACCTGGTCTAATCCCGCAATGGCTTCCGAAGGTGAATCGTTTGTTATAATTACATCATCGGACGACCAACCGTTTTCCCAGATTGACCAACGTAAAACATTATCTCCCTTAGCAAGACCAGTTACTTTGGTTGCAGGATTATTAACATCTGTAAAAGTAGCTGACCCCTGCACCACGCTCCATTCGCCAAATCCGAACATTGGTTCATTGGCTTCTAATATAGTAACATCAGAACACAAAGTTTGATCTGCCCCGGCATCCGGTGGTTGTGAGTTTGCATTTGTAATGATCACATCGTCGGTAGAGATACATGAATTATGCGTTACGGTCCATCTAAATTTATTATCCCCTAACCCTAACGATGATACGGTGGTATTATGCATTAAAGGATCATCAATTATTCCGGATCCACTGATCAAGCTCCACGAACCGGTACCTACAGCAGGAATGTTTCCTTGTAAAGTAGTTAAATCTGATGTTACCGTTGTATCGGCACCAGCATAAGCAGGTGTTGGCGAATCATTCGTAATGCTTACCGAATCGGAACTAATACAACTGTTATTATTAATATTCCAGGTTAAAACATTATTACCCTGAGATAAACCCGTTACAACAGTTTTTGGGTCTTCATCGTTTATAAAGCTTGCCGAACCACTCATTATCGACCAATAAGCTGTTCCGGTTGCCAGTTCGGTTGCATCGAGCGTTGTGGTGTTATTACAGATAATTTGATCGACTCCTGCATTAACAACAACCTTATTATTTGTTATGGTTAATTCATCAGATGTACTGCATATACCATTAGAAATTGTCCAACGAATTATATTTTCTCCTTTGCTTAAGCCTGATATTTTGGTATTATACAGTGTATCATTCTCGAAATTAGCAGCTCCGATCACAACAGTCCATAAACCTGTTCCGATAGCAGGATTATTAGCATTCAGTTGAGCAGAATCTCCACAAACCGATATATCTATCCCTGCATAAGCCTGTGTTGGTCTTTGGTTATTAATTGTAACTGTATCGTAATTGGTGCAGCCACCTTTTGTAACCGACCATTTTAAGATATTAATTCCCGGGTCAAAACCAGATGCATAAGTTATTGGATTTGTACCATCGGTAAAACTTGCAGAACCTGAACCAGGTATTACAGACCAGCTGCCAGTTGCACCGGTTGGAACAGCGCTTCCTCCCAGTTGTATTTCTTCATCGCAAATAACCTTATTATTACCAGCTTCTACAATAACCGTATTATTAGTAATCAAAACAGTATCACTTAAAGTACAACCGTTTGCATCTTCCACAGTCCAGATTAGCCTGTTATTTCCTTCACCGATATCTGTAATGGTAGCTGTTGGATCGCTAACTGATGAGAATGTGGCTGCTCCATTAAAAATTGTCCATTCGCCAGTACCTCCCACAGGAATAGCATTGCCATCCAATACAGTATTATCAACACATAAATCTTGTTGCTCACCAGCCGAAACATAAGGCAAATCGTTAACAGTTATTAATTGACTGGCAGAAACTCCTTCTCCGCATCCATTGGCAGCTGTAACAGTTATTACATCATTAACTGCAGTTTGATCAAAATTCAAGCTTACTTGTCGTGAGCCAAACCCCGAAATAATCGAAGCTCCCTGTGGTAATGTCCAATTATAATATGTTGCGTTATTTACTGGATCAATCGAATAAGTTATTCCATCCGAATCTTTACATATTACATTTGGACCGGTTAGATTTAAAGCAGGTCCGGGTATTGGATTCACAGTTACATGGTAAACAGGTGAAGTAGTTCCTGCTCCGCATGCATTTTCGGCATATACTGTTATATTGCCACTTACCGCAGTATCGTCTATATCTACCGTTATTGTATTTGAGTTGCTACCCGAAACAATTGTAAATCCTGCAGGTACTGTCCAAACATAATTTGTTGCATTGGCAATTGGAGTTATACTGTAAGTTACCCCGGATTCAATTTGACATACGGTATCAGAACCCACTATGGTTGGCGCATCGCCAGGCAATGGAGAAATACCAATATCTACACTACCGTTCATTTTATATCGGCATAAAGTACCTGCATTATATGCATATATTGTATAATTACCTTCTAATGTTTGATTTCCGAAGTTTAGTGCAGCACCTGTTCCTGCTATATCAGTAATCAGGTCACTTTCATCTAACCAAAGCTCATAATTAACGCCGACTTCAGAATTTGATAAAGTGATATCCGCACCACCTGTTCCTTCGCAATATGCACCGCCATTCTGAACATTGTAAACTTCCGGCATTGGATTAATAGTAAATGTTCCGGTAGCTTCAGGGCTTTCGCAGGTATTTTCAGTTTGTGTTGCATGGTAATTATAAGTACCAGGTATTACATCAATTGGCTGATATGTATTTCCTATGGAAATAGCAGCACCGCCAATAGTTTTAAACCATTTTATGTTACTTCCAACCACATTAAAAGTAGGGTTCGTTTCTGTTTCACAGATTTCCAAATTAGGATTTGTAAATACCGGTTGGGCAGGAACAGAATTTACAGTATAAGTAGCAGATTCCATTGCACTTTCGCAACCTTCTGCATCTGTTTGAGTTGCATGGTAGGTATAAATTCCGGGCAAATTATCAGTTGGTGCATAGGTTGATCCGGACTGAATAAATGCACTTGTATTATCATACCAATTAATATTCGATCCTATGGCGGTAAGATTTTTTGCTGCGCTGCCTTCACAAATCGCATTATCTATTGTAGTAGGAGCAATTGGTAAATCATGAATCGTAAATGTAATTTCAACTGGTAAGCTTTCACATCCATTTGCACCGGTTGATGTTGCATAATATGTGTGTGTACCCACAGCTGTCGTAGTTGGAGTGTACAAATTACCTGAGCTTAAAAATACATTTAAGGCAGGATCATCATACCATTGTACATTCGTTCCCGAAATAACATTAAAAGTAGGATTAGCTGCGCCAAAGCATTTCTCAATATTGTTAATTACCGGACTTCCTATCGGCGTAATATCTTCATCTACATCTACCGTTTTTGTTATAGTGCATCCGCTGAATATATCTTCTACAATAACAGTATATGTTCCAATTGCATCAACATCTGTTGAATTTGAGAAAGGAGTTGTAATATTCCCCGGCCCTGACCATGAGTATGTGTAATCAGGATCTGAACTAACACTAACTGTAACTTCCGTTGTATTGCAAGTTAAATCGCCCGAAGGAGCAAATACCGTAACTGCAGGTATTGTTTTGTTTTCAGTAACAAGAACATTACTTGAAGTGGAAACACAACCATTATCTAAATTTGTAACTTTTAAATTATAAGTTCCAATAGCATTAACTGTAGGATTTTGAGTTGTACTATTTACTATTGTTCCCGATCCGGTTGTAGTCCATTGGTAGCTTACATTCGTATGATCTGAATATCCATCTAAAATTACGGTTGCTCTAGTGCAGGTAATCTGATCAGGACTAAGATCTACAATTACATTAGCTTTTGTTGTATCGATACTCACTGTAACAAACGATGAGCTTGCACAACCATTGCCTTGATCAGTTACTGTAAGATTGTAATCTGCAACTTTATCTACTACCGGAGTAGATGTTGTTGCTCCTGAAACAATATTTCCTCCGGCACCTGCTGTCCATTCATATTTTAATGGAGATCCATCAGCTGATGTTGAATTTGCTTTCAGATTTACCTGATTTCTGGTACAGGTTAAATCTAATGGAGTATCAAAATCAAGCGTTGGAGATGTTTTATTCTCATCCACTGTAACTCCCCGAACTGTATAACAACCATTATCCAGGTTTGTAACAGTTAATATATAGGTACCATCAGCATTAACTTCAGGATTAGGAGAAGCAGCTCCAGAAAGAATATTTCCATCCGAAGTGGTCCATAAGATATCTTTATTTACTACACCTGTCGCATCACCAGTTAATATAACTGTTGGATTTGAACAGGTAATATCGCCCGGAGAAGCATCAAATACATCAATAACAGGTACTGAGCTATCTTGTGTTATATCGATAAACTCACTTGCAGTGCATCCTGTTGCATTATGCTCAGCAGTTACTGTGTATCTGCCGGCCGCATTTATTGTAGGATTGGCTGTATTGGCATTTGATACAATATTTCCTCCTAAACTGGCTGTCCATTTGTAATTGATGGCATCTGTAGATGTTGAAGCATCTAAAACAATTGTAGGATTAGTACACGAAATTTGTGTTACAACAGGAGTAATATTAATTGTTGGTACAGATAAATCATCTGTAACCGTAGTAGTTGCTGTCGCTGTACATCCATTTGACGGATCTGTAACAGTAACAGTATAATCACCTGACATATCAACAACAGGAGTTGCTGAATTAGGATTTGTTATGGTAGCACCTGTAAGAGTAGACCAAGCATATTGTGAACCGGCAGGTGTGGCAGAAGCATTTAAGGTAACGGTCGCTTGATTGCAAGTTAAAAGCTCATCATCAGTAGCGGGCAAGGTAATAACCGGTGGATCTTTATCTTCTTCAACTGTTACTATATCCGAATTTGTACATCCATTTGGAGCAGTAACAGTAAGCTCGTATGTTCCGGCAGCATCAACAGAAGCTGTTTGACTAGTTGGATTAGTCACATTTCCACCTCCTGTAAGCATTTGCCATGAGTATGTTGCACCCGGAGTTATTGAAGTTCCTGTAACATTAACACTTGCTCGTGCGCAAGTTATATCTAAAGTTGTTGTATCAATAGCAATATTCGGCGCATTGCTATTTGCTGCTACATACACATTATCTGCTGATGTACAACCATTTGCTGCTGTTGCAGTAACTACATAAGTTCCAGGCATATTAACAGTGGCACTGTTTGTATTAGCTCCGGCAGTTACTCCGGGGCCTGTCCATAATAACGAAGCTCCTGCATCAGCAGTTGCTGTTAATACTGGTGTTGGGTCAGAGCAGGTAATTTCGTATGGCCCCCCGGTTACATTAACATTCGGAGTAGATAAATCTTCAGTAATTATCACCTGGCCTGTATCGGTACATCCTGTAGCACCATTCGTAGCAATCACGGTATAAGTACCTGCTGCGCTTACAGTTGCTATACTAGCTGCACTTCCGCCAGTGATAGTTCCATCGGAAGTATACCAATCAAAAGTATTTGCATTTGTACTTGTTGAAGCATCAAGCTGAATGGCTGTTTGTGCACAAGTTATTTTGGTTGCATTAGGTACGATATTAATTGTTGGTTTTTGATAATTTGCATTTACTGTAACATTATCTGTTTGTGTACATCCTGTTACCGGATGTTCTGCTATCACAGTATAAATACCTGCTTTATTAACATAAGGATTGGAAACCGATGGATCGCTAATTGTAGCTCCTGCAATACCAGTTGACCATGTAAAAATAGTACCAGCCATAGCCGAAGCTTCTAACTGAACATTTTGAGTTGCACATGTCAACTCGCTAGAAGCAGGATCTGTAACTACTAATCCGGGTGTTGTTAGGTTTTCTAATACAGTAACATCATCAAAACTTGAACATCCATTTGCACTTGTTGTAACTGTTAATCTGAATACACCGGGCCCATCAACAGTTGTAATGGCAGCATCTGCATTTGTTATATTTCCTGTTCCCGATTGGCGTGTCCATTTGTATATATCGGCAGTTGGAGAGCTTCCGCTAATTTGCACACTGGTTCTGTTGCATGTTAATTCTAAAGCGGCAGCAACTGTTACATCCGGGGCTTGTGTATCATCATTCACATTTACTACAGCACTGCTTGTGCAGCCATTTGTTGATGTTGCAACGATGGTATAATCTCCAGGTTGATCCACAGTAATATTTAGAACATTATCAGGCCCAACAATACCCGGGCCGGTCCATAAATAAGTAGTAGTTGGATCAGTATCGCCAGTTGCATTAATGGTTTCGGTTAAATTATTACAATCAATTTCGTAAGTTCCGGGAATACTAACCGTTGGAGCATCCTTTTCGGCTGCTACAGTAACCGTAGCTGAGTTATAACAAGCTTGTCCTGCTTTTGTTACTTCAATCTGAACTTCAAAATCGCCTTCGTGAGTAACTCTTGGATTTTGAAGATTTTCATCTCCTGCCAAAATTACACCACCGTTACTTGCAGTCCACGACCAGGCTGTAATATCCCCTGGGTTTTCAGTAGAAGAAGCATTTAACTGAACCTGGCTGCCTGCCGAACAATCAATAACATCGCCTGGAGCCAAAGGATCAACCGAAACATCAGGTATTGGATTAACCGTAATTGGAAGTGTTACCCAAGCCGAGGCACTGCAGCTATTAATTGCCCTAACTCTGAGTGTTCCTGAAACCGACCCTGCGCCAAAATTTACAGTAATACTGGAAGCTGTTGGGTTTGATACTATTGTACCGGCAGTAGTTTCCCATTCATATGCAGTTTTATTGGCAAAATCTGCAGGATCAATTGAATACAGTTTATTAATCTCTCCTTCGCAAACAACATTGTCACCACTAATAGTTGCACCTAATACCACTGTGGGTGCAGGTTTAACAGCAACTGTTAGAGTGCTCGAACTTCCTGCTGAACATACTGATAATACATCATCACCATATACTTCAAAATCCCCTCCTGCAAAGGATGGATCGAAGATAACATCAATTTCATTACCTCTGTCGGCGTCTGTTATAACACCTACAGGCGTTGTCCAAACATGATCCGTTGCATTGGCGATGGCAGGTACTGAATAAGTATATATTGTTAATCCGTCGGCACAAACGCTTGTGTTACCGGAAATACTGCCAGCATCGTCAATTACAGGTTCCTCAACTGAAGTAACCGTATTGTTAAAAGTAACCCGGCATCCGGCTGTGTTTTCTGCAACAACAGAATAATTGCCAGAAGTATATGTCCCGGCAAAGCTTACAGCAGCCCCTGTTCCAACTTGAGTATCAACAGTAGTTACACCATTCCGCACCAAGTGATAGTAGTAATCATCAGGAGCTGGTGCCTGACTATTTGATATACCTATTGTTATCCCGGATGAATTTTCGCAATAACTGGATCCCCCCGGAGTGGTAACAGTATATTTATCGGGCAAAGCTAATACTTCAATATTTTTTTGAACTGAATTGGCACATCCTACTGCGATATCAAAATACGAGTATGTAATTGTATGAGTGCCAACACTTATTCCTGATGGATCAAATGTTGCTGTTCCATTTCCATGATCAGAAATACCATCCCCAATAAAAGATCCTTGCGCATCCGTAGGGCTTCCAATCAATGTTACCGGAGATCCATTTTTACAAATAGTTGCAGGTAAGCCATTAAAATCGACAGTTGGTGAAGGGTTAAAATCAACGTTTCTGGTTACCGAACCTAAACATCCATTTAAATCAGTAACTTGATATGATATATTATAACCACCCGTAATAGTAACTGCTGTTGGATCAATTTCGGCTGTACCATTTGCATTATTTGTATATTGTACACCATCGGCCCAGCTTAAAGGAAAACTAAATGAACCAAAACCTGCAGTACCTGAAAGAGGGCTTCCGGTTATAGTAAATGCAGCATCATTCTCACAATAAGATGCGTTTAAGTTATCGATAGTAACCACTGGTGTGGGATTTACAGTAACTACTTCGCTATTTACTGAATTTGAACAACCATTCGCATCGGTATGGGTATAAGTAATTACGTAAGTTCCTGTTCCTGTAGTCGGATCAAATTGATTACCAGCAACCGCATCGGGTACCGAAGTAAATACATTATTTGTAGGCTGATTACCTGACAAAGTAATCGATGATCCATTTTCACAGAAATTGATATCTAAATCAGTATGTGGTTTACCATCTATTGTAAAATTTACAGTAGGTAATCCATATACAACAGTCGTTACATCTGGAGAACAATTCACTTGTCCTGGAGTTGTTAATTCATAGGATACCGTGTATATACCAGGCTCATTTGCTTGCAATACGGCATTCGGATCGCCATGTGCATATGGCCCAAATACATTTATTGTATTCGTTGCATCGTCAATAAAAGTAATTGTAAATTCACCATTAACATCACTTGCAACAAGCGAATGATCAGAATCATCCACGCACATATTTGCAGGATTATTTATGGAAACCGGAGTACCAACCCGAACATCTTCAGTAATTGTGCTACTGCAGCCAGGTGTATTAACTGTATAAGTTATAGTGTGTATTCCAATACCTGCAGCACTTGGATTAAAATCTGCGGTTCCATCACCGTTATCGGTAACCCCATTTCCTGAAAATGATTCAACAACACCTGCCTGCCCGGCTAAATCGGGAGCCATAGTTCCTTGAATTGTATATGGTCCGGCATCAGTTGAACAGAATAAAGGTTCGCTTTCAATTTCAATATCTGTTAAAGTTGGAGTGCCATACGGTAAGATCTCTATTGTAGCCTGTTTTGTCGAAACACATCCGCCAACTCCTGTATAACTATACTCAAAGGTGTAAAAACCAGAAGGATACAAACCAACATCAAATGTATTTCCACCTCCCATTGGAATTGTTCCGGACAATTCGGTCCAAATTCCACCCGTTGGAGTAGCATTTAAAGTTACCATACCAGCATCATTACAATATTTTTTACCATCATTGGCGATAACAATATTAGCAAAGGAGTTTACTGTAACATTTGCATCATCTGTTCCAATACATCCATTAGCATCTTTAATAACAACATCGTAATTAACCAATATAGGAGCTGATCCAGCAGGATTTGTAGGATTATCGGAAAAATTTGTATTAAGAACAAATGCTCCACCTTCCCAAGAATATGTATATGGTGCTAAACCTGTAAGTGGATTTGCTGTAAAGCTAACCAAATCACCAGAACAAGAAGACTGATCTGGCCCGGCATCAACTGTTGGATTGGCAACAGCATTCACAATTACATCATCATCGTCACTGCAATTATTTACATCTAAAACAGTTAGAGTATATGTATATGCAGCTGCCGGAGAAGGATCAACAAATGTACTTGCCGGAGGAGTAGCAAGACCTCCACTCCAACTATATGTATAAGGAGCAGTTCCACCTGTTGCTGAACCTGTTAAAGTTGCTCCAGCACCTAAACACATGGTTTGATCTAAACCAGCATTAGCAGTTGGAACAGGATTTACAGTTACAGAATATGATTCGGTTGTTGTGCAACCATCAGTATCTTCTACAGTTAAAGTGTAATTTGTAGTAACCGCAGGTGACACAACGTTATCGCCAATTGCAGGGCCTGCAGCAGCAGGGTTTGCCCCCCAATACCAGGATGCAACTTCTTTATCGGAAGTTGCCGATAAAGTAAGCGTTTCACCTTTACAAATTGGGTTTTTACTACTAAGAATATTGAGCACTGGGGCTGGTGTTACTTCTAAATCTACACTCCCTGTTTGTGTACAACCCAAGTCATCAGTAACAGTAACAGAATAAGTAATTATTCCTGAAGATGATGGAGTAACATCAGGGTTCGCAGATGTTGCTGATGGAGCTAAATCACCTGCGGGAGACCATTGGTAAAAATCTATACTTGTTCCTAAACCGGTTACTCCGGCATTTGATCTTAATGTTGTTGTTTCTCCCAAACAAATTTTATCATCAACATCATCAATACTAGGAGCAACTGTTGGTTTTGTTGAATTGAGAATAACATAAGGGCCGGGAAAATCTCTGGCACATGATGTAATAGCACTTTCTGCAACAATGTTATAGTTATTTCCAGGATCTAACGACCACACAATGTCGGAACCATCACCAATCTTATTATCAACAAATGCAGCTCCATCATATAGATTATAAATAACATCAACCTCTGAGTTTTCAATCGTTATAGTTCCTTTTTCAGGATGACAATAATGTGTTACATAAATATTTTTATTTAATGGTGCAGCAAAAGAATTTACAGTAAGTGTAGTTGATGCCGAAACATTTGGGGAAACTCCAACATC
>CAYVEW010000085.1:0-12779 GCA_964450375.1 uncultured Bacteroidales bacterium
TGTAGATTCTTGTGTAACCCATGATCGGCCTACAGCATGTTTAAAATCTTCCAGAGTCATATCTTCTGGGCTTACAGCAACTCCATAACCAGGTATATCTCCCTTCCCAACAATATAATCCCCACTACTAACTGGTCCCATTATTTTCACAGGAATTTGTCCCATAAATGCTATTACATTGCCTAAATATTCTTTACCTGCTTCCGGTGTGTTTCCTAAAACTATTGGATTACTTGAGACTGCCATTATTTGCTCGGCACTAGTTAGATTTTTAGTTATTTTACCACTAATAACCCCCACAATATCTCCAGGACTAATAGCTTCAGTAGAGTCTAAGCGCTCCAACCATTCTGCATAATCACCATTGCCAGAGCTGTACTCCACACCAATTTTTGTATAGCTGGCAAGGGCTTCAGTTATTTTGCCCTTAAAATGGTATTTAGCATGATTTTTATCAACGGAACTTGTGTATGCACCTCTTAAACTTATCATGAATGCCGGATTTAAATAATTCTGACTCCAGTCAACAACAGACTGTGCTCGAATTGAACCCATCCGGGAATCATTTACATCAGAAAATTGAATAAACTCATTCTCATAATTAAGAGGATTTGGAATATAATCACTTAAACAGATATCTGGTATTCCCCAAAATGAAGGCGATTCTAAATCGAACCCGTCAAAGCCAAGTACAGATAAATTTATCTGGGGTATGTCCGGAAGGCTTAATGGCCCAATGTACGCAGATGGTATGCCAAATCCAATATCTACACTTAAAATGGTTGTTTCCCAATCAAATCCTGGAAATACCTGGATTCTTGGAATTTGCAAACTTGCATTCAGGAAATCGATAAGAAAATTTCCTATACCAATCGCTAAGTTAGCTTGCATTTTAATATCTGCAGTAATGCCTTCAATTACAAGATCTTGCAGAATTGGTAATTTTGCATTTATGTCAAGTTCACAACCTATTAAGTCTTTCATTTGATCGATTTGAGCTTGTGTAATTCCTGAGTTTGAATTGGCGGGAACGCCTGTTTCCGTTCTTGCTTTTCCTAATTTAATTTTTATACCATCACCAACTCCATTATTGGTATTTTCAAATGTTGCAACAAACGATTCCTGATCGCTAACAGAATTTAAAGTTGTTAAATTTACATCTTGAAGAGTACTTTCTCCATCAACGATTAAATTGCCCGATAAATTTGTTTCTGCATTATTATGGACAATTAATGCATCATTCAGATCGGTTATTCCATCTACCATCAGCGATCCTGATAAGCTTGTCGGGCTTCCATTATTTACATTTAAATCGCTATTTAGATCCGTTGTCCCATCAATAATCATCGTTCCTGTTGCGGTGATGTTCCGGTGATAAGCATACGGAACAAACTTTAACTCTTCGGAACTGAATTCTGCAAATTCGTTCGAGATACTATTTATTCTGATTTCGACGCTTAAACTTTTTGGACTTCCATCCCAATCTATATCAGCGAAAACTCCCGGGCTATTTAATGTAGGAGCCCCATAGCCTATGGTTAGATTTATCATACCATATTTATCTGTTTCTGTTGTATGTTCTTCCTGGTAGTTAATGGCACCATTTTCATCAGATATGGTAAAACGAATTGTTAATTCTTGATTGGGTAAATAGTTTCCCTGAACATCTACGCCGGGAATTTCCTTATCATTTTCATCAATTAAAATGGCCTGGTAACTTATTCCCTGACTTTGTCCCATGAGTCTTATAACAGAAATAAAAAATATGGATAACAGAAATAGCTTTTTCATGGTATGTGATATTTTATAACATTCAATATTAAAGAGGAAGACTAATTGCAATTCCTAAACTGATAATATGTGTTATATAGTTTAATTTTTCTTGGTCGTTTGAATCAGAAAAAACAGAAAAGCCTTTCCCGCCATTGTATTGCATGTAAACGGAAATTTCTTTGGTCGGATAGTAGTTAATCCCTATGCCGCCATAGGCAAATAAAAAAGGAGTATCAAACTGTTCTACACCCATCAGGTCGAAAACCTGATTATTTATTTTTTGCGTTCCTTTTACCAAAAAATCAGATGTAACACTAGCCTGAACACTTAATGTTATTCCTGGATAACCACTTACGTAGGGGAAGTTAAAAAACGATTTGGTTTTAAAAAATTCGTATCCAACGCCCGCTCTAACTCCAATATAATTTACTTCCCAATCGTAGTAATTCCCGAGAGCCTGATCACTCCCTTTTGCACCATACTTATTATACGAAAGGCCTGATAAGATGTATAATCTGGAAGTTTTAAAGTGCATTTTCCAGCCTATGTTTAAATGATTATTAATGCTTCCCTGCAAATTGGTAAGTTTTTCTCCTTCAGAATTTTTATAATCAAATGCCGAAATTACTCTACCATATTCAAAACTAACAATGTGAGCATTTCGCATATTTTTACCAGCTGGTGAAAAATAATTTGTCGTTTCATCAATGTTTAAAAGGTCAACTGAACTATACTCTTCGTAAGGATTTGAACTGAATGAACCTAAATAAGTTGATAATAGGATTAGAATTAGGATGTATTTTTTCATTGATGAAATTATTTAATCATGTGCTTAGTTTTTAATCAGTTTTGTTGAAAAGCGTTTCGAATTTGTTTGAATATTTAATATGTAACATCCGGGCGAATAAGAATTCAGGCTGATATATGTTTCTTCGTATGGATCTGTATTTTGAGAAAACTTTTTTTGTCCAACAGCATTGTAGATATCTATTCTGATTGGAGTTAACTGCTCATTAACAGTAATTATATAGTTATCGGTATTTGATATTTTCTTGATTTCCACATCAAGCTCTTCTATGTCAAGGGTTGAATTTTTAGCAATTAATTGCGGTTGTATGAAACCTTGTATAACTGCAATTGAATGATTTCTTTTTGTTCCGGTGATACTTGCCTGGCCAACACTTTGTTTTAAAGTATATGTCCTGCCCTGATAATTAGGAAACTGATTTGAACCCGAAGTACTTAAAGTGGATCGTAGTATTGAGATTTCTTGTGCCTGAGTTAAAACGGGTAAGAGTAAAACACTATTGAAAAGCATTATAATAGCTAAAAGAAACTTAGTGCTTACCATTGATCGCCTGCCTTTTTATAAAATTAATACACAGTATAATAGACACTAAATTTACTTTAATTTTAATCAGCAGCCAAGGAACTTAATATTTTTTTAATTTAAATGTTTGTGTAAAAAAGAAGCCCGCTTAATGAAAGCAGGCTCCAAATATTTTGATAGGGAAATATTTATGATTTCATTGTTTCTTCAACTTCATCCACTGTAATCGGGATTCGTTTTCCAATCATCTGTGAACCGGTTTCGGTTACCAAAAGATCATCTTCCAGACGGATACCGCCAAAGTCGCTGTATTCATCTAAAACTTTATCGAAATTGATAAAATCGGCATTGGTTTTTTCTGCTTTCCATTTTTTCACCAAATCGGGTATGAAATAAATTCCGGGTTCGGTGGTTAAAACAAAACCTTGCTGTAATTTGCGGCCTAAACGTAATCCTTTTAATCCGAATTGAGTGGCACGTTTTATTTCGTTATCGTAACCTACATAATCTTCGCCTAAACCTTCCATGTCATGAACATCTATTCCCATCATATGACCTAAGCCATGGGGCATAAACATGGCATGAGCACCTTCACGAACTGCGTCTGCCGGGTTGCCTTTCATTAACCCTAAGTCAGTTAATCCTTCGGCTATAATTCGTGCAGCTTCTAAATGAATATCGCGATAAGGCACTCCGGGTTTAAGCAACGAAATTGCATGATTGTTTGCATTTAAAACAATATTGTAAATATCTTTTTGCTTTTGCGAGAATTTTCCTCCAACAGGAACTGTTCTTGTATGGTCGCTTGCATAATGCAGCGTAGTTTCTGCTCCCGTATCGGTTAACATCAGCTTACCTTCTTGAAGCATGTTTCCGTGGTAATGATTGTGCAGTGTTTCGCCGTTTTGCGATAAGATAATCGGAAACGATAACATTCCCCCATGTGCCAATGCAATTCCTTCTACTGTACCTGCAATTTCCTGTTCGTAAATGCCCGGCTTAGCCATTTTCATTGCTGTTGTGTGCATTTTATATCCAATGGCGGATGCTTTAATAAGTTCTTCAATTTCGTACTGATCTTTAATAGACCGCAAATCAACAACCGCTTTAATTAACTCAACCGAAACATAATCTTCAGCTTCTGACTGATGTATTTCCAGTAAGTTACTGAATTGAATAATAGAATCGCCGCGATAAAATGGTAATACATGTATGTTTCTATTTTGATTTTTAGCATTACGCAAGTAATTACCCAGTTGAGTGAGTGGTTCTGTGTTTTCAACCCCTATTTCACTGGCTAATTCTTTAATTTTCGGCTGTGGGCCCATCCAGATAATGTCATCAATACTAAAGTCGTTACCAAACAAATATTCTTTACCTGAGTCCAGATCAATAATTCCTGCAAGGTTTGGTAAATCGAGTCCAAAGAAATAAAGGAATGAACTGTCTTGCCTGAAATGATATGCATTATCAGTATAATTAAATGCAGATTCTTTGTTTCCTAAAAACAACACCAATCCGCCTTTAAGCTTATTTTTCAGCTTGTTTCTGCGTTCAATGTAAACATCTTTTTTAAACATGATATATGAATTTTAATTATTATAATAATTTTTTAATTATCTAAATTACAAAAACCGGGAAAACAAAGGACATAAATTTCTAATTAATAAAAAAGAATTACAATATAATTGATTAAAAAAATAGCAAACAGAAAATAGATGCTAATAAAACGTTAGGTAAATTCTTTGTAATGTACATGGTGTCGTTCGTTGATGTGTTATCAACACTAAATCATTCTAAATCAAATAGTATATTTCATAAAATTAATTGCGAATACACTTGGAATTTTCGTTTATATTTATATATTCGCACTTTATTAACATGTTATAAACAAAATTGTGTTTAAAAACTATTTATTATGCCCTACAGACGATTACCCAATACCGATAGTTCCAGACTAAAAGCTTTAAAAAGTGCCTTAAAAAAAGGTAAAGAGTTAACTCCTATGGATTTGGCCTTTCAACAGGGAACTTTTCAAAGGGCCAGATCGTTTTTACCTAAGTGGGAAACCGCAATAACAGAGCATAAAAACACCTATGATATTCAGATTAAGAATAATAAAGAATATCTTAAAAAGTTAAAAAAAGCACGATTATACATTTCTCATTTTATTCAGGTAGTTAATATGGCAGTCTTGCGTGGCGAGTTGCAAACTTCGGTCCGCACGTATTATGGTATTGAAGAACATAATAGCAAATTACCATCTTTAAGCACAGAATCGGATGTAATTGAATGGGGTAAAAAGATTATCGAAGGAGAAACTAACCGAAAGATGAGTGGCAATACGCCTGTTACAAATCCAACCATTGCTGTTGTAAAGGTGCATTACGACAATTTTATAGAATCGTACAAGACTCAGAAAATGCATCAAAAAAATCATGCCAGGGCTTTAAATCAATTGGCTGAACTGCGAAACGAAGCAGATGATATTATTTTAAACATCTGGAACGAAGTGGAAGATGCCTATAATAATTTGCCCGAAGATTTAAAAAGGGAAAAGGCGCAAACTTATGGCTTGGTTTATGTTTATCGTAAAAATGAATTGGGCCGGATTAGTTTGTTTAAAAACAGCAACCTGGAACTTAGGTTGTAGCAATTTCTTTGTTTTCGCGGTAAAGCAAGAACATCGATAAACCCACAACAAGTGTGCTAATTAATAGTGCATAATAAGAACCCTGATTGGCCCCAAACGAATCGATATTTTTGGTTATTTCATCTTTGTAAAAATAATAGAAAATTACAGCAGCACCATTATTTACAAAATGGCCGATAATCGGAACCCAGATCGATTTACTCCAGTAAAACAAGTACCCTAGCAGCATACCAAGAACCAGGCGTGGTATAAATCCATAGAACTGAATATGCATTGAGCTAAATAAAATTGCTGCGATGATAATACCAACGTGAATGTTTTTTGTCCATTCAGTAAAAATGCGCTGAAAAACTCCGCGAAAGATCAATTCTTCGCCCACCGCAGGTAAAACAGCAATCATAAATAAGTTGAAAACGAGATTGCCAAACGAATTCATTACCAACAAGGATTCTGTGAGTTTTTTTGCACTCTCTTCTTTCTCAATCATCCAGTTTTCAATGCCCGACAACCATTCAGGGAAATGCATGTTTTGATTCCAATGCGCCAGGGCGTTGATCATAGGTATGGCAGATAAGAAAATCAACACACATAAAACAATCGTTACAGGAGTTATTTTTTTGTTCATCTTTAAATAGTGTACTGATTTTTTACTAAACAAATATCCAATGATAAATGCAGGCACAATAAAAAGTCCGATGCTTTGTATTGTTTGTAAATATTTAAGAAACTTTAAATTTCCGGGGTCAGAGTAATCTGACAAAACCGAGTTTAATTCAGAAAGATTTACCTTAAAAATAGGAATGGCGAGCAAAAAACCAATTAGAAAAGTCAATAAAAACGAAGAAAGGATTATAAATAAAGCAAAAACTAGTTTTGATCCCGGGTGCGAATTTGCGAATGAATTTCTCATTTGTTGATAAATAGTTAAATTTGCGCATAAATTTAATCAATAAATTCTTTTGGTAAAGATAGGAAATATAGAGTTAGGAGATAAACCTTTGTTTTTGGCTCCCATGGAAGATGTAACCGATCCATCTTTTCGGTATTTGTGTAAGCATTTTGGCGCCGATGTGGTGTATACCGAATTTGTTGCTTCGGAAGGTTTGATTCGCGATTGCCAAAAAAGTCAGAAAAAGTTACAATTATTTGATTTTGAAAGGCCTGCTGCCATACAGATTTATGGACATCAGATCGATTCTATGGTTGAAGCGGCAAAAATGGCCGAAGAAGCCAAACCAGATTTTATTGATTTAAATTTTGGATGCCCTGTTAAAAAAATTGCTGCTCGTGGTGCAGGAGCCGGAATGCTGCAAAATATTCCTTTAATGCTCGAAATGACCAAAGCAATTGTTGATGCAGTTAAAACGCCTGTAACTGTAAAAACACGTTTGGGCTGGGATGATGACAGCAGGATAATTGTTGAGCTTGCAGAACAACTGCAGGACACAGGAATACAAATGCTTGCCATTCATGGCCGTACCCGCCAGCAAATGTACAAAGGACAAGCTGATTGGACTTTAATTGGCAAAGTAAAAAATAATCCACGAATGAAAATTCCAATTATTGGAAATGGTGATATTGTGGGCGCTGAATCAGCCAAACAGGCTTTTGAAAAATATGGTGTGGATGGAATTATGATTGGCCGCGCCACGGTTGGCCGTCCCTGGATTTTTAAGGAAATTAAAGATTACCTGGAGAAAGGTGAGATTATGAAACCACTTACCATAAAAGAAAAGGTTGATCTGGCTAAACTTCATCTCGAGAAATCCATCGAATGGAAAGGCGAACCCCGTGGAATTTTCGAAATACGACGGCATCTTTCAAATTACTTTAAAGGCTTACCCCATTTTAAAGAAATCAGGATGAAACTGGTTACCTTGCTGGATGTGCCGGAGTTGATTGAAACTCTCGATCTGGTTGCCGAAAAGTATGGCCATATGGATGATAGCCAGCAGGATAATGATTATTCCTATTTTCAGTATTAAACCTTTTACTTATTTATTTGTATTTTTTTAGTACTTTTAATTAAACTATAAATGCAATTTATGAAACTTAAATTATCTGCTTTTTTTATTGCACTTATTTTATTTTCTGCACACGCCAAAGCACAGCACGAAGATCATGAGCATAAGCACGCCCAAAACGAAATAGGCATATCTAATAATATTGTTTATAATTTTCACGAAAAGGAATCTGCATACAGTATTCATCTGCATTTTATCAGAACCTTAAAAAAGAATGATAAAATTGGTTTAGGAATTGGTTACGAACGCATCTTCGATGATCACAAACACAATGCTTTAAGCATAATTTTGCTTTATAGGCCAATAGAACATTTTTCGGTGAATTTTGCACCGGGAGTTTCGTGGCTGGCAACCGAGAATAATTCTGCAAAACCATCATTGCATTTGGAAGGATTATATGAATGGGAATTTGGAAATTTTCATCTTGGTCCACTTGTTGGAATAGCATTTAATACGGAAGATCTCCATGCTTCACTAGGACTCCACATCGCTATAGGATTTTAAATTTGATAAGCTGACTTTAAACTTTTAATTCATTACTCATAGCTCATAACTCATAACTCGAAACTTACAACTTTAAACTATATTCTATAGCATATCTATTTTATGTTAAAAGTCATGATTTTTAATGCGAAAAGCCCTAATTTTGCACAAAATTTAATTTTAACAATTTGTTATGGCAGACAAAACAAAACAAAAATTGTTCGAAGAATTTCCTCCTGTTTCGTCGCAGGAGTGGAAAGATAAGATCACAGCTGATCTGAAAGGTGCAGATTTCGATAAGAAACTGGTATGGAGAACCATTGAAGGTTTCAATGTTCAGCCGTATTACCGGGCTGAAGATTTAAATAATCTGAAACACCTAAAATACGTTCCGGGAGAATTTCCTTATGTTCGTGGAAACAAAGCAAATGGCAACTGTTGGTATGTTCGTCAGAATATCGATGCAACAGATGCTAAAGCAGCTAACAAAAAGGCATTGGATGTTTTGATGAAAGGCGTTGATTCCTTAGGTTTCGATGTAAGCTGTAAAGAAAATTTCTCAAACGAAGAGTTCGAAGCATTACTAAAAGATATTTGCCTTACCAGTATCGAATTAAATATAATTGGTGCCGGCGCAGCTCATCCTTTTGTTGATTTCTTAAAAACAAAGATTGAAGCTGAAAACATCAATAAAAAAGAAATAAAAGGTTCGGTTGGATTTGACCCAATGGCTCATTTAACACTTAATGGTAATTTCTGTAAAGCACAATCTGAAGTTTTTGATACCGCAAAGGAATTAATCGAAAAGGCAAAAGATTTACCAAATTTCAGAACCATTGGTGTAAACGGTGAAATGTTTTGTAATGCCGGAGCAACCATCGTTCAGGAGTTAGCTTTTGCTTTGGCAATGGGTAACCAGTATTTAAATCTTTTAACTGAAAAAGGGTTGGATGTGGATACTGTTGCTGAAAACATCAAATTCAACTTTGGAGTTAGCTCAAACTACTTTATGGAAATTGCTAAGTTCAGAGCTGCTCGTATGCTTTGGTCTAAAATAGTTGAAGCGTATCAACCCAAAAGTTTAGAAGTAGCAAAAATGAATATTCATGCTGTAACTTCGAAATTTAACCAGACCATTTACGATCCATATGTAAACATGTTGCGCGGAACCACCGAATCAATGTCGGCAACCATTGCTGGTGTAGATTCATTAACCGTAACCCCATATAATGTAGCTTACGAGAAAACGAACGATTTTGCTGATCGAATATCTCGTAATACTCAAATCTTATTAAAAGAAGAATCATATTTCGATAAGATTACCGATCCTGCTGGTGGATCATACTACATCGAGAATCTAACTCATTCCATTGCCGAACATGCATGGAAATTATTCCGGGATATTGAATCCAAAGGTGGTTATGTTGAGGCATTCAAGGCCGGGTTTATTCAGGAACAAATAACTGAATCGGCAAATAAAAGAATGTTGAATATTGCTACTCGTCGCGAGATCTTATTAGGAACTAACCAGTATCCTAATGCACAGGAACGAATGGAATCAAAGTACGATGCCGATACCATTGTCACAAAATCAACAAAACGTGATGATGCCATTGCCGAACCAATAAAAGTTTTCCGTGGAGCACAGCAAATGGAGTTGTTGCGATTAAAAACTGATAAAGCGAAAATTACTCCAACAGTTTTCTTGTTAACCATTGGTGACTTAACCATGCGTAAAGCAAGAGCTGGCTTTGCATCAGGATTTTTTGCTTGTGCGGGTTTCGAAGTAATTGATAATTTGGGTTTCAAATCGGTTGAAGATGGCGTAAAAGCTGCCATGGATAAAAAAGCTGATATCGTTGTTGTGTGTAGTTCAGATGATGAATACATGGAAGTTGCCCCTGCTGCTCTGGAACAATTAGGTAATAAAGCAATTACCGTTGTTGCAGGTTATCCAAAGAGTGTTGATGAATTAAAAGCGAAAGGATTAAAGCATTTTATTCATATGAAATCAAACTTAATTGAAACTTTGCAAGGCTTCCAAGAAGAACTTGGGATAAAATAAGTTGAATATTGTAATAAATTAAAAACTAAATTTAACCACAATGAACACAAAGGCTAACACGATGGACACAATGAAAAGATCTCTGTGATCTTTGTGACTACACAGTGACCTTTGTGGTTAAAAACAAAAAAATATGAAACCAAATTTTAACAATATAAATTTAGATCTTCCCAAGTCAAAATACGATTCTGCAAAAGATTGGGAAAAAGAAAATAACATCGAAGAAAACTGGAAAACTCCGGAGCAAATTGATGTAAAGAGCGTTTACACGAAAGAAGATTTGGAAGACATGGAGCATTTAAATTATGCTGCAGGTTTAGCTCCTTTCTTGCGTGGACCCTATTCAGGAATGTATGCCATGCGCCCCTGGACTATTCGTCAGTACGCCGGCTTTTCAACAGCTGAAGAATCCAATGCATTTTATCGCAGAAATTTAGCTGCCGGACAAAAAGGCTTATCCATTGCATTCGACCTGGCTACTCACCGTGGATACGATTCAGATCACGAACGTGTGGTTGGCGATGTTGGTAAAGCGGGTGTTGCTGTAGATTCAATACTGGATATGAAAATTTTGTTCGATCAGATTCCTTTGGATAAAATGTCTGTATCGATGACAATGAATGGTGCTGTGCTTCCTGTATTGGCATTTTACATAGTGGCCGGATTAGAACAAGGAGTATCATTAGACCAATTAAGTGGTACAATTCAGAATGATATCTTAAAGGAATTCATGGTTCGTAATACATACATTTACCCACCGGATTTCTCGATGAAGATTATTGCTGATATTTTCGAGTACACATCTAAAAATATGCCTAAGTTTAACTCCATCAGTATTTCGGGTTACCACATGCAGGAAGCCGGAGCAACTGCCGATATCGAGTTGGCTTATACTTTAGCCGATGGTCTGGAGTACTTGCGTACCGGTGTAAATGCAGGTATGGATATCGATACCTTTGCACCGCGTTTATCATTCTTCTGGGCTGTTGGGATGAATCACTTTATGGAGATTGCTAAAATGCGCGCAGCTCGTATGCTTTGGGCAAAGCTGGTAAAACAGTTTAATCCAAAAAATCCAAAATCGATGGCTTTGCGTACTCACTCGCAAACTTCGGGATGGAGCTTAACAGAGCAAGATCCGTTTAACAATGTGGCGCGTACTTGTATCGAAGCTATGGCTGCTACATTAGGCCACACACAATCTTTACATACAAATGCACTAGACGAAGCCATTGCATTACCAACTGATTTTTCTGCTCGTATTGCACGTAATACACAGATTTATATTCAGGAAGAAACCCAGATTTGCAAAGCGGTTGATCCTTGGGCCGGTTCGTATTATGTTGAAAAGTTAACCCAGGAAATCGCTGATAAAGCATGGGCTTTAATTCAGGAAGTTGAAGAATTGGGCGGAATGGCGAAAGCAATTGAAACAGGAATACCAAAAATGCGTATCGAAGAAGCTGCTGCTCGTAAGCAGGCCAGAATTGATACAGGTAAGGATACGATTGTGGGGGTTAACAAATACAGATTAGAAAAGGAAGATCCGATTGATATTTTGGATGTTGATAATACTGCCGTTCGCGAAGCTCAAATTAAACGATTAGCTAAATTGCGCGCAGAGCGTAACGAAGAAGAGTGTCAGGCTGCATTGAAAAAGCTGGAAGAATGTGCAGCTACCGGTAAAGGTAATTTGCTGGAGTTGGCTGTTGATGCCGCTAAAAAGCGTGCTACATTAGGTGAAATATCAGATGCCTGCGAAAAAACAGCAGGACGATATAAAGCTGTAATCAGATCAATATCAGGAGTGTATATGTCAGAATCAAAAGATGATGCAACTTATCAAAAAGCGAAAGAGCTAGTTGAGAAATTTGCAGAAAAAGAAGGCCGTCAGCCACGCATCATGATTGCTAAAATGGGTCAGGATGGCCACGACCGCGGAGCAAAAGTGGTTTCAACAGGTTATGCCGATTTGGGTTTCGATGTGGATATCGGACCTTTATTCCAAACTCCTGCCGAAGCGGCAAAACAAGCGGTTGAAAATGATGTTCACATTTTAGGAGTTTCTTCATTAGCTGCAGGACACAAAACATTAGTTCCTCAGGTAATGGAAGAATTGAAGAAGCTGGGCCGCGATGATATTATGATCATTGTGGGTGGAGTGATTCCTGCTCAGGATTATAAATTCTTATACGACGCAGGAGTAGCAGGGGTTTTTGGCCCGGGAACACAAATTCCGGTTGCAGCAATCAAGATGCTGGAAATAATGCTTGATGAGTCATAAATATTCTATTGGTACTGCGATTTTAATTCGTAGTACCAATTTCAATTTTTAAAGTTATTTTTATCTTATTTATACTGCAACTTCAAGTCGTAGTATAAATTTTAAATTTGTAATAGGAGAGACCTGACATTTTTGTTAGGTCTTTTTTATCGTCATTCCCGCGCAGG
>CAYVEW010000085.1:12879-13994 GCA_964450375.1 uncultured Bacteroidales bacterium
TTTTTTATCGTCATTCCCGCGCAGGCGGGAATCTTTATATAATTAGATTCCGGGTCAAGCCCGGAATGACATTAATAATTTTATTTTAAGCAAAAAAAATCACTAAATTTAAAAATTGAAACAAAGCTAAAACCATTATGAAAAACTTACTTGTATTCAGCATCTTTATCTTTTTTTACCAAGTTATTACAGCTCAGAATATTGAGCAGATGAAATGGGATAAGGATTTTCAGATACATATTACTTTAGCAAATGATTCTAACTATATACTCGATATAAAAGAACTGCATCATACTCGTGTTGCCGAAGGAGAGTCGGATTTTACCTATTTACCAACACGCCTGGATAACGATTTCGTGAATGCTTTAGTTACTACTGAAGTGGATACAAACAAAATTAATCAACAAACCGACGAGTCGTATAAGACCTTATGGAGTGCATTGCATCATTCCATTGGCGGTGGGTGGGTGCATTTCGTAAATTGTTTATTGTACTCCTTAGAAACAGGTTATCTGGACATTAAAGCACCCTTAATGAAAAGGCCTGAAAGTAACTGGAAGCCGAAACCCATGACAGAATCATACAAGAGAACTAAAAAATGGGATTATTATGTTCCGGTTAATCAAAAACTGGCGATAAAGGAGTATAAACTAAAAGAAAAAAATAAGGAATTAGGCCACTTAACCGATGTTCCAAAAGATTTTATTGATTTGTTTTTAACCACCAAACAATCGGAGTATGAGCAGATGAGTTTAATACCCCGAAGCAGGAATAAAGCCCAAATAGATTTGGTGAAAATTCTGGTGGGAGCAAATTACCTTGGCGAAACGCAAATCAAGTACATAAAATCGATGGTACTGAAAGCCTTTACCAAATATGCCGACGAACAATTACCATCTGTAATCATTTTTGATAATTTTAATGCTGCCGTGGCAATGAGTCTGAATGAAACAGGTTACCAGATTGACAAACTTGTTTTTGCCGATGAGCGGTTTATAAGCATCGAAACCCGGATGGAACGTATCAATCAAATCAACCTGATCGTAAATCAAATCAATGCGGTTAATAAGGAAGTTTTCCAGCAAAAACTAAAATCGTATTATAATTGATTGTGC
>CAYVEW010000086.1:0-13758 GCA_964450375.1 uncultured Bacteroidales bacterium
TTTCCTGTTAAAATGATTTGAGCAATATTTTCTTCAATTAAAATATCAGCTGCTTGTAAAGTTCTTTCTTCTGTTGATTCCGGCAAAACAATCTTTTTGTTTTGTTTTTTTGCATTCTCTTTTATTTGATCTAGTAAATTCATTGTTTATCAATTATTTAGATTGAATTTTTATTTGTATACAAAGTTATACAAAAAAGCTCTTTTTAGTGAATTAATCATATGATTTTATTCATATGAAAATGTGTTTCACAGCAAGTTTTATTTATTAAGCAGAAAAATTTCTTAAAAATAAAAGAAGTTACGAAAAAATTATTTGCGATTCCATATTTTCCAGGAAAAATCGGCTTGTAATTGAAGCATTTTTAGGCCATTTTGAATTTGTGCATTTTTTGCCTTTCCAAATGCCAAAAACTGAGTTATTTCCGGATTATAAATCAGATCGTAAAGAAAGTGTTCTGATGTTAAATGGTGATATGGTATTTTCGGATACTCCGAAACTGCCGGATACATGCCAAGCGGCGTAGTATTAATAATTAATTTATGCGATTTAATAACTTGTTCGTTTAAATCAGTATAGCCAATGGTATTATCATTGTTTGGGTTTCGCGAAACCAGTTTGTAATCAATAGCGAGTTGCTTAAGCGCAAAAATAATTGCAGCAGAACTACCACCTGTTCCTAACACCAATGCTTTATTATGATATGGTTTTAAATTGGGCTTTATGCTTTCCATAAATCCCAGGTAATCGGTATTATATCCTGTTAGTTTTAATTTTTGGTTGATTCTTTCAAATTTGATGGTGTTAACAGCACCAATTTCCTTTGCTGCAAAATCCAGTTCATCTAAAAAAGGTATAACACTTTGTTTATAAGGAATGGTAACATTTAGTCCCGAAAGCTCGGTATAGTCACCAATTAAACTATTGAATTCATCAATGGTTTTAAGTGGGTATAATTGATAAAATGTATTTTGAATACCTTCTCTCTCGAACTTCTGTTTGAAATACTTTGGCGAGAAGGAATGCTCAAGTGTTTTTCCTATTAAACCATAAAAGTGCATTATTCTTTTGTGCTTGCAAATTTCTCAATCAAAGATATGGTAATAATTCCTGCTATCATTAACAATGCAGCAAAAATTACTTCCGATGAAAAGGAATCAGGAAAATAACGTGTATACCCCTGAATAATTTTTTCACCATTTTTCAGAACATAATTTCCTGTTTGATCTAATTTATAAATCTCGTTCTTCCATGGCCAAAGTATGCCCAATGAGCCTAATATAAATCCTGATAAAGTAGAAATGGTTTGATCTTTATATTTTTTATAAATCCACGATAAGATATGTGAAAAAGCAATTAACCCAAAAAATGCTCCTATTATTACCGGAAAAAGAATGTTTAACTCAAAGTTATTAACAGCATGAATCATTACCAGTTCGTAATTCCCCATTAATATCAAAATAAAAGACCCTGAAAGGCCAGGTAAAATCATACTGCAAATTGCAACTACACCGCAAATAATCAGGTAAAAGAAGGAATCGTTTTCGGTAGCCGGATTCATAAAAGTAATGATCATGGCAAAAGCTGTTCCGATTAAAAAAGTAAGTATAACGCTCAAACTCGATCTTTTAATGGTTTTTCCCACATAATAAACCGAAGCCAATATTAATCCAAAGAAAAAAGCCCATACGAATACCGGATAGTTAATAAATAGATATTCGAGTAATCTGGCTAAAGTAACCACACTGGCAACAGCACCAGAAAATACAGCGATCAGAAAATACAAATCAATATACTTTATTAGATCCTTAATTTTACCTTTAAAAAGTAATTTTATGGCAGTTCCATTGAACGATTTGATGGCATCGATTATACGTTCGAATATACCTGTAATTAAAGCGATTGTGCCTCCAGACACACCTGGTATTACATTGGCAGCTCCCATTGCAAAGCCTTTAAAAAAAAGAGCTATGTGTTGTTTAATTGTATTCATGTATCCTAAAATAAAAAGAACGAAAAAACTTATTTGAAGATTTTTTCGTTCTAAATTGTATTATGATTTTATTTTTTACTTATTGAAATAGTATTCATCTAATAGCTTATTTATAGCTTTATTCTCTAATGCTTTGGGATAAAAAAGCACAATTTCCATATATTTCCGCGGATTAATTTTTAAGCCACTTTCAAAAGTTTTTAATGCTTTTTTTGTTTCGCCCACCAAAAAATAACAGGCCGACAACTGATAATATAAAATAGCATTGTCCGACAAATCCTTTAATGCATCAGTTAATAATTCGATGGCGTCGTTTACACGGCTCTGATTTACATAAGATTCTGTTAAGGATAAAATATAATCCAACTCATCAGGATCCAAACCATAGGCTTTTTTATAAGCTACCAAAGCTTCTGTTTCCCGATCGAGTTGTGTTAGAATGTTACCTAACAGGTAATAATAATCCGGGTTGATTTCATCAATAACAATTGCATCTTCCACATACTTTAAGGCATTTTCAGGTTTATCAAGATTTACCATCACATTTGCCTTGCCGTATAAAGAATCGGAATAATACTGATCTTTCGCAATGGCTTCGTCGTAATATTTTAGGGCCAGATCATATTCGCCCAAATTTTCGTAACAATCGCCTATAAAAGTGATTACTTCAACACTGGAATCATCAAATTTTAAGTATTCCTTATAATTAATTATGGCCTTATGATATTCTTCTTTATTGGATAAGGAGTTCGCCATATTAAAATATGCCACCGAAAAATCCGGATTAATTGCCAGCGCAAATTCGTAAGCTTCAACAGCTTTATCGTACATCTCGTTTTTATTGTATATAATCCCCAGATTGTACCATGCATTCTCGGAAAAAGGCTCCCGATCTAAATACTGATTATAAAACTCAATACTACGATTTATCTGTCCAAGTTTTTCGTAGCAATATCCAATATCATAAAGAATCATAATATTAGAATCATCTAGCTTGTATGCTTCTAATAAATATTTCAATGCTGTTTTATAACGGCCAATTTGATCGAACGACTGAGCGATGGTGTGTATTACATCCACTTTATCTTCGTACGTATATTCAATAGCCTGATCGAATGCTTTTTCGGCATCGGAATATTTACCTAAAACATTTAAAGCACTTCCTTTAATTAAAAAAACATCGCTATTGGTTGATTCAATTATTTCTACCTGGGTAATTACCTTTAAAGCCTGAGCTGCCAATCCTTTATCAATTAGAACCTGTGCTTCTTTTAACTGCAAATTAAGCGAATTTGGATGTTGCTGTGCAGCAAATTTAACTACGCTTAATGCATTGTTCGCTTTATTTGTATCGATGTAATAATCAATAATACTTTCAAACTCAAAAACATCAAAAAAGTATTTGCGATTGCTTTTAAGCATCTCTTCGTAACGACTTACCAGTTCGTTACTTTCTTCATCGTGAAATATTTCTTCAAACTCTTCTTTCATACACTAAAAAATCGTGGCTGCAAATCTACTAATTTTACCTTGTATAATGGTATTAAAAACCACTTTTTTACTGGTTATTTTCTGTTAGTATTTTTTGATATTCAAAATCTGCAATTTCCTTTAAATCAAACAATTCATTTAACATTGATTTATTTAAATCATTCTTAAGCAATAAATCCCAGTACTTATTTAATTCACTATGGTAATTCTTAGCTATTCGCAAAGTTTTATGCTGCGAACCGTTCAGCTTTATTTTCTGACAAATCTCAATGAGTCCGGTATAGGCATCATTAAATTGCAAAAGGTTTATGGCATTCTGTTTACTGTATAGTTTATTTAAAACAATCCATAAGGATTTATCTGCATCGTAATTAGCACTATTCCAATAATAATTAGCCGCCGTTAAAATACGAATGGTATTTATTTCCGTAAGCTCCGGAGTATTAAGTATTATCTTATCCTGTTGACTCATTGTTTTTTCGGAAACTTGTAAGTTGTACGGTTCAAAAATGGATTTAAGCCGTAATTTACCTGTATAGTACTCTTTAATTTCAGATGTCTTTAAATTATCAGCCAATAAATAATTATCCAACAGGCTTGGATTCTGCCCATAGAATTCCACTATTTGTTTAAAGTTAATATCATCAATACTTTCAGAATATGTGGCGGGCCCGGTCCATATTAGCTTTAAATCGTTGCATAAGGAGTTGAAATAAATGGCAGATTCAATTTCATGTGCGTGTATTTTTTCGAGATTCGAAAATTTCGGAAGTACTTGATATTCTTTTCCTTGATTATTAAAAAGTGAATTGTACTTAACACCCGAACACGAATCTGTTTCTTCGATAATAAGCTGATTAACTTTAGGATATTTTGCTAATATTTTAGCATTGGCATTATTGGCGCTTAAATAAATTCCAGCATCACTATTTCTTAAAACCTTCCCGATATCGGCCTTAGAGTAAAATAAATTATTCTCCTGATAGATTTCAAAATAGGGATGAGAAAACTTATAAAACTCAAAAAGCTCCATTTTCGCCTTCAGCTGATCTGTAGAACCCGAAAACGAATGAATGAGTGTATTTCTTTCCAACACATCAGGATAATCGAAAATAGTTGCAGCATAATATTTTAATTCCTTTTCGTCGAGCATTTGTAAAAAAGTATTCAGCGCATTGGATAATCCATCAAACCCGTTACCATTTATAAATACCAGATTGGATTTGTTAGCCTTACTTTCTATGATATAAGACTGTGCGTATAAGCTTAACAGGGAATCTGCCTGCGCGTTTTTGTTTTGAGCGTATATTTCGGTATTACCCAACGAAATAACCAGACTGTGAGCTTTTACATTTTCATAGTTGGAAGCAATCCGAATATCTTGTATATTCAAATCAGGTTCTACCAGAGCGATGGCATTATAAAGCTTATTCCTGATTTTATTTGCTAAATCATTTATTTTTTTATTTGTTTTAGTAGGAATAATAATAACAGGCAATTGCCTGGCTTCCTGCTGATAAATTTGAACTATATCTTTTTTTATTACTCTTTTTGGTGTTGGATAAATCAAATCCAGTTGGTTATACGATGAATCAAAATACGTTTTTACACGCTCCAGTTGGGTTAGATTTTTATTGGTGTATTTAAAATCAACCTGATCAATCCACATGGTTCCGGTTCCTTTTAAGCCAATAAATATTTTTACGTAACGAGCCTGATCAGGAATATCTCCATCGAAAAATGGAAAGTATGCTGATGTTCCATAAACCTGCCCCCATCCAAATTCGTCAATTGTTCTAAAATGTGCCAGGTTTAATGATTTAAAAGCATTATCTATTTTTTTACCGCTAAAAGGATTGTGTTCGTTTCCCGAAATTTCAATCTTATTTTTATCGAAATACAGTAATTTTATATTCACTGCATCGTACATTTTTGTTCCTATACGCGAACGATTGGGAACGATATTCTCTAATTTTAAAAATAATGACAATTCGTAATTTCCCGGAATTACTTTTATATAATCGCTAATTATACCTTCTCCCGGGTTTTCGGTTTCGTCGGCTTTTTCCCTTGTAATCTTAATGGACCGAATTCCATTGTACACTTCTGTTTTCGTAAAAATTTTATTTTCTGTATTTACCCATTCAATATGATCGCCTGTTTGTTTCCAACCATCAATATCGAAAGAATTAATGTTGTTTTCTTTGTAGAAAATTTTACCACTCTCAAAGGAGTGATTCGGTACCAGATTTTCTAATTTATATTGATTTAAGCGAAGGTTGTAGGGTACAATTAATGGATCTTTACTCGACCATGTAGCTTGTATACGTGATTGATCATCTTTTTTACAGGAATAAAAAAAGATTGCTACTACAAAAAATAATAAACATGAAAAACAAAAATGACAGCGTTTCATAATCAATTAGATAAATATAAGATGAAGTTACATTATTAAAGTTACAACGAAATATAAATGATGCAAAAGTTATTAAAAATATGCACGAATTTATTCACACACCACTAAATTTTTGCCAAAAAAAGGGACTTCGCTGAGTCCCCTGTAATAAATAAAAAAGTAATTATCTTGAATAAATTTCGCCTTTCGCAGCTTTTAGTGTATTTTGAAGTAAGGACACAATGGTCATGGGCCCTACACCGCCCGGAACCGGAGTAATCCATTCGGCTTTTTCGGCTACTTCATCGAATTTTACGTCACCCAATAATTTCCAACCCGATTTAGTTTTATCTGATTTAACTCTGGTAATACCTACATCAATTACGGTGGCTCCTTCTTTTACCATGTCGGCGGTTAAGAATTCAGCCTGCCCCAGTGCGGCAATAATAATGTCTGCTCTTGACACAAGCTCTTTTAGATTTTTTGTTCTGCTGTGAGCCATTGTTACAGTTGCATTGCCCGGATTTGTTTTTTGTCCCAGCAGAATACTCATCGGTTTTCCAACAATATTACTTCTGCCGATAACTACCACATCTTTCCCTGATGTTTCAATGTTGTATCTTTTTATCAGCTCCATAATACCTGCTGGCGTTGCAGAAACATAAGCAGGTAAACCAATTACCATGCGTCCTAAGTTAATTGGGTGAAAACCATCAACATCTTTTTTAGGGTCAATAGCTTCAATAACCTTTTGTTCTGAGATATGTTTTGGTAATGGTAACTGCAATATAAAACCGTCAATTTCCGGATCGTTATTTAGTTTGTCAACCTGCTGAAGCATTTCTTCTTCTGTAATAGTTTCTTCGAAACGCAATACGGTTGAGTTAAATCCAACTTGCTCACAGGCTTTTTCTTTGTGTCCTACATAGGTTTCACTGGCACCATCGTGGCCAACAATTACAGCAGCCAGATGCGGAACTTTACCCCCATTGGCTTTAATTTGCTGCACTTCTTGTGCAATTTCTTCTTTTATTTCGTTTGCAACTTTTTTTCCGTCGATTAGTTTCATTTTTGTATTTTTTTATTTTTAACAGAATAATTCGTTTTTTGTTCTATGCTTATTTTTTATAAATAAAAAAAACTGCAAGTACCAAAAATATAAAACCTACAAGGTGATTCCAACGAAAAGTTTCATTTTTAAACAGAATTAGTGTAAAAACAACAAAAACAACCAGCGTAATAACCTCTTGTAACACTTTTAATTCCACCAGCGAAAATGGGCCACCGTTAGCTTTAAACCCAATACGATTAGCCGGAACCTGAAAGCAATACTCGAAAAAAGCTATTGCCCAACTAAGGAGTATGATAGAAACAATTCCTAATTTGCTAAACCATTTAAGTTCGGCAAATTTTAAATGGCCATACCAGGCCACCACCATAAAAGAGTTAGATATAACTAACAACAAAATGGTAAGAAAGCTTTTCATCGCGGTTTTTATTAATTAACGAGCTGTTTATAACCAAAGAAAGTTTGCCAAAAAAGCAAACCTTCATAATTAGAATATATCAATGTACTTAGATAATATTTATTTCATTCCCGACATACGTCCCATCAATCCGGCCATTCCTTTACCGTTTTTCATCATCTTCATCATCTTTTTGGTCTCGTCGAACTGCTTTATTAAACGGTTTACTTCCTGTATATCAGTTCCACTGCCTAATGCAATTCGTTTTCTTCTGCTTCCGTTTATAACTTTCGGATCTTGTCGTTCTTCAGGTGTCATTGATTTTATGATCGCTTCAATTCCTTTGAAAGCATCGTCATCAATGTCAATTTTTTTCATTAACTTACCCATTCCAGGAATCATTCCAGCCAGATCTTTTAAGTTACCCATTTTTTTAATTTGGGATATTTGCGATAAGAAATCATCGAAATCGAACTGATTCTTGGCAATTTTCTTGCTTAACTTGCGTGCTTCATCCTGATCGTATTGTTCCTGAGCTTTTTCAACAAGCGAAACAATATCACCCATACCTAAGATACGATCGGCCATACGTTCAGGGTGGAAAACATCAATAGCTTCCATCTTTTCACCCGAACCAATAAATTTAATTGGTTTATCAACAACCGAACGAATAGATAAAGCGGCACCACCACGAGTATCACCATCCAATTTGGTTAAAATAACCCCATCGAAATTTAAACGGTCGTTGAATTCTTTTGCTGTATTAACAGCATCCTGACCTGTCATGGAATCAACAACAAATAGGATTTCGTGCGGATCAATCGCTTTTTTAACAGCTTCGATCTCTTTCATCATTTCTTCGTCAATTGCTAAACGGCCTGCCGTATCGACAATTACCAGGTTTTGACCGTCTTTTTTAGCCTGCTTTATTGCATTTTTAGCAATTGAAACCGGATCTTTACTGCCTTCTTCGGTGTATACCGGACAATTAATTTGCTCTCCCAGAACCTTTAACTGTTCGATCGCCGCAGGGCGATATACGTCACCGGCAACTAATAATGGAAGTTTTTGTTTCTTAGATTTTAGATAATTTGCTAATTTACCTGTAAAAGTTGTTTTACCAGAACCTTGTAAACCAGCAATTAATATAACTGTTGGATTTCCTTTTAGATTAATATCGGTCATTTGTCCACCCATTAGCTCTGCGAGCTCATCGTGAACAATTTTAACCATCATCTGACTGGGTTTGAGTGCATTTAGCACATCCTGCCCCAAGGCTTTTTCTTTAACAGTATCGGTAAACGACTTGGCAATTTTAAAGTTAACATCGGCATCTAACAATGCACGACGAACATCTTTCAAGGTTTCTGCAATATTTATTTCCGATATTTTTCCCTGTCCTTTTAACAGTTTAAAGGATTTCTCCAGACGATCTGATAAATTTTCAAACATATCTTAATAACTTCTTTTTTTAATCAACCACAAATGTATATAAAAATTGTATTCGTATAAAAGGATTTCTACATTCTCTCAGGAACATTTATTCCCAATAATCCCATTCCCGATTGAATGATTTTACTTACCTGTTCAGATAAAAACAATCTAAATAAGCGTTTATCATTTTCGGTTTCACTCACAATTGGATGATCGTGATAAAACTGGTTGTATTCTTTTACTAAATCAAACACATAATTTGCTACCACAGCCGGACTATGATTTTCAGCGGCATCGGCAAGTATTTCCGGATAGGTATAAATAAACTTTATTAGCTGCAGTTCCTTATTGCTGATACTCGTTTTTTCGTTTATTTGCTCTGGAATTTCAATATTATGATCTTTTGCTTTGCGGATTAAGGATTGAATTCTTGCAAAAGTATACTGTATAAAAGGCCCTGTATTTCCGTTAAAATCGATCGATTCTTTCGGATCAAAAGTCATTGTTTTTTTAGGATCCACTTTTAGAATAAAATACTTTAACGCTCCTAAACCAATGGTTTCAACAATTCGTTTTCTTTCATCATCTGCATAACCATCCAGCTTGCCCAGCTCGCGCGACATTTCATCTGCAGTATCTACCATTCCATCAATTAAATCATCGGCATCAACCACGGTACCTTCGCGTGATTTCATTTTACCTTCGGGTAATTCAACCATTCCGTATGATAAATGATATAAAAACTCAGCCCAGTTGTATCCTAATTTTGCTAAAATAATTTTTAATACCTGAAAATGATAGTTTTGCTCATTGCCCACAACGTAAATTAACTCATTGGCATTAAAATCACTAAACCGTTGTTGCGCCGTTCCAAGGTCTTGCGTCATATAAACCGAAGTTCCATCGGCTCGCAGCAAAAGCTTCTGATCAAGGCCTTCGTCTGATAAATCGCACCAAACAGAACCATCATCCTTTTTAAAAAAGATTCCTTTTTCCAAACCTTTTGTAACAAGCGATTTACCTAAAGTATAAGTATCCGACTCAAAATAAATTTTATCAAAATCAACACCAAGATTTTTATAGGTGATATCAAAACCTTCCAACACCCAGGTGTTCATTTCTTTCCATAAAGCAACCACATCAGTATCTCTTGCTTCCCATTTACGCAACATTTCCTGGGCTTCTAACATTAAAGGAGCATTCTTTTTTGCGTCATCTTCTGTTTGCCCCTGTTCTATTAACTGATTTATTTCTTTTTTGTATTCCTGATCGAACTTTACATAAAAATCACCCACTAAATGATCACCTTTTTTACCTGCTTTTTCAGGTGTTAAACCATCGCCCCACTTTTGCCATGCCAACATGGATTTACATATGTGTATTCCGCGATCGTTAACCAAATTAACCTTTACGACTTTATTTCCTTGCGACTGCAATATTTGAGCAACCGAGTATCCCAATAGATTATTTCGGATGTGCCCTAAATGCAAAGGTTTATTTGTATTGGGCGATGAGTACTCTATCATTATGGTTCTTGAATTTTCAGTCTCCCGCTTAAAACCATAGTGTTTATCGGCACCAACTGAATTTAAAAAACTTAACCAGTAGTTTTTATCTAACGAAAGGTTTAAAAAACCTTTTATTACGTTAAAAGCACATATTTCCCTGACATTCTCTTGTAAGTATTCACCAATTTCGGTAGCAGTTTGTTCTGGTGGTTTTTTCGATATTCGAAGAAACGGAAAAACAACCAGGGTAAAATCACCTTTGAAATCTTTTCTGGTTTTTTGTAGTTGAATTGTTTTTTTTTCAGGTTCCTGACCATATATTTTTTGAACAGCTTCAATAACAGTTTCTATCAATCTCAGTTCAATGCTCATAAAAATATTCGCTAAAAATTAGTACTAATCACAATTTAAGGGCACAAAGATAAATCCAAAATGTTCATTAAACAAACCCAAATCAATAAAAAACAAATAGTAAGTATTATAAATCTTATCCATTGAATTAAAAAAAAGGCCCGGTTTTCACCGGGCCAAATCCACCCTTCATTAATTGGGAAATATGAAATGAAGGACAGGAAAGTACATTAATTAACCAAAACCCAAAAGTTAGGATCCATCATCCAGGCTTCCAGATCTTTTCTATCAGGCTCATCGACAATTTTCCAAAAGCTTTGATCAAACATCCAGTCTTCTAACTCTTTTGGTTCATCAACTATTTTTTTGTCAGATAAATAAGTAATTTCCCAATACTTTTGATCAAACATCCAGCTTTCAAGCATACGTTCATGTTCAACGACATCTTCCAGCAACATCATTTTTATCTTAAATTGCTTATAAGATTCCTTGAAATTAGGATCAATTCTATTTTTCATCCAGTTCTTGCGCATTCGCACAGCGTTTAAGCTAATTGTGTTTTTATTAGCTTGTGTACTGACAAGCTCCGTAGGTTTGTAAGCGTTTGCAGATGAAAGAATGGTTTGTGAATAAGCAGCACTACTAGTTATTAAAACAAATATGAGTATAGCGCTTAGTGTTCGATGAATGTTAAAATTTGTTTTCATAGTGAAACCTCCGATACAAATAATGAACTAATAGTCAATTTAATGACGACGAAGAGAGTATTTCATTACAGTATATTCATTAAAAAGACGGAAGAATATTCCTAATGCTGCTTATCTGGAATAATGAAAGTAATAAGTGAGCTTATAAAAGTCAAAAAGGATCAAGCTTGGTTTACTGGATAATAAATTTTTAATAATCAATGGTTTAAACAAATTAAACAAAATCCTGAAAATAATCTTTAACCGCAATCGCTTTACCAGCGAGATGTATCGGAATATTTTTAAATTGTTTTTAAGTAACTCCTTATCGTTAATCAGTTCAACCAGTTTATCAAGATTTTGAACTGATAATTCTGTCTTTTGGATAAAAACATCTGCTTTTTCCAGCCCCATGTGCATAAGTGGATTGTTGATATGCTGAATTTCGATTCCATGCTTTTTTAACTCAAAACCAAAGAAAGTATCTTCGTGTCCGTAGCTTGTAATTTCTTTTGGAAATTTAATGTTAAGAAAAACATCTTTTGGAATTAAAAAGTTAAATGATGAAAAGGATTGGTATGGTTTAACTATTCTTTGACTTAGATCCCGTTGTTCTCTTTTTATACCATAATACCATCTTAATAAAAACGCATTGTCCAAATCTTTTTTAGGCGGATATTCCAAGCCACCACAAATAACTTTTTTTTGTTTATCAATATTTTTATAATATTCCGATAAGTAATTATCCATTAACACTTTTGCATCACAATCTATAAATAATAAGTGTTGGTATTTTGCCTGATCGGCTAAGAAATTTCTGGCAGCAGAACGCCCTTTGTTTGCTTCAAATGCATAATATCGTACTTCATCATATTTCTCGAGTTGCTTATTTTCATTAAAAATCAATTCTGATGCATCATCAACAATCAGGATTTCTGCAAGAACAGAGCTTTTTCGTATTTGCCTGATTAAATCTTCAACTAATAAAACAATGTTGTAATTATATAAAGGAATTAATATGGATAGCATATAATTTATCTGATAAGGAAATAATGTTAAATCATAATGATTTTATAAAAATAAAAATAAATAAAACATTCTTTGAATTTATATCTTATAAAATAAACAATACCTGATTTTGCATGTTAAATTATGTTAATGATAAAGAGAATACACAAAATTTAATAAATTTGCTTGACTAAACAACTAAAAAATAACTATAATGAGATCTTTACTTTTTGCACTTACATTGATATTGCCATCATTTTTAGCATGTTCACAATCATACAAAATAGATGTTGAGATCAGTGACTTACCCAATCAGGATATTTACCTGGGATATTATTATGGTGACAAAACCTATGTAAGTGATACCATTACCTTGGATAGCAATGGAAAAGGAACCTTTCAGGCCGATAGCATATTAGATGAAGGTTTGTATTTGGTGGTGATGCCATCTAAAAATTATTTTGATATAATCGTTGGAAGCGACCAGGAGTTCTCGTTAAAAACAACTTCAACCGGGTTAATGAATGAAATGGAGATTAGTGGTTCAAAAGAAAACACAGCTTTAAAGGAGTTCCAGCAATTTATGATGAATCAGAATAAACAGGTAGTTGAACTACAAAAAAGACTAAAGGCTCAAAGTGAAGGTTCAGACTCTATAGAAATAATTAAAACCCAGTTGGAAGAATTATCGAACGAAGTAAAAGCACATTGGGATAAAACCATTGAAAATAACTCGGATAATTTTTTAGGTGTTTTAGTAAAAGCAATGAAGAATCCGGAAATTCCAGACTATGAAGTGCCGGAAGAAATTGAAAACAAGGATTCGGCCCGATGGTTTTATTCATATAATTACAATCGAGCGCACTACCTTGATAATATTGATTTTACCGATAAACGTTTTATTCGTACTCCTATTTTTCATAATAAACTAAACACCTATTTTACAAAGGTATTGGTTCAGGATCCCGATACAATTAATAAATATATTGATGTGGTAGCTAAGGATGCAATCGAGAGCTACGAAATGTTTCAATATGTAATTCGTTATTTCTACAATACGTTTGGACAAAGCAATATTATGGGTATGGATAAGGTATTTGTTCACGTGGCTGAAAATTATTACTTAACCGAAAAAGTAGATTGGCTGGATGAAGAAACAATAGAAAAAATGAAGGATCAGGTTGCAAAACATCGTTTTAATCTGTTAGGAAATACGGCACAGGATTTAAAAATGGAAACCCTTCATATGGAATATGCACGTTTACATGATATTCATGCTAAGTATACACTAATCATGTTCTGGGAACCCGATTGCGGACATTGCAAAAAAGTTGTACCTGCAGCCCACAAGCTCTATCAGGAATACTCGCGTGATGAATTGGAAGTGTTTGCCGTATACACTCAAACCAACAAAGAAGAATGGGCT
>CAYVEW010000087.1:0-13632 GCA_964450375.1 uncultured Bacteroidales bacterium
TGACTGGCAGTCAAGAGGTCACCGGTTCGACTCCGGTATTCTCCACAAAAAAACGAGCAATTACTGCTCGTTTTTTTATTATATGATATTAATGAATTCTATTCGTTCATATAACTTTCTCGGATTTCTTTAAACTCCGATCCTTCTTTCCATTTAGGGAAATAATCACTATTGGCTAAATCGTATCCGATCCTAAACATTAAACGGGCATCTTCAACAATTCCTTCAAATGTCCAGGTATTCTGATCGTATTCGTCGGTTTGTTTATGGTAGTAATTGTGTAACCAGTCTTTTTCTTTGGCAAGAGCCCATTCTTTACCATGCTCTCTGCTATCACAGTTTCCTCTTGCAAATAAAGCAGGCACTCCTACTTGTGCAAAGCTAAAATGATCGGCACGATAATACATTCCGGTATGCGGGTTTGGATCCGGGTATATGTATCGGTCGTACTCTTCAGCATATTTTTCTATGTAATCTTCCAGTTCTGATTGCCCGTATCCGGTAACCATTACATCTTTATAAGGGCCGTAAGGTAAAAGTAAATCATTATTGATGTTCGCAACTGTTTTTTCTAATGGGAATAATGGATTTTCGGCATAGTATTTAGAGCCCAAAAGGCCTTGCTCTTCTGCCGTTGGCGAAAAAATCATGATGGTGCGAGCCGGACGCTTTTTTAAATTAGCAAAAGCTTCTGCTATTTCAAGCATCCAGGCTGTAGTGGTTCCATTATCAACAGCTCCATTATAAATAGAATCTCCGTTAACTACCGGTCCAATTCCCAGGTGATCCCAATGCGAAGAATAAATAATTACTTCGTCGGGGTTCTTGGAACCGGGCAGAATTCCAATTACATTTTTTGAGATGGCTTCTTTGTGCGATGTTTTTATATTTAAATTCAGACGCGACCTTAAATTAATTGCTTTAAATCCCGGTTCTTTCGCTTTTTTCATCAATTCGGTAAGATTAAAACCGGCTAAAGAAAATAATTCACTTGCAGCATTTTTTGTTAGCCAACCTTCCATAGCACACATCGATAAGTAATTATCATCTGGCTGTAAATATAATTTGGGCTGAATAGCGCCATTTAACACTACACTCCATGGATAACCGGCTGGTTCTGTTTCGTGAATGATTAATACGCCTTTGGCTCCCTGGCGGGCTGCTTCTTCGTATTTATAAGTCCACCGGCCATAATAGGTCATTTCGTTGCCTTTAAAAAAATCTTTATTATCTGTTCCAAAACCCGGATCATTGACAAGCACTACAACAATTTTATCTTTTACATTAATTCCTTCGTAATCATTCCAGTTATATTCAGGAGCTACAATGCCATATCCGGCAAAAATCATGCTTGAATTTCTGATATTAATCTCGTCAACTAATTGTTTTGAGAAAGCGACAAAATCGTCCTTGTATTTTAATTCGATGGATGCATTCCATAATCTGATTTTCATTCTTTCATCAGGAATATCAGTAACTTCAACCATTGGGACTTCTTGTATGTAACTGCCATTATTGGCGGGCTCCAAACCTATGCGTTTATACTCTTTAATTAAAAAGTCAACTGCTTTTTCTTCGCCAGCGGTAAATGGTTTTCTTCCCTGAAATTCGTCTGATGCAAATTCCTTTACAATGCGGGTCATTTCTTCTGCGTTAATTGTATCTTCTGCTCTTTTATAATCGGAACAAGAGAAAAAACCGAAAGTAAAACTAAGTAATGCAATGATGCTGATATATTTGTTCATAGTTTAATAATTTATTGATTCCAAGATAAGATTTTCGAAAGTAATTAATATTTAACGTTAATTATAATTTATTCTCCACCATATTCCATTAAAAAAGCTTTAATAAATCCATCCAGGTTGCCATCCAAAACATCTTGTACGTTTCCCACTTCGTAACCGGTTCTCACATCCTTAATTAATTTATAAGGATGTAGTACATAATTTCTGATTTGTGAACCCCATTCAATCTTTTTCTTTTCGCCTTCGATCTTTGCTCTTTCTTCCTGCTTTTTTCTGAGTTCCAGTTCATAAAGCTGGGATTTTAGCATTCGTAAGGCATTTTCTTTGTTTTTTAATTGCGAGCGGGTTTCCTGGTTTTCGATAACAATTCCACTGGGAGCATGTCGTAATCGAACGGCAGTTTCTACTTTATTTACATGTTGCCCTCCTGCGCCGCTCGAACGGTAGGTATCCCAGGAAATATCGGCTGGATTAATATCAATCTCGATGGTTTCATCAACAACGGGCGAAACAAAAACCGATGCAAAAGATGTGTGGCGCTTATTTGCTGAATCGAAAGGTGATAAGCGAACCAGTCTGTGTACACCATTTTCGCCTTTTAAATATCCATAAGCAAAATCGCCTATAAACTCTAGCGTAACGGTATTTATACCGGCAGCATCACCTGGTTGGTAATTAACTTCTTTTACTTTATAATTATTACGTTCGCCCCAACGCAGATACATTCGCATGAGCATTTCGGCCCAATCGTGACTTTCAGTTCCACCTGCTCCCGGATTTATTTGTAAATATGCCCCTAAGCTATCTTCCTCTTTACGAAGCATATTTTTTAATTCCAGGCTTTCAATCAACTCCAGACTTTTTTCATATTGTTGCAGAACTTCATCTTCTTGAATTTCACCTTCTTTAAAAAAATCAACAGCAATTTTCAATTCATCAACCTGAGTCTCAATTTCTTTAAAAGCCTTAGTCCATTCTTTTAATGCGGAAATATGTTTTAACTGGTTTTCTGCTGCTTTAGGATCGTCCCAAAAATCAGGTTCATGCGTTTTTTCTTCTTCCTCTTCTATACGGATTAACTTGTTTTCAATGTCAAAGATACCTCCTTAGCGCATCCTGTCGCTTTTCAAGATCTTTTAATTGTTCTGTGGTTATCATAGCACGAAATTTATAAGGACAAAATTAACAATATTGAACGTATTCCCAAATTAGTTTTTGGGCATAAAAAAAGGGAGCAATTGAGCTCCCGTTCTATATTATTGCGAAATGATTAGTATCCACCACTTTGTTCTAATTTTTCCATCTCCTTGTCGAAAGTTTCTTTATACTTTTCGTAGTCGTAGTCAACTTTTAAACGCTGGTCTCTTGATAATCTGTTGTTCATTGCTTCTTCTAAAGCATCAACACCCATTTCAATTGCCATGTAGCATTTGTATGTACCCGATTTTGTTTGAGTGATTTTTTCACAAATGGTTCTTACATTGTTTAATTGTTGATTAATAACTTCTCTGTTTAATGACTCGAATCTTTCTTCAACTTCTTCTACATTGTTAAATTCGCGAGAGTTTACATAATTATCGGTGGTTCCTTTAATTACTGTTTGGATTTGCGCAGCTAAAGCAGCTTTTGAGTTACTACTCGCTTTTTTACGAGCAATTTCCATATCTGTACTTTCGCCGGTTGCATTGGCTCTAAAGTTGTTCTTGTCGCTTCTGTACTCAGGACCCGAACAATAAACCTCGATTAAAGTTTCATTTTTTACATCTGTAACTTCTTTTTTCGATTTACAGCTTGTAAATGTACTGCCCATTATAACAGCACCTGCTAATAATAAACCCAGTGGTTTGTAAATTCTAGTTTTCATAATCTCAACGTTTTGTTTTTAATAATTAATTCGAAATTGTTAAATCTTTATTTTTCTAATACCTGGTATAATATCTGCACTTATTTTCTTTTTTGCTTTCTGGATTGCATCAAGGGCTGCAGCATCAAAACTTCCCGATTGCATTCCTTTTAAGCTTGTAAAACCGTCATTAAAAATAACTAAATTATTTTTTACTTTCTGCATTGATATGTTACAATTTAAAAAAGCAGTGTGTAAGTTATGTTTATCAAGTTTTGTGCCTTTATTTATTTCAGAACTAATTTTTATAATTACATCTGCACTATTTTTATCATCTGTAAATGAAAAAAACTTTTCCGACAGCTCTTCTTTAAAAAAAGATGTTAAAGGCTGACTTGTATTCTGGTTACCCCAAATTTTTTCTTCCGACTCAAGATAAGCAAATAATTCTTTAACTTCAATATATATATTTCCATAGGGGATGGTTCCACGAGCTAATAATATGTTTCTTAGGATATTGTCTTCCGATTCTTTCCCAAAATAATTTTCGATATCCAGTTCTGCCTTAATAATTTGAGTGCGCCCTTTTGGTGCCATGTTAGCTATGGTACATTCTGCCTTTCCATTATTTTTCGAAACAACTTTTTCTGTTTTTTCTATATTTAATTCAGGAAATGAAAAGATGAGCGGAACATTTGAGATATTTTGGGTTTCAAGCTCTGTTTTTAGTTTGATTTTTGCAACTACGGGCTCGTTATCAGCATATAATGCTTTTATGGTAAAGATATCCTTTTCGGGAACGATCCTGATTTTGCTGAAAATATCCTGTATCGATTGAAAAATAGCATTGTCTAAAAAGATTTTTCCTTCGAACGTAAAAACCGATAAATCTTCACCTAAATGATTTTTTATTGCATCGAAAGATTTGATGTAATAGATCAGTGCATTGTTAACATCGTATTTTTTTTCAGCTTCTTTTGCTTTTTCGTAAAAATCCTTCGCGAGACTTTTAGCTCTTTCGAGCTTTTCTCTTTTCAGTTTTGCATATTCCGATTTCGATAATCGGTAATATATCCAGTATTCATCTTTGTTTTCCCACGAATCCACTATTTGGTAATTGGTAATGGTATTTTTAACAGAAAGTTGAATAGTTGCTTCGTACTTTTCTTTTAAGCCATTTTTATCTTCGATTTGTTGTAATATGGAGTTAGATGAAATTTGAACCGAAATCTCCGATATCATATCGGCAAGGGCATTGTTTTTGGCTGTTTGCTGATAATCGGTGTTTGTTTTCTTATTTGCTTTTCCAATACCTATATAGTATTCGCTATCTACCGGCCTGTTGGTAATCCATTTAGGTTTTCGTTTACTGTACAAATCCAGCGAAGAAATAAAAATAAATACGAATAAGAATGATATGGTATAAAAGCGATTCATTTAATAAGATTTTTATTTTTTATGGTTCTCCAGAATTGTTGAAAGCATATCAAATACCTTGCCATTTTCGAATCCTTTGGAAATAGCAAAGCGTGCAAGCTTAGATTTTATGGTGTATTCATCTTTATCTTTAATGCTTTTAAGCTTTTTTGAAAGTTCGTTTTTAAGTACTGAATTATACTCATTTTCGTTAATTTCCTGTAAAGCTTTTTGAATATAGTTGCTGGCAATATTCTTTTGTTTTAGGTTGTACTCAATTTTAATTTTCCCCCATTTATTAAACCGGAACTTTTCTTTTGCAAAGGAAATCGCATAACGTTGTTCATCAATAAATTGATCTTCTTTTAATTGATCTATAATTTGATCAAAATCCATTGGGTTTGCTTTCCAGTCTCCTAATTTTTTTCGGATATCAGATTCGCATTTCTCCTGTCTGGCACAAATATTCTGTGCTTTCATAAGAGCTTCTTGTTTGGTGATGTATTTGCCGGTTTGTTTCATAAAAGCTTGTTTGTTCCGCACACCATTCGATCTTTCTTATTTAAATCTTTTTTTACCACCACATCCGAAAAGTTATTGCTTATGAGTAAATTGGCAACATCGTTTCCATAAGCTTCATTTATCTCAAAATATAATTTTCCACTTGCGGTTAAGTGGTTTTTTGCAAAATGCGTAATGGCTTTATAAAATTTTAAAGGATTTTCATCTGAAACAAATAAGGCTAAATGTGGTTCAAAATTTAACACATTCTGGTGCATTAACGTTTTTTCTGAATTGGTTACGTAAGGTGGATTACTCACAATAATATCAAATTGTTTACTTAATGATTTTTCTTTATCTAAGATATTAAAGTTCATAAAATCGATGTGAACAGAATTTATGCGACTGTTTTCTGAAGCTGTTTTTATCGCTTTTTCAGATATATCCATTGCTGTTACAGTCGATTCAGGAATGTTTTTAGCTAATGAAACCGCAATGCAACCACTGCCTGTTCCAATATCTAATATGTTTGGCGAATGCGTTTTGTTATTTTTAATAATCCAGTCAACCAGTTCTTCTGTTTCTTGTCTTGGTATTAATACGCTACTATTTACAACGAATTTTAGCCCGTAAAATTCAGTTGATCCTAAAATATACTGTATTGGTTGAGAATCTTTTAGTTTGTCAATAATATCGATGATTTCTTTGTAATGATCACTTGAAACTTCCTTTTCCTGATGTAAATGAATCTGTGTGCGTGAATAATCAAAGATGTGTTCCATGATAAGAACGATAAAACTTTCGATTTCCGGCAAAGGATAATCGTTTATTAATTCGGTTTTTATCAGTGAAATTATTTTCTTTATACTGTAATTTGAACTCATACTTCAAAAGTAATAAAATTGTATGATCAATTATTCGGAACACGAAAAATATATGCTTCGATGCATTGAACTGGCACGAAATGGGCTGGGAAATACTGCACCCAATCCTATGGTGGGTTCGGTAATTGTGCATGATGGTAATATAATTGGAGAAGGATACCATCGAAAAGCCGGTGAATCACATGCAGAAGTAAATGCAATTAATTCAGTTCAAGACAAAGAATTACTAAAAGAATCGACACTTTATGTAAACCTGGAACCGTGCTCACATTATGGCAAAACACCGCCTTGTGCTAATCTAATAGCCAGTTTGGGAATTCCAAGAGTTGTTATTGGTTCGATTGATACAGCTGCACATGTATCAGGGAAAGGAATCGAAATATTAAAAAATGCAGGGTGTGATGTAATTGTAGGAGTGCTTGGCGATGTGTGTCGTGAATTAAATAAACGGTTTTTTACTTTTCATGAAAAACAAAGGCCTTACATTATTTTAAAATGGGCACAAACCAAGGATGGTTTTATTGATATTGAAAGAACAGAAGACTCGCCCCTACAGCCAACCTGGATTACAAACGAATATGCTAAGGCTTTGGTACATAAGTGGAGAGCTGAAGAACAAGCCATTTTGGTAGGAACTAATACCGCAATACAAGATAATCCGAGTTTAACAACACGGCATTGGTACGGGAAGAATCCGCTGCGAATTGTGTTAGACGAAAACCTGATTTTACCCGATGGTTTAAAATTGTTTGATCAGAACGCATCTACGGTGATTATTGCTGATGCAAAAGTTAAGTCGTTGAGAAAAAGAAAGCTACCAGATAATATTGGCATTGAATTTGTAGATTATTCATCTGATTTCTATACTCAACTCTTTAAAGTTTTATTAAATCTAGATGTTCAATCATTAATTATTGAAGGAGGAGAAAAGGTATTGACATCATTTATTCAAAATAATTTGTGGGATGAAGCCAGAATATTTACTGGCAATAAAGTTTTTAATAAAGGAGTAAAAGCTCCTGACTTTAACCAAAAAGGTATTAAGATAGAGTCGCTGGGCGACAGTATCTTAACTTTTATCAAAAAATAATGTACTTTTAGTCAATAATAATGATTCATTAGCCAATTAATTTTAATTTATTTAAAAGCTTTTGTAAATTTGATAAGATAATTGATTCAGTAAGTTTCACTATTCATTGTAAATTATTAAACTTTAATCATATGGGAAGAAATAAAATTATTCGTTCGTTAATCTTTACACCGTTGTTATTCATTATCATCTCGTGTAGTCCGAAGCTATACACAACAGGTAAAGATTTCGTGGCATCGGGAAATTATGGTGATGCCATTGCTCAGTTTACTAAACTAATTGAGGAAAATCCGGAATATACTGATGCTTATGTTGCAAGAGCTGATGCATACGAAAAATCGGGTAATAAACTCGAAGCTGCGAATGATCTTAAAAGAGCTACAGCATTTGAAAAGAAAGACAAATCAATTTATTATAATGCAGGGAAACTTTTTTATGAATTGGAACAGTACGACGAAGCAATTCCTATGCTTGAAAAAGTTACCGAATTAGACAAGAAGCATGCCGATGCTTATAAATACAAGATGGATTCTTATATTGCCCTTGAAGATTACAAGAAAGCATTACCAGAAAGTAATTCATTAATAGAATTGCAGAAAACAGCTAAAAATTATTCTTCAAGAGGATATATCCAGGATAAACTGGAGAATTACAATCAGGCCGAATCGGATTACAGAAAGTCGATTGAATTAGCAAACAATGTGTTAGAAACTTATGTAGCCTTAGGCGATGTGCTTTTTAAAGCAAAAAAATACGATCAGTCATTGGCTATTTGTAATCAAGCTTTAAACATCGATTCAAAATGTAAAGAAGCGCTTTGGACCAGAAGTAAAATTTATAAAGAGAAAATAGATTATCCAAATGCAATCAATGATTTATCTAAAATGATTATTTTTTCTCCCGAAGATGTGGATGCATTTTTTGCTCGCGGATTGTACTATCAGGAGTTCAACCAACACCAGAGTGCCATAAATGATTTTAGTAAAGTAATTTCTTTAGACCCGGATAATGCTTTGGCATATTTCCATCGTGCAAAATCGAACGAAGAGATAACTGAATACGAAAAAGCAATTGCCGATTATAAGGTATTTGCCAATAAATCGGATGAAAGTGCAGAAACTATTGAACAACTTAAATTGGTTGAAGATAGGTTGTATGAATTAAATCGCGAAAGCAACAAACCGAACTTAACCTTTATTGAGCCAGCCGAACGCACAAGCAATGTTCTTAACGTGGTTGAAGATGCGACCGAAGTAGTTCTAAAGGGTATAATTGATGATGAGAGTAAAGTGCAGTATGCCAAAGTAGATGGTGTTGATGTTGAGTTTATGGAAGGAACAAAAAACAATGAATTTACTGTAAAAGTAAATGTAGCCGATAAAAACACAATATCTGTAGCTATTGCTGATGTTTACAACAATGTACTTGCATCAACATATACCTTAAACCGCACTGAGATTAACCCACCCGAAATAGCGCTGGTTGCTCCTTATGCATCATCATCCGGTGAAATTTATTTAGATGTTGATAACAGAAAACTATATGTAGAAGGACGTGTTTCGGATGAAAATAAAATTGAAAGCATCCTTGTGGATGATATGACCGCAAGCTATTCGATCGATGCCGAGAATCCTGAGTTTTTTGCCACCATCGATATTGCCAACAAAAACAAATTTGTTGTGAGAGCAACAGATATTTATGGTAATATTGGAGAGATGGAATTTAAAATAAACCGTGAAGCTGTTGAGATTTCGCAAGAAAATCCAATGGGTAAAACCTGGGTTATTTTCATAGAAAATTCTGATTACGAAACGTTTGCCAGTCTGGAAGGCCCTGTTAAAGATGTAAGTATGATGAAAGCAGCTTTGGCAAACTATAAAATACACAACATAATACATAAGAAAAATCTGACTAAAGCTGAAATGGAGCGGTTTTTTGCAATTGAGCTCAGAGATTTGGTTAGAAGCAACCAGGTAAATTCGCTATTAGTTTGGTACGCCGGCCATGGTAAATTTATTAACGACCTAGGTTATTGGGTGCCAGTTGATGCTGCCCGCGACGATGAGTTTACGTATTTCAACATAAGCACACTAAAAGCTGCGTTACAATCCTATGCAAATTTTGTTACTCACACATTAGTAATTACAGATGCTTGTGAATCGGGGCCAACGTTTTACCAAGCCATGCGCTCCGGTTTAAAAGAGCGGGATTGCGGCGACTGGGAAGCTACAAAATTTAAATCATCGCAGGTTTTTTCTTCAGCAGGATATGAGCTTGCTGTTGACAACTCTCAGTTTACAAGAACTTTTGCAAACACACTAAGAAACAATCCTAATGCATGTCTACCAATCGAAAATGTTGTTTCGAAAGTAACCGTAGCTGTAGCGAAAGACGGAATGCAAAAACCACAGTTTGGTAAAATTGATGGATTACAGGATGAAGGAGGAACCTTTTTCTTTATATCAAAAGATAAATAACAAAAAAAATACACATGAGGTTTTTACATAATCTAAGAACTAAAAAAGTTATTCGCTTCTTTTTGCGGATAACTTTTTTTTATGCAGTTGTTCTGCTAAGTATCCCCAATTCATTTGCTCAAACTTTTTATTTCGATGAGTATGGAGTTCAGGAAAGGCTTCCATCTAAGGTGTATGATATAATTCAAGATGATCAGGGATATGTTTGGTTAGCTTCCGAAAGTGGAATTACCAAGTTTGATGGAGTAAATGTTCGCAGCTTCACTGCAGAAGATGGTTTAGCCGAAGGAGGAGTTAAAACGCTTCTAAAAGATGAACTGGGGAATTTATGGTTGGGGCATAAAACAGGAGGAGTTTCCTTTTTTAATGGGAGTGAGATTAAAGTTCATCCTGTTAGCGAAATTCTCAATGTTGAGATTACTTCGTTTCTAATGGATAGCGATACGATTCTTTGGATTACAACACTTGGGAATGGATTAATTAAATTAGAAAATCCTTACATGTTAGATCCCGAAAAAATTAAATACGAACAGTTTAAAGGCAGAAGATTAAGTGATAGAGTTTTTTCCGGTGCTATTGCCAAAGGTGATACCGTGTTTTTTATAACTGATGCTGGAATAAAAAAATATAATAAATCCAGGAATGAATTCGAAGGGTATGCTCCTCCGGGACTAACACGTTATTTCCAGATTACAGATATGATGGAAGATAAAAAAGGAAATATCTGGTTTGGCACATTTCATGGCGGACTGTTTAAGTTAATTAAAGAAAAAAACGAATTTAAAATTTATGATGCGCGCGACGGACTGGCTAATAACTGGATAAGCACCATTAGTGAAGATTCTCAGGGAAATATCTGGGTAGGTACATGGGGAGGCGGAATTACCAAATTTTCTGGTAATGAACTTAAAACATTTAATAATTCGAACGGGCTTTCGGATCTTAAGATTTGGAAAATAATTGAGGATGTTGAAGGAAATATTCTGATTGGAACCAACGAGCATGGACTATCAATTTTTAAAGGAGAACTTTTTACAAGTTATACTGTTAAGGATGGGTTAAAAGACCAGAATGTATGGTCCATAACACAGGATAAGGGAGGAAAGCTTTGGTTTGGCACAAACAAAGGAATATCGGTGTATAATCCAAACGCCGGAATACGAGGTATAAAGTTTGCCTATTATAACCAGGAGTCGAATGCCATTGGTGATCAGATACGCTATCTGAAAAAAGACCGCGATGACAATATATGGATTGGAACCGCTGATGCCAGTGTGTCGATGTATAATTATAAAACGGGACGCTTTGAATCAAATCCGGTTATAACCCGGTTTTTTAGAGTGAACCAACTGGTAACAGCAATGGATATTGATTCAGAAAACCAGTTGTGGATTGGAACATTAGAAGGATTGATTTATTATAATATAGATGATAATAATAGTCAGTTACTTTCGCAAATTAGTGGATTAAACGGAGCAGATATATCTGCTGTGTATGCCGATTCCAAGAATCAGGTCTGGGTTGGTATTAATAATGGTAAAGGGTTGAATGTAATTCAGGGTGATAGTATTGGAAAAATAGAACTGGAGGGATTAATCACACCTAAATCGATTGTTGAAGATAAGGATGGATTAATTTATGTGGGAACACAGACAAAGGGAATTCTGGTATTAAAGGATAGGCAAATAATAAAAACCATTACCGAAGATGATGGCTTGCTCTCAAATTTAGTATATCAGCTAAATGTTGATGAAGAAAATAATGTATACGCCGGAACCAGCAGGGGGTTGAATAAAATAGATACAAAAGGAAATTTGCACATTTATACCGAAAAAATGGGATTTGCCGGAATAGAAGCTAAAGAAAATGCCACCTATAAAGATGTGGAGGGCAACCTTTGGTTCGGAACCGTGACAGGAGTGATGAAATATCAACCAAAGCTTGACCGTGGGGTTTTGCCCGAATCACTAACACATATTGAATTACTTTTGGTTAATCGAAAAGAACGGGAAATGATTCCTGATCAAAAATTCAGTTACCTGGAAAATGATTTAATTTTTAAATATAATAGTGTGTGTTTAAGCGATCCGGATGCGGTTCAGTACCAGGTTATGCTGGAACCAGCGGATATCGACTGGAAACCAATTACAGATCAGGCAGAATCATCCTATCCATCCCTGGTACCCGGGAAATATACTTTTAAGGTAAAAGCACGCAATAGTTCTGGAATCTGGAATTCGGAACCCGTTACTTACAGCTTTACAATACGTCCGCCTTTCTACAAAACATGGTGGTTTATCTTATCTGTTGTAGTATTGGGTGTTTTAGCTATTGTTTCTTATATCAAGGTTCGTGAAAAGAATCTTATAAAGGAAAAGAAAATTCTGGAGGATAAGGTAGCCGAAAGAACTGCCGAGGTTGTTCAGAAAAGTATGGAAATTGAAAAGAAAAACAAGGATATTACGGATAGTATTAAATATGCTAAACGTATACAGACAGCTGTTTTACCCCCAGATGTGCCTTTTGAAGATACATTTATTTTCTTCAGGCCAAAAGATATTGTAAGTGGTGATTTTTACTGGCTGGAAAAGATTCATAACAAGGAAATGATTGCTGCCGTTGATTGCACGGGACATGGTGTGCCGGGTGCATTTTTATCCATCCTGGGTCATAGTATGCTTACCAAAATTGTACGCGAATACGGCATATTAGAGCCTGCAAAAATTCTGGATCAGCTCGATCTGGAAATTATTAATGCATTACACCAGAAGAATGTGGAAGGAGAGCGAATTGTAAACGATGGTATGGATCTGGCACTGATATCTTATAATCATGATACCAATATATTGGAATACGCAGGGGGCTATAATCCTTTAATCCTGATCCGAAATGGAGAAATTGAAGAAATCAAAGCCGATAGATTCCCAATTGGAATGACAAGTGCACACGAAACTAAGAAGTTTACCAATAACGAAATAAAAGTTCAAAAAGGAGATGCTTTTTATATTTTCTCCGATGGTTATGCCGATCAGTTTGGAGGGGAAGAAGGTAAAAAATTCAGAAAGAAAAATTTAAAAGACCTTTTACTTTCTATACAGGATTTACCGATGAAAGAACAAGGCGAAAAACTGGAACAGCATATACTGGAATGGATGAGGGGCTATGAACAAATTGACGATATGGTATTTATTGGCAGAAGGTTCTGATGCCACATTACTAAAAAGGGCCCGGTTTGAACCGGGCCCCTTTTTTTCAAAATGAGAAATTTTATTTTTCTTCTAAAGAATCCATATCTTTTTGCAGTTCTTCTGAGGCTTTCTTAACTTCATTTGTGAATTCTTTCACTGCTTTACCGGCAGCTTTGCCAATTTCTTCAGCGTTTTTTTCTGTAAGTTCTTCAATTTCTCCTTCAAGCTCTTCCATTGCATCTTCCAATTCTTTCATTTCATCTTCTGAGAACTCACTATCAATCCCTTTCTGCAATTCTTTTGTAAAGGCTTCAATTTTTTCCGGATCTTTTCCGAACTTAACTAATTTATAACCTACATAAATTTGCGAAAATGCAATTAGCATTACTACTATAGAAACAGCCAAACCGGCAATAAATAAACCTTTTGGTGTATTTGACCTTTTGGCTTGCGAAAATGCAATTGCACTGAATATGAGCGATACAGTA
>CAYVEW010000088.1:0-13318 GCA_964450375.1 uncultured Bacteroidales bacterium
TCTACTTTACGTGATTTCTTAAAGTATAATAAACGTAAAAGATGGCAGGATAATTTGTAGTATAAGCACAAGCTTTTGGTTAAAATTAATGCTTGATCCAGTTTGTCAACATTTTCATACCATGTTGTGTCATAATTGATTCAGGATGAAATTGCACACCACGTATATCATAGTTCTTGTGCTTTATAGACATAATGTTTTTAGTGATTTCGTCTTGCGAAGTAATTTCAAGTGATTCCGGAAAGTTTTCTCTGTTAACAATCCACGAATGATATCTTGCCGAAGGAAAGATCGGAGGGATATCGTTAAAAAAATAATCCTGATTTATAATTTCGGTAGCGAATTCACGTCCATGGTTTACTTCCGGCATATTAATCAGTGTGGCTCCAAAAAACTCTGCAATCGACTGATGTCCTAGACAAACACCCAGAATAGGCTTTGTATTTTTATATTCGTCAATAATCTGATGCATTATTTTAACTTCTGAAGGCAGGCCGGGGCCGGGAGAGAAAACAATTTTATGAAAAGCTTTAATCTCGTTGAGATTTATTTCGTTATTTCGCTTAACCATAACATGGCTTGCTAATTGCTCCAAAATATGGGCAAGGTTATATGTAAATGAATCGTAATTGTCTATAATTAATATTTTCATTGCAAATTAATTTCATGCACAGGCAAAATAAGTTAATTTTGTGTGTCAAAACCAAATAATAAATATAAATCATGAAAAAAATAATTTTTACCGAAAAAGCACCTAAAGCAATTGGCCCATATAGTCAGGCTGTTGAAATAAACGGAACTTTATATATATCGGGCCAGGTGCCTATAATTCCTGAAACAGGTAAGATGCCCGAAGGAATTAAAGCTCAAACAGAGCAGGTAATGAAAAATATTGGTGCAATTTTAGAAGCAGCAGGTTATACTTTTAACGATGTTGTAAAATCTACCTGTTTATTAAGCGATATGGATAATTTTCAGGCAATGAACGAAGTGTATGGCAGTTATTATAAAGAAAACCCTCCAGCAAGAGCAGCGTATGGTGTTGTTAAGTTACCATTGGGAGCTCTGATTGAAATTGAAACGATCGCTATAAAATAATAAGATTAATTCTTCACTTTTGTTATTCAGAAAGTATATTCATAAAAAAAGGAGCTTACTATAAAGCTCCTTTTTTTATTGAATTTCTCAGTATTCTTACTCAGTAACAATTTCAAATTCGATATCTACGCTAACTTCTTTGTGAAGTTTAATGGTAGCAGTATATTTTCCAACTTCCTTAATTTGGTCTTCTGGAATCGAAATATTTTTTCTTTCAATTTCGTATCCTTTTTCTTTTAGAGCTTCTGCAATTTGGATGGTATTAACTGATCCAAATATTTTACCAGTTGAACTTGTTTTTGCTCCAATAGATAAAGAAACCTTTTCTAATTTCTTAGCGTTTTCAAGGGCTTCATTTTTAATTTGCTCTTCTTTGTGAGCTCTTTGTTTCATATTTTCTTCGTGCATTTTAATTGCCGAAGAAGTTGCCAAAACAGCTAAGCCTTTAGGAATAAGGTAGTTTCTGCCATAACCGCTTTTAACAGTTATTATATCATTCTTATGACCTAAATTTTGTATATCTTCTTTTAGAATTACTTCCATTTTATTATCCTCCTAATTCTTATTTTAACATATCAGTTACGTATGGCAATAAAGCTAAATGACGTGCTCTTTTTATTGCTCTGGCAACTTTTCTTTGGTATTTTAAAGATGTTCCTGTAATTCGCCTTGGTAAAATTTTACCTTGCTCGTTTACGAATTTCTTTAAGAATTCAGGGTCTTTGTAATCGATATACTTTATCTGATTCTTTTTAAAACGACAGTACTTTTTCTTTTTGATTTCTACTGTTGGGGGAGTTAAATATCTGATTTCTGATGAATTCTGTGCCATAGCTTATTCCTCCTTTTTTGTTTCTTTTTTACTTCTTTTCTTTTCGCTGTAAGCAACTGCAAATTTATCCATTTTGAATGTTAAGAAGCGGATGATTCTTTCATCGCGTCTGTATTCGATTTCAAGTTTCTGGATTAATTCACCTTCTGCCTTGAATTCAATTAGGTAATAAAACCCAGTTGATTTCTTCTGGATCGGATAAGCAAGCTTTTTTAAGCCCCAATCTTCCTGATGCACTATTTCAGCACCACCATTTTTTAAAATTCCTAAGAATTTTTCAACCGCTTCCTTCATCTGAGCTTCAGACAAAACGGGAGTTGCAATGAAAACGGTTTCGTAATTGTTAATCATAATAAAATATTAATTTAGTTATTAATTAATGAGCCGCAAAAATAGTATAAATTTTATTTCTTACAAAACAAATCATAAGTAAATCAAGCAAGTAAAGTTAAATTGGTTTCAAACCTTAAATTGTGAATAAAAAAATAAAAGGCTTTGATAAGAAATAGATTGAAATTACACAAAAATTTTACCTTTGTAGTTCATTGTATATTGTTTAAAATATTATGGAAAATTTTATTGTTTCTGCTCGAAAATACAGGCCAATTACTTTTAAATCAGTGGTTGGACAAGCATCCATTACAACCACATTAAAAAATGCTATAAAGAATAATTATCTGGCGCAAGCTTATTTGTTTTGCGGGCCAAGAGGGGTTGGGAAAACAACCTGTGCGCGTATTTTCGCAAAAACAATAAACTGTATTAACCTGGATGAAAATGTAGAGCCCTGTAACGAATGTGAATCGTGTAAGTCGTTTGATCAAAACAGATCATATAATATTCACGAACTGGATGCTGCATCGAATAATTCGGTTGAAGATATCCGAAATTTAATTGAGCAGGTTCGTATACCGCCACAAGTTGGTAAATACAGCATCTATATCATTGATGAGGTACATATGTTATCATCTCAGGCTTTTAATGCCTTTTTAAAAACACTGGAAGAACCACCGGCTCATGCCGTGTTTATTTTGGCTACAACCGAAAAGCATAAAATCATTCCAACCATCTTATCACGATGTCAGATATTTGATTTTAACCGAATTAAAGTGGATGATACCGTTGATTATCTTGAATACATTGCAAAAAACGAAAATATAAAATACGAAATTGATGCATTAAATATTATTGCACAAAAAGCAGATGGTGCAATGCGTGATGCGCTTTCTATTTTCGATCAGGTAACCAGTTTTTCGGGAAGCAATATTACCTATCAGAATGTGATAGAAAATTTAAACGTACTGGATTATGATTATTATTTTAAACTTACAGATGCTTTCGTAAATGGGCAAATTTCAGATACACTTTTAACATTTAGTGAGATTATTGATAAAGGCTTTGATGCGCACCACTTTATAAATGGGCTAAGTGAGCATTTCAGGAATATACTGGTGTCGCGCGATGAAATCACTCTACAGTTGCTTGAAGTAGGGGCAAGTATACGAGAACGTTACAAAGAACAAACAAAAATCTGCACACAAGATTTCTTGTTTTCAGCCCTGGAAATATCCAATAAATGTGATGTATCGTATCGTTTAAGTAAAAACAAACGATTACACGTTGAGTTGGCTTTAATTGAACTTTGTAATATTACAAACGAAAAAAAAAAATCTAGTTTAAATGAAAAGCAGGACGAAGTAAAAAAAAATGAGCCTGTAAACGAAAATAAGGAGAATACAAGCAAATCGGAGAAAATTGAAATAAAAGAAAAAGATAAAAAAGTAGAAGAGCCTGAAAAAAAACCTAAAAAAAATATTCAGATTGGAAAACCGGATTCTTTTTCTACGTTCTCAATAAAAGACAAATTAAAACAGGATGCTGAACCTGCTCAACAGGTTCAGGAAACAGAGGGGCCTGAATATGATCGCTCTATTGAACTTCAGCGCGAAGCTTTTAACGAAAAAGAACTAATTGAAAAATGGCATGCTTTTTCGAATAAAATGGGAGACCGCCCCAGAATATTTAATACACTTACATCGAAAGACCCTAAATTAGAAGAAAATAGTATCGTTAGTTTTGTTATCGATAATAACCTTCAGGAAGAAAAAATTAATGAAATCAGAAACGAGCTTATTGCTTATCTAAAAAAGGAGTTGCGTAATGGTGACATCGATTTAAAACTAATAATTACTGATTTAGAAGAAGAAAACAATAAACTATATACTACAGAAGATAAGTTTAATCACATGCTTACAAAAAATCAGGATTTAGCCAAATTGAAAAAAGAGTTTAATTTGGATTTGGAATAGTTGAACAATTTATATGTAATTTTGTATAAATCTTGATCTAAATTATTCAATAACTAAAACCAAAAATTATGTTATCAAAGAAAATTGAAAAAATTCTAAACGAACAAATAGTAAAAGAAGGATATTCTTCAAATTTATACCTGGCAATGGCTTCTTGGGCCGATAAAGAAGGATATGCCGGAATAGCGCAGTGGCTTTTTGCTCAATCGGAAGAAGAGCGCATGCATATGATGAAAATTATTAATTATGTGAATGAGCGTGGCGGACATGCAATAATACCCGCTTTTGATGTTCCTCCGGCAAATTTTGATGGTATTAAAAAACTTTTTAATCAGGTTCTGGAACACGAACAGTATATCACTGCATCCATTAACGATATAGTGGCTTTAACCATTAAAGAAAATGATTATGCTACAAATAGCTGGGTACAGTGGTTTGTTACAGAACAGATAGAAGAAGAATCGTCGGTACAAACCATAATTGACAAATTAAATTTACTTGGGGAAAAGAACTTATATATGTTCGATAGAGACATTATGAGTATGCGTGGCGGTGAATAAAAAGAATAATCGTATAAAAAAAGAATCCCCGAAAGTACACTTTCGGGGATTTTCTTTTATTTTCTTATTTGTATTTTTTGTGTGTAGAATTCATTATCCTTGGTTAACCTTACAATGTATGTACCATTTTTAAGATGTTGTAAATTTACTTGTTTGTTATAAGCCCTTAACACTTCAGTGTGCACAACAGAACCATTTAAAGAGTAAATTTCGATTTTACTTTTATCTAAATCAATGTCGGTTCCAATATTTATAATACCGGAGGATGGATTTGGATAAATGCTAAGCTCATGATTATTTGCAAAGTCTGCGATACCTGTGTGCGTGATACTTTTTCTCACGTTATTTGATCTGTATCCAGTACCACTGACGTAAGCAATAATATGGAATACATATTCGCCACTGGAAGGAGCATCGTACGAAAATTCGTTTTCTCCTAAAGCTGGGCTATTGCTAACCGATATCTTATTGTTATTTACGTAAACCAATATGGAATCGTAAGTTTGTGTGATATCAGAAGTTGTTTTTAAGGTATTTTCTTCCACAGTTACAGGGTTTAATTCAGGATTAAATTCCATCTCATCGATGGTAGCAGTCCATATTCCTCTACCATGCGTTGCAACTACAACCTGTCCATCCTGAACAAACATATCATAAATTGAAACGGCAGGAATACCATTGTCTGCATAATGCCAACTAACTCCGTTATCATTCGATTCGAATAATCCAATATCAGTTCCCACCCAAATGGTATTAGGATCGTTAGGAAGTACAACTAAACTGTGAGTAACAACGTTTGGAAATCCATTATCACTCGCAGAGTTACCAACAAATCCGGTAATGTCTTCCCAAGTCTGGCCAAGATTTTCTGTTCGTAATACTTTAGGTTGACCGGAGAAGGAGAAAAGCAAATAAGCTGTAGAATCTTCGAATGGATGGGTTGCAATTCCGCTAATAAACCCACTCATGTTAGCATCAGCAAAATCATTGACCGCATTAAATGTTTCGCCCTGATTGGTTGATACAAAGATTCTCCATCCGCTTGAAGAAGCCATTGCAGCTCCAGCCCAAACAATATTCTCATTAGCTAAAGAAACTTCTACATTGTGTTGGCTTGTTACAGCACCATATGAAGAAGGAAGCCATCCTGCTGGAACATTTTTCATTACCCATGTATCAGCAAAATCTGTGGATTTATAAACCCCGGTTTTACCAACAGCATATAGGTTATTTGGAGTGTTTTTGTGTGACGAGATGCGCGTAATAAAAGGACCATCGTCACTTGTAATACCTGTGGTTGCATATCCCCAACTACTTCCGCGATCGGTGGTTTTATAAAATGCATTATTATAAATAGATCCTATAATTCTATTATCGTCTGAATAATGCCACAAGCACTCAAAGCCATCTCCGCCTATTTGAAATAAATACATGGATTGATCCGAAGCAATTTCACCGGACTGAGATCTCCATGTTCCATTATCCTGCATACCTCCAATATACTCATCTTTCTCACTTCGTTTAGCAACTCCATAGAATTGAGTCGTAATATAGTTATTTGGCAACTGATTAAGAGTTTTACCACTATCATAAGAAATTCCTAATCCACCATCGTTCGCATTCACCACCAAAAAGCTATCTGTAGGTTCGTTAATTGGAATAAGAATTAAATTATGGTGATCGGGATGTATTCCAGGAATAGATGTATTTCCAACACCAGCACTCTGATTGTAATTATTACCTCCCAGAAATTGTCTATAAGCGTCCGAGACGTTTGAAGTCGTTCCTTTTGTGAGCTGTAAATTTCCTATTTCAATAGAAATTTTTGAATCGGGTATATTGCTTTCATTCCAAGTTGCGCCATCGGCGAGATTTGGCCAAAAGAAATATAATTGCTTATATGAATGTCCGCCGTTTATTGCAATATCAGCAGAAGGTGATTCTGCATAATCAACACCATTAATAAAGAAATATTCTCTACCACTGGTTTCTCCGGCAGGTATATTCAGGTCGAAGTCTCCATCTTCTTTCTGATCTCTAAACGAAACCATTAATTGTTTATTATTGGTTACATCCCATACCTCGAATGGTACATCAACATAATCATTGTAAATATATCCGGAAACAGGTACACCGCCACCCTGGCCTCCAACAGTAAACCGATGAGCTTTTTGACTTAAACCTGTTCCAAACCTAATTTCAACCGAAACAAAATCGTCATCTGTAAGATTTGTTGCATCGTTTTCGCTGCCTAACTCCATTCCACCTCCTAAATAGGTTCCACCAAAATTTACAAATTGCATAAACGAAGAAATATTGTCTAAAACAATTTCCTTAACAATCGGACTGCTTTCTAAAGAAGTGCCAGGATCAGAAAAATCAACTTTCCATAAATTTACTCCTCCTAAGTATGCAATATCTGCATTGTATGGGTGTGCGGCAATGGTATTATCATAACTTCCCTGTCCGCCCAAGAAATTCTGGTTTGTTCCAAGCTTGTCATCAAATCGAACCCAGTTTGCACCTGCATCGGTTGATCTGTACACATATGATTCATTGGAATTAATATTCTGACTTGCATAAACATAACTTGAGTTTACAGGAGATACCGCTAGTTCAAAACGTTCTCCTCCACTTATGCCATTTGAAGATAAAGCCCAGGTAACGCCAGCATCTGTAGATTTTAATATTCCGGTACTATTTTCTCCGGCATATAAATTATTGAAATTATCGGGATCAGCTTTTAAATCTTCAACACCTCGTGTGCTTTCATAAACCTTATTCCAGCTTAAACCACCATCGCTTGTTCTCATTATTCCTTTTTCGGTTGCAACTACTACAATATCAGCATCCGATGGATCAATAACCAGTCTGTTTACATAGGCAAAATCTTCATTGTTTGCAGTAGATGCTAATTGAATCCAATTAGTACCTTTATCAGTTGATTTAAAAACACCATTTCCTTTTAAGTAGGTGCCTCCCGGAAAGCTTTCACCAGTTCCGGCATAAATAATATTGCGGTCGGATTCTGCCATAGCTAATGTATTAGCTGATAAATTTGGAAAATGATCTGTTAAGCAAGTCCAGGTTTGACCACCATCCGTAGTTTTCCATATACCTCCAGTAGCAGCACCGGCAAACCAGGTTTCATGTGTTGGATCATCCGGATCAACAATTAATCCTCTGGTTCGGCCACCTACATTAGCAGGGCCTCTTTGTTTCCATAGTGGGGTAAATTTTTGTGCTGTTTTTATGGATTTTGCTTTTAGTAATGCTTTATTATGTTCTTCAATTCGATAGTTTATAGGGTATTTACTATCTTCTTCGCTAAACATTGTAGTTATGGATTTAAAGTATTTAGTAAATTCGTCTGGTTTATCTGTTTTCGATTCACCACTTTTCAACTTATCTTCTACTTCATTGTTCCAGATTTCAGCAGGTGTATAGCTTTTTTGTTCTGAATAGTTTAGTTTTTTTAATTTCTGAAATCCTATTCCAATTATTCCACCAATAATAATGGTTAATAATAGCATGTAGAGTTTTTTCATAATGTAATGGTTAAATTTATTTTAAATTGGTTCTTTTTAATATGGTCTTTTTACCTGATTTTATATGAATAATATAATCCTCTGAATTATCCATTTTATCCGGTTGAATAATTCCAAAGTATTTTGTTAACAGAAGTTCATCCTTGCTATACCAAATTACCTTCGAAGTACTGAAATTATTTTTATACATAATCGAATCGTTTGATATATCGTAAACAAAAAAGTTCACATTACCGATTGGGTTAACTCTTTCTTCAGTCTTACTGGAAAGATACAGAATTAGAGTGCTATCTTCATTTGGGATTGCTTCGATCGAATCGTTTTGATTATAATGTTCTGAAATATAGTTCGATACAGTTAAAGATTGCTGTGGGTTTGTTTGTTGTAAAATCTTCTGGTTAGAACAAGAAATCAAGATTATAACTAGGATAACAACTAAATAATTAATAAGAAAATAAAATCTATGGCTCATCATATAATAAATTAGAGATTACAAAACTAATTTTTTTATCGATAAACGGAAAAAAACAGCTAACAAAAAACACCGAAATATTAATAAAAACTATCATTCTTTAATATTTATGAACTCTTATACGATTGAAATGTGAAATGAATAAGATAAGTGGAATATGAAGAATAAATTAAAAACTAAAAAAGCTTAAAAGATATGCCTATTTGCAACGAAAATATTACATTTGTAGATTACTTGAAAATATACTTTAAACATTATTAAAATGAGCTTAATAAACAATGTATTAACGAAGTTTTTTGGAAACAAATCAGAAAGAGATATTCGTGAAATTGCTCCTATCGTTGAAAATATAAAAGCTGAATATGAAAAAATTATTAACCTGTCGAACGATGATTTAAGAGCTAGAACACAGGAAATAAGAAATGAAATTGCTAATTATATTAAAGAAGAAACAGATAAAATAAATTCGCTAAAGGAGAAGGCCGAGGATGATCATATAGATATTAGTGAAAAAGAAAAATTCTATGATGAAATTGACAGAATAGAAAAAACGGTAGACGAAAAATTAGAAGAGAAATTAAACGATGTGCTTCCTGTTATTTTTGCCATTGTAAAAGAAACTGCGCTTAGATTTAAAGATAATAAATACATTGAAGTAACTGCCAATCAGTTTGATAAAGATTTGGCTGCAACTTTCGAAAATGTTGAAATTGTTGGTGATAAAGCAAGGTATTATAACTCATGGATCGCTGGTGGCAATGAAGTTACCTGGGACATGGTACATTACGATGTGCAGTTAATTGGTGGTGTTGTATTGCATCAGGGTAGAATTGCCGAGATGGCAACAGGTGAAGGAAAAACGTTGGTTGCTACGCTTCCGGTATTCTTAAATGCGTTAACCGGAAGAGGAGTGCATGTTGTAACTGTAAATGATTATCTGGCAAAGCGTGACTCCGAGTGGATGGGGCCAATTTATCAATTTCATGGTTTATCTATTGATTGCATCGATAAACACGAACCAAATTCTGAAGCCAGGCGAAAAGCGTATAATTGCGATATTACGTATGGAACTAATAACGAGTTTGGTTTCGATTATCTAAGAGATAATATGGCCATTAACCCGGAAGATTTGGTTCAGCGCCGACATAATTATACCATTGTCGATGAGGTTGACTCGGTTTTAATTGATGATGCAAGAACTCCTTTAATTATCTCGGGCCCAATTCCAAAAGGTGATATGCAATTGTTTGATGAACTGAAACCTAAAGTGGAAGTTCTTATCGAAGCACAGCGAAAATTAATCAATCATATACTTGCAGAAGCCAGGAAAGAATTAAATGATAACAACACCGAAAAGGCAGGTTTCTTGTTATTGCAGGCATATAAAGGCTTTCCAAGGAATAAAGCTCTAATCAAATTATTATCCGAAGAAGGAAATAAATCTTTAATGCTAAAGACAGAAAATTTCTATATGCAGGATAATAACAAAAACATGCATAAGGTAACTGATGATCTTAACTTTATTATCGACGAACAACATAATTCCATTGAATTAACTGATAAAGGTATCGATTTAATTACTTCGAATACAGAAGATTCAACTTTCTTTATCTTGCCCGATATTGGCTCTGAAGTTGCTGAGTTAGAAAAGTCGAACTTAAACGAAAAGGAAAAACTAAGCAAAAAAGATAAGTTACTGCAAGACTATGCCATAAAATCGGAACGGGTGCATACCATTAACCAATTATTAAAAGCATATTCATTATTCGAAAAAGATGTTGAGTATGTGGTTATTGAAAACAAGGTTAAGATTGTTGATGAGCAAACGGGCCGTATTATGGAAGGCCGTCGTTATTCCGATGGTTTGCATCAGGCTATTGAAGCAAAAGAGCGGGTAAAAGTAGAAGCCGCAACGCAAACTTTCGCTACCATTACCTTACAGAATTATTTCAGAATGTATCATAAATTAGCTGGTATGACAGGTACTGCCGAAACCGAAGCAGGAGAATTCTGGGATATTTATAAGCTTGATGTGGTAGTGATACCTACAAACCGACCTATTGCAAGATCTGATTTCGAAGATTATGTTTATAAAACCAAGCGGGAGAAATACAATGCGGTTATCGACGAAGTAGTTGATTTAACAAAAGCAGGCCGGCCGGTTCTTGTTGGTACTACTTCGGTTGAAATTTCTGAGCTTTTAAGCCGTATGCTAAAAATTAAAGGCATAAAGCATAATGTGTTAAATGCAAAACTGCACCAGCGCGAAGCCGACATTGTTGCCGAAGCTGGCCAATCAAAAAGTGTTACGATAGCAACTAACATGGCAGGTCGTGGTACGGATATAAAACTATCAAAAGAAGTTAAAGAAGCCGGTGGTTTGGCCATTGTAGGTACTGAAAGGCACGAATCACGCCGTGTCGATCGTCAGTTAAGAGGGCGTGCAGGACGTCAGGGTGACCCGGGCTCATCGCAATTCTTTGTTTCATTGGAAGACGATTTAATGCGTTTGTTTGGATCGGATCGTATTGCTGGAATAATGGACCGATTGGGATTAAAGGAAGGTGAAGTAATTCAGCATTCTATGATTTCAAAATCTATTGAGCGAGCGCAAAAGAAAGTTGAAGAAAATAACTTTGGTATTCGTAAGCGATTATTGGAATATGATGATGTTATGAACTCGCAACGTGAAGTGATTTACAAAAAACGCCGTCATGCTTTATATGGTGAACGATTGGGTGTAGACATTGCCAATATGATGTCGGATGTATGTGAAAGTATTATCGGCGAATATCAGGAAAATTCCGATTTCGAAGGATTTAAATTTGAGTTATTGCGAACATTCTCGTTGGAATCGCCATTCGGAGAACAAGAGTTTCTGAAGGAAAATGAATCCGATTTAGCTGATAAACTCTTTAAATTAGCTGTTGAAACATACAAACGTAAAGAGGAAGCCATTGCTAAGCAAGCATATCCGGTAATTAAGGATGTGTACGAAAAAAGTGGCCATACCTACGAAAATATAGTAGTTCCGGTAACCGACGGATCGAAAACATTACAGGTTATCACTAACCTAAAGAAATGCTACGATACGGAAGGCCGCGAATTGGTTAAATCGTATCAGAAATCAGCAATATTAGCCCATATTGATGAGTTGTGGAAAGAACACCTGCGCGAACTGGATGACCTGAAACAATCAGTACAGGCTGCAACCTATGAACAAAAAGACCCATTATTGATTTATAAATTTGAGTCATTTGAGTTATTTAAAGCAGTGATTGATAAAGTTAATCGTAATGTAGTTTCTACTCTGGTTAAAGGACATATTCCTATTCAGGATCCCGATAAAGTGCGCGAAGCAGAGAAACGAAGAAGAACCGACTATAGCAGGATGCAAACCAGTAGACCTGATCAGGGGGGTGAAGATGGAGACAAAAAACAAAAGGCTCAGCCTGTTCGTGTGGATAAAAAGGTAGGAAGAAATGAACCTTGTCCTTGCGGAAGTGGTAAAAAATATAAGAATTGCCATGGTAAGGCAGAAGCGTAAAATTATAAGATTTGAGTATCAAAAATCCCGGAGTTTTGCTCCGGGATTTTTTATTTATCCGATATTAATAATTTGTATTTTGGCTGGCAATTGTATGATGCGCTGCAATGTATATTTTTCCTTTTTTTCCTTCGTACCGAAAAGTTTTTACTTGAGTTGAGCCATATGCACCTTGCAGTTGTAAATCAACTTTATTGGTGCCTTTTTTTAATGGAACCCGGGCATAGGATATTGAATAGGGCAGTGTTTGCCAGTTTCTGGTATCGGCCTTCTCGGTAATGGTATTTACAATATTCAATAGAGTTCCCAGGCCTTCATCTTGTTCATCGGCAAGGGCTTCTAAAGCTTTTTTTGTTGCCAGGCGCAATATAGCCGATGCCATTTCCCGAACCATCCGGTCGTTAAGCGTTTTAAAAGCTATATCGTTAATGTCTTGCAATAACTCAAACTGATATAAACCGGAATTTGAATTTAGCTTAGCGGTCTTATAAATGGGCTTTCGTTCAACATACTTCGGGAAAGCTACTCTGAAAAAACGCAAATCATTGAATGCTTTTTTTTCTTTACTTGATTTATTGCCTATGTAAATGGGAAAAGACAGGTTATGCTCTTTGTTAACCATAGTTACGTATCCTTTGCGTGAATTTGGAATCTTCACAAAATTGATGCTCGATTCGGCTTTGTATGGCCCGTAACCATTCATCCAAAAGAATACCAGTTCGCCATTTTCATTGGGTTTGTACTTAAAACGAGTATTGAATTTTTCTTCGAAAAACTTTACTTCATCCTGAAATCCTGTTAAATAAGCCGTGCGTAAAATATCTTCTTTTAATTGCTCCGGTACTGAGATATTAAAATATTTTTTATAGTCGGTTTCGTAAATCTCCAGTGCATTTCTGTAAGCAATAAATGCATTATTATAATCTTTGTTCGATTCGTAGATGATTCCCAT
>CAYVEW010000089.1:0-11783 GCA_964450375.1 uncultured Bacteroidales bacterium
TTTATAATCTGTGCTGACAGGCCCGTCAAACTGGGTAGTTACTATTTTCATGCCAAATACACATACAGGGTCCCTGCCCCTGCTCCTCTTTTAATCCCGTCAAGTTTAAGCGGAGGAGAAAATCCTATATCCCCTTCTGCTCCGAAAGCGCATACCGGATTATCATCTGTATCTACAATTGCAGCTACAGCGCCAGTAGCTTTCAGGCCAGACACAACAAGCTTCCCGGTCTTTGCGTCAGCATCTGCTGTCATCTGTACTACCTGATTAGCATAAGTTACTGCCATATTATCCTCTCCTTATTTTTTCTTTTTTGATTTTTTTGCAGCTGCAGCAATCTTCTTCCTGGCTTTCGCATTCTTTTTTCTTTCCTGTTCTGCTAGCCATAAAAGTTCTTTTGTTGACTTCTTTTTAGCAGTCCTCTGGTTCTTAGCTTTCTGTCCTGAAAAATTCATACCCTATCCTCCAAAAAGTTTTTCCAGATCTTAAAGATCTTAAATATATTATGATCTTCCTCATAGGAACTTCGCATTTCATCCCCCTGTGCAAGATCCCATAAACTAGATTTCATATGTACTATCTTAGTCTTATCAGAGAACTTATCCCAGCTATGCTGCTCACAATTCCAAACCTCACAAGGGAGCTTAACAACCTTTCCCTCTTCAGCCATTAAAGCTATAGCTGCCTGATCAGCTCCTAAAAACTTAACAAGGCTTTCCTTAAACCTCTCCGGTCGTCTATACAGATCTTTAGCTCTCTGGATACTTTCTCTAAGCAATTCTCTGCCCTTAGCATTATTCTTAACAAAAACCACCCCGGCATTTACCCAACACGAAGCATCCCGGACAGTACAAGCGAAGTTAAACTTCTCTTCAAAAACCTTACTACAATCTCCTGTAAACATTATATCACAGTCAGTAAGAATAAGATCATCATTCTGCTTACGCCCCCAGCTGGCCAGCAGCATATAAGCATAAGTAGAAGAAAACCTCATATACTTATCACAAGCTCTCTTCTTATACAAAGGAGGACTGACCTTAAGAACAACTCTCCTGGCAGAGGGCATATAATATTCTGCAGATCTTTCCCAGACCTTAACCATATCATCAAAGTTTCTTTCATTTTCTGTAAAAATAATAGTAGCTAAAGTCAAAGTACAAGGCCCCCTTTATAAAGAAAAACAGCCCCCTCATCTTTACCTTCTTCCGGCCGATAAGTGCTGTCTATTCTATCCTCAATAAGTTCAAAATTATCTTTATGCTTCTGCATAAAATCATACTGAAACTGGTGTTTCTTATCCCTTCTCTTTTCAAACAGATAATAATCCATAAGAATACAAACAGTTTCTCCAGGAACAAAATAAGGAGAAAAAGTTTTAAGGGCTTTTAAAAATCTTTCTTCCTGCTTCAGAGCATCATCAATATACAGTCCGATCTTTTCCCTATTATAACTAACATCCTGAATAATCCCTTTAACAACAGTGATATCACAATCGAAAGGTTCCAGTATCTTAACAACTGTCTTATAAATATCATCCCGTCTGTGAATTTCCCAGCCAGCTTTAGCAGCTTTAAGCGGCTGCCTTCCTGAAACAAGAAACTTATCATAAGTATAAACAGGATTATCTTTCCCATAATACAAAAGCGCAAGAGCTATCTGAGCTGTAGCAGCTCCCATCCAGGTCCCAAGTTCCACAATAGACCTTTTCTCTTTTACGCCTTCTACATACTTAAAGATATGTTTCTTAAGTTCCTTACCTCCCATAGAAGGAATAGTGTCTGCATAGTCTTCCAGTTCTTTATAGATCATCTTCTTACTACCTTCTTAAAAGCTTTAGTCAAATATTCATCATGCCTTACACTCCGAATAGGAGTTCTCCAATCGCCATAAAGATGAGTAAGATACCCATCAGTATCTTCCGGGATAAAATACTCTGCCCCGTAAAAAGTTATCTCCTGCAGATTATCCATAAACTCAGCTGGCATAGTATACACGCTAAACTTCTGATTACTTCTCCGGACCTTACTTATAAACTCAGTCCCGATCCTCGCGAAGCTCCTGATATCAACATGAAGGTCCTCTTTCTCAACAGCTACCTTCCAGTCCATCTTACCGTTCCTCACAGTAATTATATCAAAGCCCCTGTTCTTTAAAGACCTGGAAAGCTTATGCTCCTTTCCCATAACCTCAGCGCTGTCCACAAAAAAGTCTACATCAAAATCCCACTTGATAAAGTCCCCTTCTCTCACATAACCAAGAACAGCCCCATCTGAAAGAACAGGCTTAATACCATTATGAACCAAAGCACCCCTAACCTCAGAAATTATCTCCCCCCATCTTTTCCTTACTTCATCACTTGTAGTCCTATTCGGATCTTTAGTCATTCTACACTTCCTCCCTTATTATAACTCCAGACTTGACTCTAAGCTTTGCTCTTGTTCTTGCTTCCGGATTTGTACTCATGTTTCTAAAACGTCTCTCTTTACGTTTCCTTTCAGCATAAGTATAATCCTTAACAGAGAACTCCGGATTACCGATATAATTATAAAAAAGAGCCATAGCTTCTTCATGGTCCTTATAACCTTTGTAAGAAAACACAGCAGTTCTAAGGGAACTCTTGATATGAATAAAGACAGTATCTTCCCGGATATTACCCCAGTCAGGATCACAGTTATTCCATATAACAGTAGGAAGCTCTATAGTCTCAGCCTTATTATACTTATCCCCTTCTTCCATCATGTACCCCAAAGCAGCCTGGTTCATACCAAAATATTTTTTCATCCAGATATCATGAAACTTTTTATCCTCATACATTTTTCTATTAACTTCAGTAAACTCTTTTATCCAAGCCTTAGCCCCGGGAGAATTCCTCACAAAAATAATACCACCGTTTATCCTGCTTTTACTCTTATGGTTATAGCCCTTAACAGTAATCGCTATATCAAAATCATAATCCCTGAAAGCCCTCTCAGCATCCCCGACACAAAGCATATCGCAATCTGCAAGAATAAGGTCATCATCAGAGCCCTGAACATACTCACAATACTTTTCAAGCTTAACAGTATTACTTAAACACCCTGGTCTTTTTCCGTCTCTTTTCGGTACAACATTATCGATAGGAATAGTAACAACTTCTACATCAGGCATTTCCTTTTTACATGACCTTACAAAAACATCATGCATAACATCATAATTAAAAGGCTTTCCTGCATACTTAAACTTAGTAGTTATTATTTTCATTTACTTGCTCTTTCTCTAGACCCTAGAGTATCTATCTGGAAATGAAAATCTAATTCTAAAAGAGCCGGACCGTCTGCCCCGACACCGGTCCAGGTATCCCCTGTATCTCTATAAAATACCCCGGCAATCATAGAACTTATATTTTTATCAGACCCATCAATAACCATGTCAGGTGACATCAAGTGCTTATCATTAACTCCGTCACAAGTATCAGTCATATCGATATTAACAGAAGTACCAAAGACTCCCTCGATATTAGCCCAGGTTAGCCATAAACCCCAGGCAACAGTATGACCGTTCTCAGCTACTCCATTCTCTTTAGGAGTCCAATGAGTATGAACATAAATATCAGTTCCTATTTTATAAGTATGCGGAAGCTGCACAGTAAAATACCCAACCTGGTCCTGGTTAAAACACCAGACTTTATAATCGATCTTATCCACTATCCAGGTCTGGATAGTAGGATCCGTCTGTCCCGGTCTATCAAACTGACTCGGAATGATTCTTAAGTCATCCCAGACCGTCCCGTCATTCTCAAACACCAGAGTACCGTCAGGTTCAAAATATGCGTTAGGGTTTGTTACAATACCATATCCACGTTTCATACTACCCCCTGACCAGATAAGACCATTCGTCTGCAGGGTCCGTAGCAGTAATAACGAAAGAAGTAAACTTTAAATATTTTTCTGATAACGTATGCCCTAAAGGAATAGTAATACTTTTACCACTCAAAGACGAAACCTCCAGAGTCATACTATTTGCACTTCTATTAAGAATAACAAGTTCATGACCAGTAACTGTTACTGTTTGTGTCCCTGTCTTATCTGCCATATCAATTACAGGTAATATAGTTTCCATTTCCTACCCCCTGATAGTCCTGTCGCGGAGCCTTGAGCTTCTCTCCTCAGTAAGAATACTCTTAATATCATCACTGCAGCCGCAAGGTTTTCCGTAAGGTCTCCCTCTAAAGATTATAACATCATTCTCCTTAAAACACAAACCGCAAATGACACATCTATAGCTTCTCATTCCTGTAAGCCCCGGGACATCTCCGTCACTTGCCTCCAGGATTTCAGTGTCTGTCGGGACCCCTTCTATAAGTAAGCTTCTTGTCTGCTTAGTGTAATACTTATCTCCTACACCCATAAACTCTCCTAAAACAAAAAAGGGGAAGCACATAACTTCCCCTCTAGAAAAAACACCCTTTAATAATTATTTCCTACGCACGAGGAAGACCAGCAGCTACAGTCACAAGCAGTATCATATTTGCGGTACTTGTACCACCAGTATTATTGATGGTATCGTCAGCCGAAATTGTGAACTCACTTAAGAGTCCAGTAACAGCTGTCGGGACCCCGGCAGTAAAAGCTATAGCCTGAACAGCAATAAGTGTATCTGTGGTCTTAATACCAGTAATAGTATGATCCCCAGCAGCTCCACCTATAAGAGCTGTAACACCCTGGCCAACTCCGTTCGGAAACAATGTCAAATTAGAAAGCGTACTTAATACCGACATAAGTTCCTCCTAAGATCCATCGATCTTAACAATCCCTCTCCAGTTGAAGAAAGAAGTCTGGAACCGCATTGTGCCTTTAAAGATAGCACTGTTGGTATTGAAGTCATCAGTACCAGCAAAAGCTGCAGGCCGTCTCCACATAAACCGTAGGTCATGATCATCAGATACAAGATAACAACTATCTGCATCTGTAAGATAATGAACGATTTCGTAAGTCAAACCTTCGCCATGCACAGCATTGATTTTACCGTTTGCGCTGTCCGGATCCATAGCACTTTCCATTAACTCTTTAGCTTTCCACTTAAGCTGATAAGGGATAATGAGCTTTTTAGGTTTCATAACGATAGGAATATTCCTGTCATTAACCATACCTTCAAAAAGGTCACAAGCACTTTCAAGAGTAGTCTTACTCAGCGCGCCGGATACAATATTTGCGTATGTAGAAGCAGCGGTTCCCGATAACGGATGCACAAGAGAAAAGAGAGCGAGACCATCAAGGCCGCTTCTTCCACCTGCTGCAGCTGCTAAAGCTCCACTGTTTATTACATCCCAGAATCTCAGATCCCTTGTATAAGCCGCTGACTTACCAAGTTCTGCGATTGCTTTTTTCATGTGACCTGTTAGGTCATCGTCATATAAATCTCTTGAGAACTGAACACCAAGACCGAAGTTTGTAAAATAAACTTTCTTGTCATTCTGCTGTTCGAATTCATCAAACGGAATAGCCTGATTCTCATGCATTTCCTGCATAGCACCAAGACCTGTCATGTCTCCTTCCTGGACATAATGGGTATTGTGTGTTTTAACCTTAGCTATTTTTTTGTATTCTTCAGGCTGTCGACTGTACTCGTCAAAATAGATTTTTTCAAAATCTTTTGTAAGTAGGTTGGCAAACCCCCCAGTAGTCATAGGCATATTCTATTCCTCCCTAATTACGTAGCAATTGACGGGTCAACGTCCTGTATGTTAGCTACTTTTACAAGCAGTATTGGGTAATCATCATCCCAGTCACTTACAGTTCGTTCTATGTCAACAACAGTAAAGTCGCTTCCTGCAGAAGAGACATCCAAATACATTGCACCTGCGCTGCCTGCCAGGTTATAAGTATTACCCAGAACAGTTATAGGAACATCCACATCGTCTTCAGTTTCAATATTTCTTGCCTGAACTTCATAAACGATAGCTTCGTCCATAGCAGGATATACGAGAGGATGATTAGCCTCTGTGTTATCCTTTCCGGCAGTGCTGTCATAAGACGGAAAATCATTCAGAGCAATACCGAAAACACCGTCCCCTGCAATATAGTCAGCAGCATAGCCACCTTCTAACTGCACCGGATCGCCTTTCTTAATGGTATCACCGCCATCTTTTACAGGCACTCTTCCCGTAGGCGCACTTGCTGTTCCTCCATCACGACTATGATATCGTAATGAAAAAGGAGCATAAGTATCCATCCGCTACCTCCATTAAAATTAAGGTACAGGAAGAGCAACTCCCTATAACCTCTTACTCTTCGTCATCAACGATGACGACTCTATCCTTTCTACTGCCTATAGAAGAATTAACTTCCTCAACAGCACTTCGGAATCCATCTTTATTAGAAGAATAAGCACTCTTACTCTTCTTGCTGACTGCCCTGTCATGTGCATCTTTTCTTGCCTGACTTATCTCAACAGCAATCAGCTCCGGATCACCCTTAGGCCCAATCTTCCGGATATCCCCGGTTTCTTCTCCCGGCTTCTCATCCAGGAAATTACCGTTCTTATCCTTCTTTGGATCTCGAATAACAACATATCCAAGCTCCAAAGCATCATCAAACTGGTCCGGTCTTTTCCAAGTCTGATGCCAGCCCTTCCTGGGCCGGTTCTTAAGTTTCTTAGATGCTGAAGTACTCAGCGTTCCCAGAAGCTCAAGTTCCGGAGGGATAGTATCTCTTTCCTTAGCAGCCTTCTTATAAGCCACCGCAATCTTATACGGCAACTCCTCAACTTCCGAAGGAGCGAAGAACGGTAAATCCTTAACGTCCCACGCAATACTTTCCCCGTCTGATATAGATGTTAGGATATCCTCCATAGAACTGTCAACTGTAGGATGGAAGGTCTTCTTTTTACTTACCACCTCATCGACATCTCCGCCACCTAAGTTAGCGGACTCTGTAGTCATTACCTTAGTATTCTGTTCTTTAGCCACACTTTACCTCCTATAATTTTCCGATCTTTCTTAAATAATGATTAAGCGGCAAACCGCTTGCTTCAGCTTCAGCCTTGTCCGCAGCACTAGCATAGACAGTCTTTCGTCTAACTCCAGCCCCGGGACTGCCTTTCCCAGACTCTACATAGCTGCCTTTCTTTACAGTCTTTGGTGTAGTTGCAGTACTGCCCTGAACATTGTCCGGATCAATCCCAAGCTCTGCAAGTTTAGCCCTGACAGCCTCGTCAACAGCAGCACTTATAGTCTCCTGTTCAAGCTCTCCCTGGTGTTTTGTCTTAACCTGCTCCAGAGCATACTCCCAAACCCCGGGATGATACTGCTGGTTCTTAGGCAGACTCTTCACAAAGCCTTCAATCTCCCCCTTATACCTGTTAAAGATTTTACCCTTCTCAGGATGTAGTTCAATTATCTGCTTATTCTGATTACTTATGATAGCAGTTAACTCACTAAGCTGCCCTCCGCCATACCTGTTGATCGCATCCTTAATTGCTTTTCCGGTCTTACCTTCAGCAAACAATTCTTTCTCAAGCCGACTCTCAAACTCTTCATCAGTTTCTCCGGCCTGCTGCTCGATATTAACAGGCTGCTGAGCTGGCCCTTTAAGAGCTTCCTGTAGTCCTTTAAAGCCCTCTGCTAAAAGCTGAGCATCTGAAGTCTTAGAATTAAGAGCTTCATACTCTTCTTTTGTAAGAGTAACTTTATCATCAACTACCTCTTCTTCCTGTTCTTCCTCCGGCTCTTCACCTGGAGCTAACGTAATTATTTCCGGTATTTCAACATCATCTGTTTCAAAACCATCAAGATCTGGAATTGCCATAACCTTCCTCCGTACCTAAAGATAATATTTTATGCTGTATATTCTGCACAGCTCTAACGATTCCCTGGTAATATCTCACATCCTCCAGAGGAACCTCTTTATCACAAAGCTTAATCTCAGCAGAAGTCATTTCCTCTACCATAATCTTATGCAAGATACCATAAGCTTTACTTCCCAACATCTCTGACACAAGACTCATCTGCTCTCTTTCTGCATCCGTAAGAGTTCTTTCTTCAGGGCCTACAGATCCCAAAGAATTCTCCTGATAAGTCAAATCCACTTTTCCCATTCTATACTCCTTCTATCATTCCAGGACCTTCATCCTGTCCCATCATTTCAGGCTGTTGCATTTGCATCTGCTGCTCTTCCATAGGAGGCCCCTGCTGTGCTTTAGCCTGTTCTACCATATTCTCATTCATCTCTTTAATAGTATCCAGCATTAACTCATGCTTCTTAATATCAGGTATATACTGATCCGGGTCCTCTTTACCAAAGAACTTAAAGATTTCCTGCATCATCTTTGTAGCCCCAACGTAAACACTTAAGTTATGTTCGTATGCATCCGGAGCTGCCTGCTTCATCTGTTCACCCTGTGGTCCAAACAGCATCATACTGAACTCTGTTGTCTGAGTAACGTACTGAGTATACAGCTGCACAAGAGCAAGAAGGTTCTGTCTCTTCATCTCAGTAGTCTGATCAATATCTGAAGTCCTTATAATGAAAGCCATCTTATGCGGAACATCCTTAATACTAAGACTAAGAATAGTCTCCAGATTATCAATCTCTTCATCAGTAAGTCTTTTGATCTGCTGCTCCTTCACGATAACCTCTTCCCTATGATCCACAAGCTGGAAGAAAATCATCATCCCTACTTCAGCCCAGAACTCATTCAGGCCTTTCGCAATAGAGGAAAAAAGCCCCTGGCCTCTTGTAAGCCTCATACTCTGGCCTCTTGCAGTATCCCTTGAACCCAGCCTCTGATCAGAGAAACCAGACATAATACTCGACATCCCGGAAGCTTCCCTGGCATAATTCATAGTCATATTCTCTGCCTGCAGAGAGGACGGATAAACTTCACCGAGCTGTATCGGAGCAATATCCTCTTTAGGATTATCAACCATAAAAATCTTACCCGGGTAGAAAGCCTCATTCTCTTTTATAGAACCTCTTCTTGCAGCAAGTACTCTCATATTAGAGAACTTCATATTATCATTTCTGACATTATGAATAGCCTCAATTTCATCCTGTTGAAACTCAGTAGTCTGCCCGGACCCTCTACCTTCAAGAGAATAGTTCCTCTGAACAAAAGTCCCTGCACTTAACATCCGGTATCCGAAAGTATTAAAATCAATCCGTAACAGAGTCTGACTCGGGACATGAATAGTAAATACTAAGTCCTCAAACTCCCCGTCCTGATCAGCATCATAAAAAGCATAAAACTCTGTAAGAACATACTGGCCTTTCCTGTCCCTATAACTCTGCTTAATAAGATCCTCTGTCTCAGTCTTAGGAGTACTCTCCTGAGAAACATAATCCAGCACAGCATTAACAGCATCCTCTTCATAAACACCCTGAGCTACAAGGTTCTTCATCTCATACTCAGCCTTAAGCACATCATGAGATATCCAGGGCATAGTCTGGACTTCTGTATATTCCTCCGGATAAACAATATCCTCGACAGGAACAACAACAAGCTCCGGACCATCATGCATAGTAGCCTTAACAGTATTCCCTTCCTTATCCTTGAACTGCCACGGCTGCGAAGTATACGGAACCTTAGCATAACAGGTCCCCATTACAGCAACCTCCTGCAAGAAGTCCCTCTTAAACTTGCTCAAGTTCAGGTCCATCGGAGAATCACTCAGCATATTATAATACTTCGTTAAGGTCCTGGTCTGTTCAAGCAGATCCTTATCATCCGACCTTAAAGCCTTCACATACCAGTGCGGCTCAACAGCATCATACATCTCTGCCAGATGACTGAACAGCGACTGCCCTACGATCAGCGACAACGGCGGTACAACGTTACTGGCGTTCGGATAAGGATAATCCTTTCTTGCCGAGAACGGCCTGCCTTCAAACTGCCGTCTCCACTTAGCCCAGGTCCTCTCCTTAGATGCCCTGTCACTCCGGGCCTGCGCATAGCCCGTACATAAATCCTGGACAAGCTTTTTTCTCTCATCCAGGTCCTCGATAATAAGCCCTTCCGGAACTCTTTGATCCTCTTCATCTAAAATCTCAACTTCATAAGTATCACCCATTCTCTTCCTCCTTAATATCCAAAGACATTATCACTCGCCTGTATGATTAAGTCTTCCTCAATAAATCTGCTAAGCATCCTGCTCTCTCCACTCTCAGGAGTATAAGTAGAACTTATGCCTTTCTCGCTTTCATCCAGGACATCCATCTTATATTCATTCATAGGAAAGATCAGAAGCTCCTCCCGGAACTCCCTGTCACATCCATTCACAAGATACAAATTACCTTTCCTAAGAATAATCCCCAAGGTATTCCTTATCCTTACAACCTTGTTCTGGCTCTCCGGTTTACCTTGAGGATTTATATACATATTTCTTGCAATCTCTTCTCTCCGTATTATAGGAAGAAGGATCTTCTGCATAGCGTTACTCTCAATAACAGTAGCTCTGATATATCCCGGGAACTGTCTATGCCCTTCAAAGATATAGTCAAACAAGGTATCGATCTTGTAATAACCCACCCGGGAATATATCCTTGTTAATCGGTCTTTATAATCTCTGGCCCAGATCCCAAGAGAACTCCTCGAGGTCTTAGCACTGATACCTTTGTCTGTCCCTGCAGGGTCTAAGCTCATAACAACATCACATTCAGACAAGAAGACACTTTCCTCTTCTGTATTCTCATAATTATTAGTCTCATAGATTATAGCATAGTCCTGCTTCTCATCATCATATTCTAATCTTGCAGTCTTAGCAGGTAACTCATTAAGCTCTGCAAGTCCGGCTTTCTGAGGATAGTTAATCAGCTGAGTCATAGCAAACCATCTATCTTCTCTCATAGCCTTATCCAGAATCTTCTTGTTCAGTTTAGAAGGTAAGATAAACTCTCCGTCCTCTTCTCCAAGCCTGTTATAGATAGACCACTCGCCTTCCGGGTTAGTCTTAAACTCCGGCAGCTGATACCCTACAAACTCATACGCATCATTTATTGCAACATCATAAAGGTCATCGAGGGCATACCGGGTCCCGACAAGCACTACCCTGTCCTGTTCTGCCTCATCAAGAAGAGTTGTTTTGTTATTTATAAATCTGTTCTTCTTTCTATACATATCAGTAGAAGAGCTTCTCTGAGAGTCCAGGTCATCCAGTCCTACAGGGTCATCACAAGCATAAAGATTAACATGCCCACCTTCAGAAGCTCCTGTCATAGATCCTATCTTTACAGTCGGGTCAGGATAAAACCTGTCTCTACTCGGGATTGTTATCGCTCTCCCGGACCAGTCCCCGGTTAACCCATAATTCGAAGGAATAGCAGTCTCAGGAAACAGCCAGGTAAGAATAGTATTCTGTTCAAACATATCTTTTATAATACCTAAGAACTCTTCTGCCTTCTCAAAGATCCCGGACTCTAGCCTGATCCTTATATTCGGAAACCTTACGATCTCCCAGGGGATAGCACCGTGGGTCCATATCGTAGACTTATAATAAGATCTCGGAACAAAGCCTGCGCCTCTAGCACCCTTACCCATACAGGCAGGAGACTGCCTCCAGTTTGCCATCTCAAGATGCAGGCCATCATTAAGCTTAGTATAAGGCCCGTTAAAACCTAAAATGTATCTTTCAAAATACCACAGATTCACAAGAGAAGCCTGTCTTAAATACTTCCTCAGCTTTTCACTTTCATGCAGGCCGCTTCCTGTCATCTCCCCTATAAGCTGCTGTATCAAAAGCTGCGGATTACTCTCTTTGTTGAAAAGCGGAGCTTGTGGATGCGGTGTTATAGCAAAGAAAGGTTTTTTAT
>CAYVEW010000089.1:11883-13215 GCA_964450375.1 uncultured Bacteroidales bacterium
GGGGTTACGTCTTTAGGACTGAAGGATCCTTTCGGAGAGGTCCGTACGTCAAAGACCTGAGCTAGGCCCTTAACAAACTCAGTAAAGACTTCTGCAGGAATAGCGGATACCGGGGATGAGTCTGTAGTTGTTTTGGTGTTTTTAGGTAGGCCTGCCCTGTCCATGATATCCTGAGCAGCAGCAAGCCTGACTTTTTCGGAACCGGAATGGACCAGAGACTCAATAGCGTCTATCGCATCATCCACAAGATAAACAAGACGTTCTTTGTGGGCCGGGGTAGCTGAGGTTACCAGGTCCGCTGGTTCCTGGATAGCAGGCGGCTTGTCGGCCCGATGTTCGAAGTTATTGAGTCTGTCTGAATGGACAAGAGGAAGGTTTTGTTTTTCATCAGTGTTATTCATGTGGTAATAATAGCATAAGGGTATAGGGTAAGTCAAGAAAAAGGGGCCTTAAGAGGGGAGAGTAAGCTCCCAATCTTTAAGACCCCCAGCAACAAAGGAGAAACCATAATGAAAAAAACAACATCCTACCAGCAATTTATATGTTAAGGCAGAGAAGAGGATTTGTCAAGAAAAAAGAAGAAGTAGCCCGTAGGGCCAGTTAGCCTGCGAACGAAGTGAGCCTATATATGATTTTTTGCATATAGTTATTTTTTGGTGTCAAATAGGGAGGGGGTCTTACACCCCCCCGGTGACCCCGTTTCCGAAAAGAGGGTAGGGTATCAACTATTGTATTCTGCTCGCTCTCATGAGAGAACTAATCACGGGCAAAAAAAGCCTGAAATTATGTATCTATAAGGAGAAACAAATAAATGAATTACTTAAATGAATTGCATTACAAACAGCACAGGCTTTTAGAAGAGTTGGAATACTCTTTGTCTAAAGGCTATGACAGAAAAGTTAAACATGAACTGCAAAAAGTAAATGCAGAGATAAAAAAAATTGAATACAGACTTTATAAAGCCTGTTAATAAAGGAGAAAAGAATGTTAGTAAACAAAATAGTTAGTCAGAGTGTAAAGTATCAGAGTATGGATAATAGTGAAACAGTCGGAATTATCCTTGCACAAAGTGGCAGTAATTCCTATATTACATGGCAGTATACTTATTTTAATACTGCTATCGATCCGGTTGATAATCTATACAGTGATATAGATACAAGTGAACAAAATTTCTATCATGGTCACTATATAAGCAATTTTAAAGATGCATCTGCAGATTATTTTAATAGAGTCAAAAGACTGAAAGAGGGTTGTTAATATGGAAGATAGCAAAGTTTTTATACAGGACCATGTAACAACAATAGTTAATAGGCCGGCGCATACAATTACATT
>CAYVEW010000090.1:0-13140 GCA_964450375.1 uncultured Bacteroidales bacterium
GGTGGAAACAGAATCTATTTAATTGCACGCAACTTAAATTCTGATATATGAAAAGAGGGTGTCCAAACATGAATGATTTCGCCACAAAGGCTTAAAGACACAAAATTTTCACAAAGAGCTAATTTGCTGACAGTGTTTGCTTTGTGATTCTTGGAGTCTTAGTATCTTAGTGGCTAATTTAATAATTCATTAGTTTTTGGACGTCCCCTTCGTTTTTATCTTCCTTTTACATTCAGAACATTGGTTCGTTTCCTTAATGTTCTTAAAACAATAAATATTAGAAATATCGCAGCAAAAGTATATAACCAGAAATCAGTAATATATAATTCTTTTGTTTCCAGATAGTTTTTTAAGATGTTTAAATAGGCAAATGAAATACCTACTGCGAATAAACCATTATATTCTCTTTTTAAAACATTTTTAACGGAAAATTCCAGATCGGCATGAACCCATCCTCTCAGTTTTGGAAAAAACGGAGGGGCAGTCATCGACCATTTTACATATTCATCACCAAACTTACCTTTTAAAAATTGTTCCTCTGCAAACATAATTCGCTCGTAGTATAACCAGAAAAGTAAGACACAAACAATTGCAAACCAGAAATTATTCACGTAAAGTATAATTCCAAGCCACATTAGAAAATTGCCTAAATACAGCGGATGCCGAACAACCGAATAAATTCCTTTTGAGTTAAGGGCCTCTGCAATTTGTTTTTTAGTGTTTCTTCCCGATGTGCCTCTGGGGGTAAATCCGATTACCAAAATTCTTATTAGCAAGCCAAGAAGCGAAACCGATAAACAGATGATAGACCAGTTTAAATCACTTAATTTAAAATCCTGATTATTATCGAATAGTAATACAATGGTAGCAAATAGGTACAGAACAACCGGCAAATAGCTTCTGTGCTTAAAAAACCAGTTTCCTTTTTTATCAAATTCTTCAACGAGCGACATATTTAATATTTGTTTAGTTTAGTAGAGCGTGAAAATAATAATTATTTGTTATAATAGTATCTATGATGTTGTTAATTTAAAATGCAGGTATAAAAAAACCCGCTACCAGGCGGGTTTTACATTCTTTTAAACTTGATTTATTCTGGATGAATAGCCTCAACTGGGCAAACATCAGCGCAAGCACCACAGTCAGTGCATACTTCAGGATCAATTTTATAGATATCACCTTCAGAAATTGCTTCAACCGGGCATTCGTCGATACAAGTACCGCAAGCTGTGCAATCATCAGTTATTACGTAAGCCATGATTTTAAAATTTTAGTTTATTAATGTTTAATTCACCTACAAAATTATTGGCTTAATTTTAATTGGAAAACAATTTACCTATTAAATAAACAATTTTATCTAATTTAGAATGGTTCTAAACAAAATGTTTAATCATCATCACATCTATTTTTAACATGTTAATTGTTTAGTAATTTATATGCAACGAATGCCATAATTCCTACGGATGTTTCCATCGAATTTTCATCGATATTAAAATTAGCAGAATGTAAGGGATAAAAATCATGATTGTTTGGATTGTTTGTTCCGAAACGATAAAATGCTGCAGGAATTTCTTGCGAATAATAGGCAAAATCTTCCGATGTCATTCTTATTTCCAGTTGTTCCACATTCTGATCGCCTAAAAAATCTTTCGAATAATTTATTATCTGCTCTGTAAGTATCTCATTATTATTTAACACAGGATAACCCTTCATAATGTTAACATCCACAGTTCCTTTCATTTCAATTGCAATTTTTGTTGCAATTTCAGTGATGTGCTTATGTGCTTTCGCCCGCCATTCTTCGTTCATGGTTCTAAAAGTTCCTTCAATATGCACTTCGTTGGGTATCACGTTGGTTGCTCCATTGGCAATAACTTTTCCAAAGCTTAATATTGTGGGAATACCCTTTGGAGCTAAACGATTAGGTATTTGTTGAAGCTCAACAATAATTTTCGAAGCAATTAATACGGTATTTGTAATTTTATCGGGCATAGCGCCATGTCCGCCTTTTCCTTTAATGGTTAAATAAATTTCATCGCTGGATGCCATATAGGGGCCTTTTTTTATGCCAATTTTACCGGCAGGTAACTCCGGATAAACATGCTGCCCGATAATGAGTTCAGGTTTTGGTTCGTTATTCAATACACCTTCATCAATCATTTGTTTAGCACCACCGGGAAGTTTTTCTTCGGCCGGCTGAAAAATAAATTTAATGGTCCCTTCCAGTTGATCTTTTATATCATTCATGATTTTTATTACACCCAACAACGAAGCGGTATGCGCATCGTGGCCACAGGCATGCATTACGCCATTATTTTTTGATTTGTAGGGAATATCGTTTTTTTCAACAACAGGAAGAGCGTCGGTATCGGCTCGCAGAGCAATTACTTTCTTTTCCGGATTTTTACCTTTAATAAGTGCTACAATTCCATTTCCGGCAATACCCGATTCGTAATCTATATTCCACTTATCGAGCAACGATGCAATATATTTAGCGGTTTCTTGTTCCTGAAAAGACAACTCAGGATATTGATGCAGGTGTCTTCGAATGGACACAATTTCTTTAAAATAGGCTTTTGCCAGTTGTTTTATTTTTTCTTTCATGATTATTTCCCAATGATCATTTTAACTGAAATTATCAGGATAAAAACCCCAAAAATCTTTTTTAGTATTTTTTCCGGTAAATGCACCGATATAGCCGATCCGAGATAGCTGCCTAAAACAAATGCAAGTATCAAAACTACTGCAAATTTATAATTTACATATCCGTTTTTTGCATAATTTACCACTGCGAGTATTCCAATCGGGAAAAGTAAAACGGCTAAGCTGGTGCCTTGTGCATGATGCTGCGAAAAACCTAAAATAAATACCAATGCAGGAACTATAATGATTCCTCCGCCAAGGCCTAACGAGCCACCAACAATTCCGGCTAAAAATCCAATGGCAATTAAAATAATTAATTCGTTTATACTCATATTGTAGTTGTTTAAAAATCCAGATTAAAAGAAAAATAGAAAATAGGGGGCAATATTTCCTGGTTTTCAACTCCCCAGGCCCAATCGAAACGAGTGAAATAGCCAAACAACATCATTCTGGCTCCAAAACCAAATCCCGATACAATCGGATCTCTTTGCATATCTACTGTAACAACAACCGAGTTATTGTCAATAACCTGATTGTCGTATGCATTTTCTTTTGAATATGGAGTTAAACCACTCCAAGCTGTTCCAACATCGAAAAAACCAATAACTTGCAGATTGGTCCAGAAATTTGAGCTTAAGGGATAATTGGTAAAATATTTAACAACCGGAACCCGAAGTTCTGTATTAATTAATGCAAAACTATTTCCATTGCGTATGTTTTGCGGAAATCCACGCATATTGGTTGCAACTGCCTGGTATGCATAATCTTCATTTTCGTCGATCGGAATTTCGTCTAAGGGGATAAAAGTCGGGGTTTGTTGCGAAAAGTTGGTCCAGTTATCTACTCCACCCAAATAATATATTAATTTACTATTTCCGAAAGATGTGCTTGCAGCAAAACGAGTTGCCCAAATCAGGTCTTTATGTATTTTCTGATAATGCCTGAAATCTGCTCCAACAACAAATAAATCTGTTTTTGATTTATTTACTTGATTGTAATACTCGCCAAAAATTTTATATCTGCTTCCATTATATAAATTAACTCCTTTACTTATGGTGTTATCAAAAATATATTCCAGTTTCAAACCTCCCCAAAGCTTGTGCAGGTCGGGTGCCTGTAGACTGTTTCGATCAATCGACATGGCAATTTGTTTGTCGTGTCGCAGGGTAACCGTACCTTTTAATGCCGTTATCTGGTTAAATGGCAGGGTTCGAACGTACATAAACTTGTTGGTTTGTGTTTTTTTAATAAAGTCGAAGCCGATACTCTCAAAACTTTGACGGTGATAGATGAATTGCTCGTCAATTTTCTTCTTTAAATTTTCAACACTAACCAGGTACTCGTTACTATTAAAATCGGCCGAAAAACGAACTCCCGCAATCAGTTTATAATCTTCTAATAAATCGTAAGCTCCGATTTTTAATAGGGCATTAAAACCGGGATTAAAATATACCGCGCCCCCTGTAAATGCTTGGTACGTTGAGTTTAGAAAACTAAAATCGACCTGGCTTACCACATGGTCGGTATAAAAAGTACGCTGGTAGATTTGTATTTTTGGAAATTCGTTAAGCTTTTTGCTGGTATCGATTTTTATATTGTGGTATTTGTAATTGTAATGAGGTTTTTCAATCTCAAATACATAATTGTTAACATTCACATAATTATCTTCTTTCGAAAATATTTTACTGCTGTCGATAATAGAACTTGTCTGAGAAGCATAACTGGCACTATCTTCTTGTATGCGCGTTTTATTAATTTGTTTTTTATAATTGCTTGTTTGTAAAGATGATTCTGTTATGTCAAAAATTTCAGGTGTTTTTTGTTTATATATGCTATATTTCCCGTTCTGGTAATTTACAATTGACTGAAAGTTTTTGTTCTTGTTCAGGTCGTATTCCAGAATGTTTGAAGCATAATTAGTTAATGGTTGTTGCTTTAAAAAGTAACGGTAATGAATTGCTGTATCGATAAAACTAATTGTGCTATCGTACTTGCCTGTGTATAGGTTACGTATTCCGCTCTGGTCGCTTAAATAAAGATATTGCTGATTTTTTATTTCAAAGGGATAAGTTTCATTATCTGTTATGGTATTGGTTAATCGCTGCAACATCTTGTTTTTGTTCTTATAATCGTAAACGAATAAATCAAATTGTTTGTTAGTTGGTTGCAAGACGCCACCAATGGTATCCTTACTGCGGTTCGATGAAAACAAGATCTGTGTCGATTGATTAATAAAATTTGGGTTAAAATCATCGGCTAAATCACTGGTAATCTGCTCGCTTGATGATGATGCCAAATTGTAAACATAAATATCTGTTAAGCTGTTTTTTACTGCCGAGAAAACCATTTTAGAGCCATCGTCGGAATAATCAAAGTCCAGAATTTTATCAAAATAAAGCAGGTTTCGTTCAGTCATCTCATCTTTTTCGAGTGCATATTGCATTAGTTTTAACCCGCCTTCTTTTTCGGTAATAATTGTCAGGAATTTTCCACTGGGATGCCATTCGATTATCGGATAGGTGTAATCGTTAATTTGTTTTATTTTATAGCCTTGCTTTAGTATTCGATCGTTTTTCTCGCTCTCGGTATCGTAAACCCAAACTTTAACTTGTCCCAGCTCATTACTTACATAGGCAATTTTATTGCCATCTTGATTTACTCTGGATTGGTAAATTACCCGATCGGTTTTATGTTTAACCGGAATTGCATCGCCTGGAATGGAATCATAATTAGCAAAATCATCATTAAAATATTCCTGGTAATAGCTTAACCATTGTGCGGTTAAATCTTTAAACGAAACACCCAAAACACTTATTAAAGCTGTGTTTGCATTTTTATTGATTCGGGTTAAATTGATAATGTCTGAAATAACTGAACCTCCGTAATAATCATTTATATATTTCCAAAATGAGTGGCCCGCATAAATGGCATCATCACCCGATAAACGATTAAATTTTTTATATCGCTGGTTTAGGATATCTGCCTTAACCCTGCTTTCGGTTTCAATGTTCCAATCTTCCGAAAGATAGGATGTAAGCCCTTTTAAGTACCACTCCGGCAGATCAATCAGGCTCGAACTTGCCAGGTTATCCGATAGCTTATTGCCGTAAATCATTTCTAAAACAATTACCTCGGCAATGGCTGATCGCATTTGCCGCAGATATTCCTGATGATTACCTTGAAAATACAGACTAACCTTATTGTTTTTAATTTTGGTAATACCTCCTGTATTGTGTTCTTGTTTTCCAGTAACCAATCCAACATTGCTTTGCTTGAAATCGGAGAATTTATTATAAACCAGAAATATTAAACGTTTATTTAGTTTGTGATTTAAAAGCTGTTCGTATTTTAATATTTCCTTATCGGCATGTTCTCCTGTAAATCTTGCTATTGCTTCACCATCCTGGTTAAAATAAGTGTCGAATTTTTCAAACCGAAAATACGACCAGTAAAAATCATTGTACTGAACTCTGTTTTTTCCAAAGTCCATCTGATGCCCGTTATAAAATTGTCCCCTGGCTAAAAGAGAACATAAGGTGAACAGAACAAGTAAAATATGTGTTATATACTTTTGCATGAAATTAAATTACAAAACAAGCAAATTTTCGGATGAATTTACCACATTATTATTAAAAGTTAAAGTTTGTTAACGACTATATCTCGCAAAGTTTTATTTTTACTTTTGTTTTGGAGAATGTTATAAATAAAAAAATATCTTAGTATTATGAAAAATATTGTTTTAACCTTTATTTCAGCACTTGTTTTTATCAGTTATCTGAATGCTCAGCAAAAAGGAGCACACATTTCGTTTGAAAAAGAAGTGCACGATTTTGGTAAAATAAAAGAAGATGGTGGAAAAGTAGAGTATAGATTTATGTTTACCAATACTGGCGATTCACCTTTAATTATTACCAATGTAAAGGCATCTTGTGGTTGCACCGCACCAACATGGACCGAGAAACCGGTAATGCCAGGACAAAAGGGCTATGTAAATGCCGTATTCGATCCTCGAAACAGGCCGGGTAATTTTAATAAAAGTATTATGGTTCAATCGAATAGTGCGAATGCGCGTAATCTTCTTCGTATAACCGGCGAAGTGTTGCCAAGAGAAAAAACAGTAGAAGATTATTATCCAAAACAAATTGACGAATTAAGGCTGCAAACCAATCACTTTGCTTTTGTGAAAGTATATAGCAACGAAATTAAGAAGGATACCTTAAAAATATATAATGCTTCTGCAACTGATCTTGAGCTTACTTTTGGAAGAGTTCCCGAGTATATAAAGCTTACAACAATTCCGAAAGTATTGCGTCCGGGAGAAAAAGGAATAATTGTAGGCGAGTATGATGGAAAAAAAGCTAACGACTGGGGGTTTATCTCGTCCCGCTTGGATGTTTTGATAAACGGTAAAAAAGCGAGTGGTTATTTTGTGGTTAGTGCAAGGGTCGAAGAAGATTTTTCAAATTACTCTGCACAAGACCTGGCCAATGCACCTAAGATTACTTTTGATAATACAACTTTCGATTTTGGTAAAACAAATTCGAATGATCCAATCGAGCATCAATTTAAATTAACAAACAACGGAAAATCTGATTTAATAATACGAAAAATCAGAGCTACATGTGGATGTACAACAGTGGCACCTGAAAAAACAGTAATTAAACCCGGAGAGAGTACTTCGTTCAAAGCAATATTTAACCCGGGCGGTAGAAAAGGGATGCAACGTAAATCAATTTATGTTATTTCGAACGACCCAAAGAATTCAAATGTCCGATTAATGATTACAGGCGAAATAATAAATTAAAAAAAAGATATTCTTAAACAGAATGGAGATTAAAGATCTCCATTTTTTTTTATTCTAATAAGATATGTTCTAATTTCGCAGAAAAGATTTTATACCGATGTCCGAGAAAGAATCAAATCAATCAGAAGAGTTTAAATCGGCACTGCATGTTCAAGGTGGTGTTGATCAGCCGGAATCGATAAATCCGGATGTTATAAGAAGGTTTAAGAGAAAAAGGAAAATTCAACATTCGGTAGATGAATTTGTTTCTGGTATATTGGAAGGAAACAGAACCATTCTTGGTCAGGCTATTACGTTGGTTGAAAGTAATTTACCCGAACATAACAATGTTGCACAGGAAATAATTGAGAAGTGCTTGCCATATGCCGGAAAATCAATACGAATAGGAATTACAGGTGTTCCGGGAGTTGGCAAAAGTACTTTTATTGAATCAATGGGAAGATACATTACCAAACGCGATGGAAAATTAGCAGTTCTAGCGGTTGACCCCAGCAGCGAAAGATCCAAAGGAAGTATTTTAGGTGATAAAACCCGAATGGAAGAACTTTCAACCGATCCTAATGCTTTTATTCGGCCATCGCCATCGGCAGGTTCTTTAGGTGGTGTTGCCCGAAAAACCCGCGAAACAATCTTGTTATGCGAAGCTGCTGGTTTTAATGTTATTTTTATTGAAACAGTAGGGGTGGGCCAAAGCGAAATAGCTGTTCACTCCATGGTCGATTTCTTTTTATTATTAATGCTGGCAGGAGCAGGCGATGAGTTACAGGGTATTAAACGTGGAATTATGGAAATGGCTGATGCAATTGCCATAACCAAAGCCGATGGTGAGAATGTTAGAAAAGCCGATTTGGCAAGGGTAGAGTACCAGAATGCATTGCACTTGTTTCCTCCAACAAAATCGGGTTGGATACCAAAAGTTTTAACGTGTTCGGCACTAAAAAATACAGGAATTGAGTCTGTTTGGGAAACCATCGAAAAGTTTATTAATCTCGCAAAAGACAGTAATCATTTCGATCTAAAGCGTAAAGAACAAGCCAAATACTGGATGTATGAAGCAATAAACGAAACATTAAAAAATAATTTCTACAACAAAAAAGGAATTAAAGAAAAGTTAAAACTCTTTGAAGAGAATGTATTGAATGGAAAAATGAATTCGTTTTTAGCATCCAAAATGATTCTTAATGAGTACTTAAAAAATAAAGATTAAAGAATATTTAAATATTTAAAATTCTATATCTATAGAATTTTTTGTATGTTTATCGTCTCAAATAACCAATAAAAAATTTAAAATGAAAAGATTAATTTATAGTTTGTTAGCAATTGCTTTGTTGTTCTCTTGTACAACAAAGCCTAAGTATACGATTGAAGGAACGATCGATGGATTAAATTCAGGCCCTGCTGTTTTGAAAAAAATAGCAGATGGTGAACTGTTAACCGTTGATTCAGTTGATATCAAAGATGGTAATTTCAAATTTACCGGATCAGTTGATCAACCGGAGTTGTTCATCATTACTTTTAATGATACACTCGATGCAGTTCCAGTTTTTATCGATAACGTGGATATTAAAATTAATGCAAGTGTTGATGATATAGGAAATGCAGAAGTAACCGGATCTGATTTAACTAATATTTTCAAAGGATTTAATGCCGAGTTAAATAATTATAACATGCATTTCAGATCACTTTATAACGAATATATTCAGGCCAATATGGGTGGCGATGCTGAGCGTGTTAAAGAAATTGAAAAGGAATACGAACAGGCTGAAATTGAACAGGGTGAGTATATTAAAACGTTCATAAAAGATAATGCAAACAATGTAGTAGGCCCATATGTTACCTACCGTCATATTGCATATAAGCTTGATGCAGCTGAGTTAGAAGAGTTAATCAATTTATTTGCAACAGAATTGGAAGGTTCGGAATATGTAAAAACATTAAAAGAACAACTTGCAACAATGAAACGTGTGGCTGTTGGGCAACCTTTTGTTGATTTTACAATGAATGATCCCGAAGGAAATCCTGTAGCTTTATCATCTGTTGTTGGAGATAAAATTGTTTTGGTTGATTTCTGGGCTGCTTGGTGTAATCCTTGTCGTCAGGAAAATCCTAATTTAGTTGCAAATTATGCAAAATATCACGAAAAAGGATTTGAAATTTTTGGAGTTTCGTTCGATAAAACAAAAGAAGCCTGGTTGAAAGCTGTGGAAGATGATGGTTTAACCTGGCCACAAGTTTCAGATTTAAAATACTGGGATAATGCAGCTGGTAAATTGTATGGTGTGCGGTCTATTCCTCATAGTGTATTAATTGATAAAGATGGAATTATCATTGCAAAAAATTTACGTGGCGAAGAATTAGGTGAAAAATTAGCCGAACTTCTAGACTAAACAGTACAAAACAAAATATCATTTAGAGCGATCGGTTTTCCGGTCGCTCTTTTTTATGAGATGAATTTTACAATTCATTACATTTAAACTACAGTTCATTTCATATGGTTTTTTTTTCGCACGAATAGTTCAGATCATTGTATCATGAAATTAAACTGAATTATTAATTAAAAATAAATAACTATGAAATTACGTGTTTTAATATTAATGAGTTTTATTTTGTTTGCTTCTCTTAATATAGCAGCAAAAGAGAACAAAATAGCAGATACAAGAGGCATTGATGATCGGGAACATTTTTATAAATCGAAAGATTCATATTCTGCCTATGAAATTGAATTTAAAGGTAAAATTATTGTGGCCGACGATGATAAAGGTATTTCAAGCATTAGCCCGAATGGATATCTGAAAATAAGTAAATCTTCTTTTGGAAACAGCCGAAAAATTGAAATTGAAAGCGATAGCAAGGGTAATCTTACAAAAAAATATTTTGATGGACGCACCGAAAAAGCATTTAACCCCGACGGACAGGAATGGCTGGCCGAAATGCTAATGGATGTAATCAGAAAAACCGGAATTGGTGGTAAGGAACGAGTTATGCGAATTTATAACAAAGGTGGTGTGAACGCAGTGCTGGATGAAATTGAAAACTTTGACAGAACCGGAGGATATTCGTATTATAGTTCATCCAATCGGGCTCTGTTTTATTTTGAATCAATTGAATATAGTGGATTTAATGCGAAATATTTATACTATAAAACCTTAGTGAATGATATTAAGCTTAATAAGGAAGAGCTTTTAAAAGTGATAAAAGCATTGCCGGAAATAAGCTCCAATAGCACCAAAGGGTCATTATTGCGCGAAATTCTTTTCAACTACGAGCTGGATTCCTATACAAAAGAGAAATTTTTAGATGCAACCGAATCGTTAAGTTATAATACCGAGCGTGGAAGTGTGTTAAGAGCATTTCAGAATAAATATAAAATTGATCGCGAAATTGCTGGTGAGTTTTTTGATGTAATCGACGGAATGTCAATAAATTCAGAAAAAGGAAATGTGATTAAACCTTTACTGGAAACACAAAAATTAGACAAAGTTGTTTTATCAGAGTTAATTAATACCGTTGACGACTTTAGCTCAAATAGCGAAAGAGCGGCTATTTACAGAATGCTCGTTCCTTATGTTGTAGGCGATGAAGACTTAACAAGTCAGTTGATGAGAGCTGCAAATGGTTTAAGTAGCAGTTATCGTTATTTGCGCGAAGAAATCATGGAGTATTTGGCTAAAGGTAAAATTGTTACCGATAATACCTTGAGCAAAGCGGCTGTTTTAAATTTATTGGATATTGCCCGTACATACGATGCCAACACCCGAAAAACAACCAACTTAAGAAAATTACATGGTTCTGTTAAAAACGATCAGGAAATTATTAATGCCTATTTTTATGTAATTAGTACGATGGATAATCAAATGGAAGCTTATAATTTATTACTTGATTTAGTTCGCATACATTCATTTGATGCATATGGATATAAACACCTTTTTGAAGCTGCCGAAGAATTGGCTGACGATGATTATAAACATGGGGCATCAGCCATTTTGCGTGCTGCACTAAATAGCATGCCGAGTGATCCAGACGTTTTGGAAGCTTTCTTTGAAACTTTGGAAGAAATAGATCATAACTCTGCTAAAGAAGAAATAATAAGAATGTTCTGCCAAAAGGGTAAATTAGATAAAAGAACTACTGTGTACTTACTTAAAACCGTAGAAGATATCGATGTTGATGTTGAAAAGGCTGCATCTTTACAAAGAATTAAAAAAGTGATGCCCAAGGACGATGAGCTTACTGTTATTTATAATAGTATTGCCGATGAAATAAAGTCTGACTACGAATATGAAAGAGCGATGAACTAGCAGAAATAAGAATAAATTAGAATAGTTGTTTTTTATCAGGCCTTGAGATTTTAAAAAGAAAATTAGTTAACTTAGAAATCTCAAGGTTTTTTTATTTATACATGAAAATAAGAAAGTACATATCTCTTTTTTTGGTTAATACAACGCTAGGTTTAATGCTATATTCCTATTTGTATTATAGTCAGATTGGAGCTTTTCCCAATTTTTCCGAGAACCTGTTGCATCTGGTTCTTATTGTCCTGGGTTTTAATTGTATTGGCTTTTGTGTTACTTCTGTAAACTCGCTTTTAAATAAAATTTCAATCTGGCAACGTAAAATAGGACTAAGGTTTATTCTCGGATTAATCATTAATTATGCCTTATTTGTGGCAATGGTTTATGTACTTGTTTTTGCATATGTGCGTTTTTCTGGTTTGAATTATACCATGAAAAGCTTACTTCAGGAGTACCATGAAATTACCATCAGGGTATTTATTTTAATTCTAATTCTAGATATTTTGTTGGTTGTTTCCGATTTTTTAATCTATTCCTATAAGTTTTATTCTCAGGGACAAATAAAATTGGCACGTGTAAAGAGAGAGCAACTGGAGTTACAATTCGAAGCACTTAAAACCCAACTCAGTCCTCATTACTTGTTTAATAGTTTAAACACGATTTCGTCTTTAATTTATAAGGATTTAAACTTATCCGAAGAGTATATACGCAAATTGGCCGGAACTTATCAATATATCCTTAAGTCGGATCAGATTCCACTCATCGAATTAAAAGATGAAATTCAGTTTATTAAAGATTACTGTTACTTATTGGAAATACGATTTGGGAAAGCACTTCGGTGTTATATGGATGTGCAAAAAATATATGAAAAAATGCTGATACCGCCAATAAGCATACAGATTTTAGTCGAAAACGCCGTTAAGCATAATGTTTTTGACGATGAGTACCCATTGGAGGTAGATATTATCACCAAAAACAATTCGGTTGTTGTGAAGAATAAAATACTGGAAAGCCCAAAAAACAGGGAGTCTTTTAAAATAGGATTAGGAAATATCAGAAAACGCTACGAGGTTTTTACTGAAAAAAAAATAAAAATCAAAAAGAACGATTACTTTGAAGTAGAATTACCTCTTTTAACAAATAACGAATGATAAAGAATATTATACATAATCCCGTATTTAGAATATTTACACCCTTATTTTATGGTACAGCTATGTATATATTAATTCTTTTAATATTTGATAGTATCAGCCAGTTGTCCGAGAATTTCTTTAGTATCGAAGTAATATTGTGTATTGTTATTACCTATTTAATATTTGAAAGCTTAAGATTATACGCACTGCTAGTTGAAAAAAAATGTCCTGATCACTGTGAAATGTTTTATCGTTTGTTGATTCAGGT
>CAYVEW010000091.1:0-13089 GCA_964450375.1 uncultured Bacteroidales bacterium
ACTTTTAACTTTTATTTTTTTTACCACAAAGGCACACAAAGCACACACTAAGTTCCACAAAGCTTTTTTACCGCCACCTGCCAACTGCAAACTGCCACCTACAAACTGCCACCTACAAACTGCACACTGCCCACTGCCCACTGCCAACTGCTACTTCTTACTTTTATCTTTTATCTTTTATCTTTTATCTTTTATCTTTTATCTTTTATCTTTTATCTTAACACCTGCTATATATCATATTTATTTTTCAGAAATTATTTCATACCTTTGTTAAGAAATTAACAGTAAAATCTATTTACTCTTTCTGAGAAACAGATACGTCTGTTTCAAGGTTAAAGAATAAATCTAATCCGGAGGAAATCTGATGGAAAAGAGAATTGGAACCGCAATTATTTTAATCGAAAGCAAAGATGCTGTTCAGAAAATGAACGAGATCGCTTTCAATCATTCCGAAATTATTATTGGTCGCCAGGGTTTGCCACGTAGCAATGGCCAAAATATTATTTCTCTTGTTCTGGAAGGTACAACCGATGAGATTGGTTCTTTAACCGGTCAATTAGGACGCTTAAAAGGCATCCAGGTTAAATCAGTACTTTTAAAGAACCAGGAAAATGAAAACAATTAAACTTTTATTTTTAGTATTTATTTCTTTTAACGCTTTTGCTCAGAATTATCAGTTAAAAGGAACGGTTAGCGATGCTAATACCAACGAAAAACTGAGTGGGGTGCATGTTCAGTTAGTAAATCAAATTAATTCTGAAACATTATTTGCTGTTACCAATTTAAAAGGCGAATATGTAATTAGCGAAATAGAAAAAGGAAATTACCAGTTGGTAACATCTTCCTTAGGCTACAAAAGGTTTGTAAAAGAAATACAAATAAATTCTGATCAGGAATTAGATATTCTGATAAAACAAGAATTTATTGAGTTAGGCGAAGCGGTGGTAACAAGTACCCGACAGAACAAAACGATTAAACAGGTAGCATTACCCTTGGAAATTACTACAAAAAAAGAAATTGATAGGGCATCATCGTTTACGGTTTCGGATGCATTACAACAAGAACCTGGAGTGGCACTGGCTCGCGATGGTGTTTGGGCAACCGGAATTAGTATCCGTGGTTTAAGTCAGCAGCGAATTGTTATGCTTGTGGACGGTAACCGAATTGAAACGGCCACCGATTTAATGGCTTCCATGGCGTTTTTTGATGTGGATGATATTGAGCGAATAGAGATTATTAAAGGCGCATCATCATCGCTTTATGGAACAGGAGCAATGGGTGGAATTGTTAATGTAATCACCAACAAAGGATATTATAATTCAACAACATATTTCAACGGTAGTTTTAATGCCGGTTATAGTTCAGTAAACGATTTGTTTACCCGTAAATTGAGCTTTAAGTCAGGATCGAAGAAATGGTATATAACTGCAAGTGGCGCTTTGCGCGATGCAAGCAACATAAATACTCCGGAAGGTGAAATTGAAAACAGCCAGTTCGAAGACAAAAGTATCTCCTTAACGGCAGGTCTTAGACTAAAACACAACCACGATTTAAGTTTTAAATATCAGTATTTCGATGCGGATGATGTGGGAATTCCGGGCGGAGAAGCTTTCCCAGGTCCTGCAACCACAACATACAGCGATGCAAAACGTTGGATGCTTTCTGCTAATTACGACATCAGAGATGTAAGTGAGAAATTAAAGTTATTTACTTTTAAATATTATCATCAGTATATTTTACGCGATGTGGAATTAATTCCAAATATCTTTACCGAAACCCCTGCATCGATCACTACTCCAGAGTTATTCACTCCAAGTGGTACACATATAACCGATGGATTCCAGCTTCAAACAGATTGGAGTTTTAGCGATAAAAATGATTTTATTGTGGGCTTGGATGTGTGGAGAAGAAAACTGGAAACCAGTCGCGAAAAATACATTAGTACTTACATTAAGAGCAGTGGTGTAACCAATCATATCGTTATTGACGAAACTCCAATTCCTGATGCCTGCTTTGGTGCAGCCGGAATTTATTTTCAGGACGAACATAATTTAATGAATGATGATTTAAAAGTACTGATCGGTGGACGTTTGGATGGAATACGAATAGCTAACGAACAAGCATTCGACATTAACTCAAGAATAATGAATGATACGGTTGATATAACCCCTGATCAGCGAATTACATTTGACGAAAACGAAGAATATAAACTTTCCTGGAGTGCTAATTTGGGTTTGCTTTATGCTTTGAATAGAGATGTGGATGTGAGTTTTAATGCGGGTCGGTCATTCAGAGCACCATCATTAGAAGAAAGCTTTAAATACATCGATTTAGGGAATATGGTTCGTTTGGGCGACCCGAATCTTGATCCGGAAAAGGGATATTCATTGGATTTGGGCTTTAGAATCTGGAGACCAAAATTCAGTTTTAAAGTGAATGGATTTGCGAATTGGCTTTCTGACATGATTGTGGAAGAACAGGGAGAATTTATTTATACACAGGTTTCCGGAAATATAGATACCATTCCGGCACTCATAAATACAAATGTAGATAAAGCCCACTTATACGGTGTTGATTTAAGTTTTGATTATAATTTTTATTCTGGTTTTAGATTCTATGGGGCCGGTTCGTATGTTCGGGGTGTAGATACTCAAAACGATGCCGATTTGCCACTTATTTCACCTGCTAATGGGCAATTAGGGTTACATTACGAAAATGCAAAATATCTAGGAGTTGATGTAATTGCGATTGGTTTTGCCGATCAGAAGAAAGTTGCAGAAGGTGAGAATGAAACCATGGGTTATGCGCGCTTCGATTTACGAGTAAACTCAGCATTAATTGATTTAAATTTTGCTAAGGTTCAGTTCTTTGGTGGAATAGAAAATATTGGCGATAGGGCTTACACAAACCATTTAGCAACCAACCGGGGAGCTATAAGTATAGAGCCGGGGCGCAATTTTTACATAAAAATGAAAATGTTGTTTTAAGAGAGAAAAGAAAAACTAAAAAGAATATTAAAAATTTACCATATGAAATTTTATCCAGAGCAATACAAGATTAAGGATCAGCGAATGAAACCTTTTATTGATCCTGAAGAAATTTGGGATTATATAAACACAACGGAATCTACGCCTGAAAAAGTAAGAGCAGTTATTGCCAAATCATTAAATAAGCAACGATTAACTTTAGAAGAAACTGCCGTTTTAATTAATGCCAACGATCCTGAGCTAATCGAAGAAATTAAGCAAGGAGCAAAAACACTGAAAGAAAAGGTGTATGGCAACCGAATTGTTTTGTTTGCTCCTTTGTATGTGGGAAATAAATGTACAAATAACTGCAAGTATTGCGGGTTTAGAGTTACTAATAATGATGCTGTGCGCCAGACACTTTCCGATCAGGAGCTAATAAAAGAAGTGGAAGCTCTGGAAGATAATGGACAAAAAAGATTGATTCTGGTTTATGGCGAACACCACGAGTACTCTCCCGAGTTTATTGCAAAAAATGTAAAAACGGTTTATGGTGTTAAAAAAGGTAATGGCGAAATCCGCCGGGTAAATATTAATGCAGCACCATTGGATATTGATGGATTTAGAACAGTTAAAGAAGCAGGAATAGGAACTTATCAGGTATTTCAGGAAACATATCATCCAGAAACATATGCCAGGTACCATTTAGGAGGTAAGAAAAAAGATTTCGATTATCGCTTAACTTCGTTGGATCGCGCACAGGAAGCCGGTTTGGATGATGTTGGTATTGGTGCCTTGTTTGGTTTGTACGATTGGCGTTACGAAGTATTAGCAATGATTCGCCATACCAACCATTTCGAAGCATGCTATAATGTTGGTCCGCATACTCTATCGTTTCCACGAATTCAGGATGCTTCTACCATTGATGTAGATCCGAAATATATGGTAAACGACGATGATTTTGTGAAATTAATAGCCATTTTGCGATTGGCAGTTCCATATACGGGAATGATTTTAACAGCGCGTGAATCGGTGCGTGTTCGCCGCGAAGTGATGGAGTTTGGTGTTTCGCAAATTGATGGTGGCACCAAATTGGAATTAGGTTCATATCACGAAAGCCAGAACGAAGAACAAAATCTTAATCGCGAACAATTTGCCATAAACGATAACAGGTCGCTGGCAGAAATTATCGATGAGTTGATTGAAAATGAATACTTACCATCATTCTGTACAGCTTGTTATCGCTTGGGCAGAACAGGTGAGCATTTTATGGAATTTTCGGTTCCCGGCTTTATCAAACGTTTTTGTACTCCCAATGCAATTTTAACGTTAGCCGAATATGTCGAAGATTATGCAACTCCCGAAACTGCCCAAAAGGCATGGAAAATAATCGATAAAGAAATTAGTGGCTTAGACAACTTTAAACGCGTGGAAGAATTACAAGATCGAATTGAAAGAATAAAACGTGGCGAAAGGGATATGTATTTTTAGAGTGTAAAATTGTATTTTAGTAGAATAATGGATTTGTAAATTGATAAAAAGTATTTTCTAAATAGAATATCTTATGAATGAAAAACGAATTATTGGAATAAATGTATTGGATCGTATAAAAGAAGCCGGTAGAACACAGCTGGTTTTAAGTAAATATGCAACATCCATAAAAACCCGCTTAGGATTTCATGAACTGAGCGAAGATATTTGCAGTAGAAACGGATTTATCATTCTGGAATTAATTGGAAAAAAATCAGACTGGGATCAACTTGAAAATGAGCTGAATGATATTGGTGGAATCGATATTCAGAAAATGATTTTTGACTTGAATAAATAAATTTCGTACCTTAATGAACTAAAATTTAATTTTAATTATGGCTAAGGAAACCCGAATTTTAGGAGTGTTAATTACCGACAGACAAAAGGAAGCAGGTAAAGTACAAAACGTACTTACTACATATGGATGCTCAATTAAAACCCGGTTGGGTTTGCACGAAGTAACAGATGATGTTTGCAGTACAAGCGGATTATTGTTACTCGAATTAACCGGAGATGTTCATGAAATGGACAAGCTCGAAAAAGAGTTGATGGCCATTGAAGGCACTCAAACTCAAAAAATGGTTTTTGTGGATTAAATTTTAGGGGTATTGAAAGAGAAAAGCGCGGATATTTATTATTCGCGCTTTTTTTGATTCGGATTAAACTTTTTTCTTAAAAATCAGTATAATTTATTCCATAAGAGAATAAATATATTTAACTTGTAGTTTAATTAGTAAGATTAGGAAAAGTGAACTTTATGAATAATCTAATTATTGATAGTACTAATGCAACACCCGAAATAAGATTCGAAACAAACGGGAAAATAAGTATCAAAGGAAAATCTTTACCGGAAAATCCTAAAAAATTTTATGAGCCAATTTTTAAATGGATTGATGAGTTTGAAGCCGAGCAGGTTAATGTTGATATAAAACTTGAATATGTAAATACATCATCATCGAAAAATATTTTGGAACTGATCAAAAAAATGGATAAAAATCATAAAATAAAAAACCTGGACTTAAACTGGTATTACGAAATTGATGATGTAGATATGCTCGAGTTTGGCGAAATGATTGCACGAATTATTAAACGAGCAAAAACAAATTATATTGAGTGTGAAGATATTGAAGATTAGGTGCATTTACAACATACGCATTTCATTTTTTTAAGAAAACGGGGAATTAAATCCCCGTTTACTTTTTTAATCCGTTTCATCTTTATCTGCATTTTCTTTTTCCATAAGCTTTGGTAACCGCTTTTTGTAAGCAATTACAAAAATTCCAACAGAATAAATTGCTACATTAAAGATACTAATCGAAAAAATTCCAATGGAAAAAATTCCAATGGAGAAGATTCCTGCCGAAAACTTACCTGCTGCAAATACCCCAAGAGCAAAATCACCCACTGCAAAATAATTACAAACATAATCGCCTGCACTGAACATAGGTGCATAGCTGTAGTTTAAAATGAATCCTGTGATAATTAAAACTGCTGCTACAATTAAATACCAATACTTTTTCATAATTTTTTTATTTTTTTTGTGAAACATTTTGTCGTTTTGACATTGCAAGAATAAATCGAAAATACTATGTGGCAATGGATTGGGGATAGACGACAAGCTTTTGTGATGGGTGAATAAGCCACGTGACGAAATGCAAGGTGAAGTGATAAAATACAAGTGGTTTATCTTTTTTTACATCAATCACAAGCACAAAGATTATCATGAACAAGTCCTTTGTGTTTGTAAAATTAAATTGGTGACTTTGTGTTAAAAAAAGATTTTCTAAATAGGAAATTAATGCGTTTGTTTTATTTGATTACGAACCAGATCGACATAATTTCTGGAAACAGGTATTTCAACATCGCATTTTTCAAGAGCTAAGCGCAAACCTTGTGAATTTCCTTTTGCATTTATTATTTTACTTGAGTTAACAATAAATGCTCTGTGACATTGCAGCACTTCATTAATTTCATCAAAGAAATTTAATGAGTTTTTGATTGTGTTTCTCAAAGTCTTACGGGTTTCTTTTTCGTCTTTAAGATAATGCACTTCAATATAATTGCCTGATGATTCTATAAACAAAAAATCGTTAATATCAATTTCAACAAAGTCTTTAAGATTATCGCCAAGTATTTTTATTTTTTGATTAACGGGCGATGCTGTTTTCTCTTTATCCAACTTTGTGTTAACATCTTTAGCCGAAATGGCATATTTGTTTGATAAATATTTTTGTTTTGATACAATCAGAACTGTTATTGGAATAAATCCAACAACTAAGGTGAACAACTGAAAAATTATATAAAATTTTAAACCAACTTCGAAATGAAAATCAAAAACAATAGAAGTATATAAAGCATTTCCCAAACCAATAGTAAATATAACCCAGATTAATGAAACAAACTCTTTCCATATTTTCCAGTTTCGTTCGTCGTAAAATTTTTTGAAAATATTTTCAAGAACGATCATATCAAAAACAAGGATGAAAAAAGTTATTAAACCGTATCCAGAAAGTATAATTAATTTATTACTTCCTTTATAAAGGTTTATGCTAAAGGGTTGAAAAATTATTAAAAAAACAGCTACAAAAAGACTAATGAAAATGATGATTTTCCACTTGTTTTCCGCTTTCGGAAATGGCTGTTTAATATAAGTTAAAAAGTTCATGAACATAATTTGTTGTGAAGATACCAAAAAGTCAATTTACTGCCAATTTAATTATTCTTTGTTATTACAGGATATTTTTATTTAAGTTGTTGAAAAGCATTCAATTATTGTTGTTATTCTTAATTTGGTTTTGTAAATTTATTATACTTTAACTTAATTGATAAAAAATGGAAGATCAATTTTGCCCAAAAATTCAGACTTGCCCCTTGTTTAATGGGGTTTTGTTAAAAAGAAGCGGTTCGGAAGAATCATACAAAAATCTGTATTGTAAAGCAGGTAAGAATAAATGGTCGACTTGTAAACGTTACCTAACCGCCCAAAAAGTAGGAAAGTGCGCTGATTGGATTTTACCCAACTGTTCATTAACAGTTGATGAAATAGTTGTAAAAATGAAGGATAAAGGTGAGTTGGTAGTATAAGTTGTTACGATATTCAAATCATTTGTTATAGGAAATTATGATATAATAAGAATTAAACATCCAAATATATTAAAAATCAAAGCCAGACAGTTACAAATTGCCTGGCTTTGTTATTGCAAAAATTATTCGTACCTCAATGAATTTACCGGATTGTCTTTAGCTGCTTTAGCCGATTGATAGGCTACTGTAATTAAACTAAATGCAGAAATCAAAACAACCGGTATGATAAATATCCAGATGGATATTTCCATACGGTTAGCAAAATTATTAAGCCATTTATTAAGCGCATAATTAATTAAAGGCATTGCAAGTAGAAAAGAAATACCCAGAAGAACAATATAGTTCTTGGATAATAAAACAACCAATTGATTTACACTGGCTCCCATTACCTTTCGAATGCCGATTTCTTTTCGTCTTTGCGTTGCAGAAAATGCAGAAAGGCTTAATATTCCAAGTAAGGTAATAAATAAGGCTAACAGCGAAAATAATCCAAACACCTTTCCAAACCTAACTTCCATTTTATATTGCTGTGCGTAGAAATCATCCATGTAGATAAAGTCAAACGGATTTCCAGGAAAAAACTCTTTGTATTTTTGTTCGATTTTGTTTTGCATTTCTTTTAAACTGGTTTTTTCTGTAAATTTTACCGAAAAATATCCGGCGTATCGCTGTGGTAACCTGAATATTTGTGGCTCAAACTCTAACCGTGGCGATTCCTGATGGAAATTTTCCATAACACCGATAATTGTTTTTTCGAGTCCTTCAAAATATATTTTTTCGTTTATAGCAGCTTCTGCACTTTCAAATCCCAACAGCTCGGTAGCCGCCAGGTTAATAATTAGCGAAGCGGCTTCTGCTTCATAATCTTCTGAGAAATTTCGACCTGCAACGAAAATGGTTGAATAAACATCTACAAAGTTATGGTCTACTTCGGTTACACGATAGTTTTTTCCAGCAGTACCTTCATCGCTTATCCGGCGAACACCACCACGGTTAAACATATTGTGTTTGCCAGGAATAACCGACGAATAACTTATATTTTTTACGAATGGAAATTTCTTTATTTCTTCCTTAAACGCTTTTCGTTGCCCGATTATATCTTGGTTACCTACATTTGGTGTATGAATTAATAATACATTTTTTTTATTAATTCCTGATTCTTTAGCTTTTAAAAACTGTAATTGTTGATACACACTAATGGTTCCTGAAATAAGAATGATTGCCATAAAAAACTGAAAAACAATCAATGCCTGACGCAGAAATACCGCTTTTTTCGATCCGGTGTAACCGTTTCTGAGCGTAGCAACAATTTTCTTCGTTAATATTCCCCAAACAGGATATGATCCGGCCAATAAAGTGCCAACCAGAAATATAATTACGATCTGTTTCCAAATCCAGATTTTATCCCAAATAAAGTAATCTTGCGGAATGCTTGTTAATCTTGAGAAAGCAGGGAATAGCGTTTCAATTAATATCAGCGATAGTAATAAAGCAATGGCATTGATTAATAAAGATTCCAGTAAGAATTGCCTGATTAACTGGGGCGAAGTGCCACCCAGCACTTTGCGTAAACTAATCTCCGAAGATCTTTTTATGGAGCTAATGGTTAACAGGTTAACAAAATTAATCCATGCAATCAATATGATAAACCACGAAATGATATTTAAAAATACAACCGAATTTTTATTACCATTGTTCTTTAACTCGTGCATATAATGCGAAGTTAAATGGATGTCTTTAACAGGCTGTAATTTATGGCCAATTGTAAGTTTATAGTGATTCATAAATTCACCTAGTTCTCTCTGAATAAGATCATGAATATCTTCATTTACTGCATGGTAATCAGCACCATCTTCTAATAGAACATAGGTGTAAAAACCACTAAACATCCAACCGTACAGGCTTAAACGATCACCTAGCTGGTTCTCTAAGTTGATATATGATAATAAAACATCCGCATCGTAATGCATATTCGATGGTTTTGACTCGAATATTCCGATTACTTTAAATTCCTGTCTTCCGTCCAACTGTAAAGTTTTTCCTAAAGGATCATCATCTCCAAAATATTTCCTGGCTGCTTTATCAGAAAGCAACATGGTATTAGGTTCACTAAGCAAGCTATCTGAAGATTGGCTGATTATATGGTATGAAAACAATTCCAGAAAATTGGGTTCTGCCCAAAGCATTTTTTCTTCTCTGAACGATACATCTTCTTTAGATAAGATGCCTTCTAATTTATTTACGCGGGCAAATTTTAGTACTTCCGGAATTTGTTTGGTTATGGCAGGGCCAACATTCGGACTAGCTGATGCAAATTGTACTTTTTCTCCGGTTTCGGAAACACGTTCGTATAATACGCGATACAGATTATTGATCTGATCTGCACTTTGATCATAGCTTTTTTCATAATTCACATAAATGGCAATTAGCAGGCAGGCTGCTATGCCAATGGATAAACCAATAATATTGATTGCTGAAAAGATTTTATTCTTGGTTAAGTTTCGAAATGCAGTGATAAAATAATTTTTAATCATAATTTATTCTTTTTTTAACATAACGATTGACTGTTAACAAAAAATAAACCAATGTATTTAAGTTTCAGATTAAGAATGTTTTATGGTGTGATATTAATGCTTGGAAATGTTCGGTTTTGAACGTTTTGTGTTCGGTTTTGTTAACGAAATAACAAAAAAAACAGGCTGTAAAAGCCTGCTTTTATTGTTCGGCAAACGATATTTAATTATTCGTGATTATTTGTATAATCCGTAATGATTTGATTTCTTAGTTCAAGAAACATTTGGGTAACATCACTCATTCTTTCGTTTGAATAGTTTGTTAAATATTCTTGAGCTTTCTTTGGGTTTTTCTTATAAAGTTTCAAGGCTTCCTGTTCTATTTTTTCTTGATCATCAAACATTTTTGTTTCGAACGGATCGCGAACTTTTTTCACATCTTCAATAATCGGTTGGAACTTTAAGTTGGCTAAATTATCAACAAAATCAATCGCCCAACGTGCCGATTTTTCATCGTATTTATTTGGATCATAAATTTGATATGATTCGTGAGTTGATAAATTCCCGGTATAAATAGGTACATAAGGACTAAAATAAGGATTATCCAGATAAACCCAGTAAACACCACCGATTTCATTTGGCAACCAGTCTCTTAGTTGTAATACCATTCCGTAATGTCCACGGTGACGAGCAACTGGTCGGCGATACGTTATATTTAAAAGCTTTCTTAAATCACTTCCCGGAAAAGGAGTTGCTAATGGACTTTTCGCATAACCGCCTTTACCGTCGGGTACTAACCAGTTTGGATCGTTGGTCATATCGTAAATAGTTCCTTCGTATACTGATCGTTGAAAAGCGATTACATCCTGCACAGAGATTTTATTTTCAGGTTCAACCGAAAAAGGATAAATGGATAAAGGCTCTACATATTGAAAATAGGGTTGAATACCTTTGAATGGATTTTCTTCCTGAAAACGATTGGGCCATTCTCTTAAATTAGGAACAAATGTTTGGTGGAATAACCAAAAACGGCTTGTGGCATACTCAACTGAAATATCAGGAGCATATGTTTTTTGCCAGATAAAAGGTTCGCCTGAGTCAGGATCATACCAGCCACGATCAATAGCTTCTTGCATGTAATTATCAGAAACCATAAAGTTTTCAGTGTCATCAGCATCAATTTCTTTTATAATACTCCAATTGGGTACCATAGTTGCCTGATCTTCAGGTAAGCGCTGTGCAGCCCAAATGGCTCCTGGTTTTCCACTTTCAGGATCCCAGCCTTTTCCAACTCCAAATACTTCAAAAACCCAAATTTCTTTTGTGTCTGAAATTACTAATGTTTCTGAACCATCGCCACTTGATGGTATAAAACCATATTTGGTCATTAAATCACCAATAAACTGTACCGCTTCGCGCGCTTTTTTATAACGTTGTAAAGCAAATATTTGTGCTTGCTCGATCGACATAATTTGTTTTCCTTCACCTTTCATGCAAATCAGCTCTTCTCTCTGTGCAGTTGTGCTTTCTGCTATTCCAAGCTGGTATTCATTTACCTGTGAGTATGCCGACTGGAAATACTTATATGTTTTCTCCACTTGTGGAATATAGCCAAGTATTTCGCCATCATCGTGTAATGGGAGCGAAGCATCCTGAATTCCCCAGTAAACAGGAGCTTTTTCGCCTGGTTTAAATGTTTGTGCCGGTACCACAAATATTCTTGAATCCGGGCCGGTATCGGTGTGCGAAATAATATTTGAACCATCAGCCGATGCTTTTTTTCCTACAGCTATAATGGTACATGCATTAACTTGCAGGTTAATTGCCAAAGTGCTTAGTACGAGTAAAAAAAGTAGTTTCTTCATTTGTTTTTATGATTTTATTAATATTATACATTATACGCTTACAAAGTTTAAAACTACACTTTTCTAAAGAATTTCAAATAAGTTTTCTGAAGATATAGTTCTATTTTTATAGTCTTTATTAATTTCTATATCCAACCAATTTTCCAGAACAGTGTAGATACTATCCTTCATATTGTCTGGAAAGGATTTTATTCTTGTTTCATGACAACCGCCTGGATTAACCATCTTTACAGCATTTGTTGTTTTAGATGGCTCAACAGCGGTTGACGACCATGCATCATTTTGACCATAAATATAAAGCATATTGTTTCCTTCTGCTTTTATCCAACGATCAATATTTCTCATCGATGATGTGTCAAAATTGGCACTTACACCATCAGGTAAAGTAAATTCAAAACTAATGTTCGTTGTGTCTTTTAAATACTTTTTAAAAGGTTCTATTTCGTATCCATACATCCCAATTTCAGTTAGCGCCTGATAAAAGAATGGCCTGTTATACTCAACATCATGATCATCGAAAAACGATAAAGGATTAACAGTTTTAAAGTTTTCAAAAATTTCTTCTATACTAGCAGTTTCATCAGGAATGTTTTCACAGTTGCCACACCATTGCCAGAATGCAAATGAATATTCGAGAACACTTAAATCGAAAGCTCTGTCAATTCCCATCGAAAATGTGTAATTTTTCTCTGTAGCATATTTTTTTACCAACGGCATTAATTTTTCTTTATTTTCGAATAAACTGATCTGAAAATCATAAATTTTTTGCCTGCATTCTTCTGTTCCAACATTTTTCAAAAAAGTATAAACTCTTTCATCTTCGTCACTAAAATTTAATGGTGCTACATAAGGTATACTAACATCCACATCTTTTGGGTAATAAAACCTATGATAGATGGTAGCCTGCCCACCTTTACTGATCCCTGTAGAAATCCATTTTTCCCTGTAAAACTTTTTAAGTGCCTGAATTATTTTATGCTGATCGGCTGCAGCTTGTTTTGTGGTAAGAAAAGACCATGGGATACTGTCGGGGCGTGATTTTGCAAAAAACCGATGTTCAATGGTTATTTGATTTGCCTGAAGCAACTTGCTTAATTCTCCCGGCTTTTCGGTGTAAATGCTATAACCTTC
>CAYVEW010000092.1:0-12644 GCA_964450375.1 uncultured Bacteroidales bacterium
CTATCATTGAAGTAGCACATTAGATATTTTTTATGATATCTTTAAAAAGAATTAATAAAATAACTTTAATCTAAAATTTTTATGAAAAAATTCCTATTATTAATGTTCGTGCCGTTTATCTTTAATTCATGTACGGATGAATCTACCTATTACAACGAAGAATTGTATTTTTTAAATGAGCCAGACATTAAGGCAAATCAAATGCAACAGGTTGGAAACTTATTTGAAAATATAGCACGCCAGCCCGAAATGGCAGACGAATTAATTAATGCCACCGAAGCTGTATTATATTCAAACATTACAGATATACTTCCAATTTCTGATACCCTGGTAAAACAACGTGGCGAAGCACGCGGAATTGCATTTAGCGCTTTATTTCAAGCCATTGCCCGGCAACCCGAAGCGAGATATATATTAGATGATGCTGCTGCACAATTTCTTGGCGAATACGACAGCTCAATAATTAGTAATGAAATGAATGAATTCCAAAAAACATTTGCAAGCACAGGCTTAATTGAAGGTATTGCCCGTCAGCCCGAAATGTATTCTTACATGGATACCATCTGTGGTAAGTATTTCAATTGTGATTTTGAAGATCTGGTAAAATAGTTAAAACAAGGTGTCCGTGTAAAGCACTATACGGACACCTTCGGTTTTTTTATATGGTTTTCGTATACACATCAAACTTCGGAGGTTCTTGCATATGACGTTTTACAGCACATAAATTAGCTGAATTGATTACTGCTTCTTTGTATTTTTCAGGAAAATCAGCAGGTAACTGAATTTCTAAATCCATCTTGTCAATTAATCGTGTCATTGGATTAAAATTCATTTTTTGTATAATCTTTATGTTACTTGAATCAATTCCTCGCTGATCACAAAATCCTTTTACATAAATTCCTGCACAAGTTCCGATAGATGCCAAAAACAAATCGAATGGCGCCGGAGCCGTTCCATCGCCGCCACCTTGAGCTGGTTGATCGGTTTTTATGATGTTGCCATTAAATTTGGCATTTACTTTTTTATTCTCTTCGAAAAAAATTTCCATTTCAATCATTGTAACTATATTTTTAAGTTTATATTCATATATACATATATTTTCATAACAATTAGTTTGCCAGTTCTTTTTCTTATGACTTAAATGACAGCTTGTCTTTAAAAGCTTCAATAAAAACAAAAGATTCTGCCAAATTTACCTGACAGAATCTTTTAACAAACTATTTGAATCAAACTATGGTAAGTCTTGTCCCTTTATCCAGGGAGCACCTAATTTAACTAATTGTTCTTCCAATTCAGGAATCTTAGTATTTACAAGTTCTTCAACTTTAGGTTTCAAAATCTCAAATTGTTTTTTAGCCAGTTTCAGGCTTTCTTCGTGAGTAGGTGTCGGACCATAAGTAGAATAACTCGTTCCCATTTGGGCTGCATTTATTCTGCTAAAAATGGTAGGATTATTCTTTATGCCAATTTTACTTTTCGACTGATAACCAAAAAATTCAAACTGAATATCGTATAATTCATTTTTAAGATGATGAATTTTATCGCTTAATACTCCCACATCGGCATTCGACCTGGCCAGTGCTTTTTCCATTGCCTGTATACGGCTTAACGACTGATTAAGTGTTACATAGGCCGCATTAGCCACGGATTGAAAGCTTTCCAGCTCATACCAAAATGCAGCTACACGCTCGTAATCGGCCCCTTCCAGTGCTCCTTTTCGCAATGGCTCAACAACAAATTCAACCGGTTCGCTTAACTCGGTAACTTTCCCGTCTATTTGTTTTGATAAGCTTACTGTATAGGTTCCTGGAGCAACCATTGGCCCATCTGGTTCGCGATTATCGTCTTTCTGATCAGGATTTATTACCTGAGTGGATGAAGCTGTTAAGTCCCATGCTACTCTGTGAAATCCTTTTTTCGCAGGTGCTTTTAGCTTTCTTATAACCAATCCGTCCTTATCTTTAACTGTTAACCAAAGCAATGGTTTATCTTGTTTCATTTCTTCTTCCAGTTGATCCCAACCCGGGAAAGGCACATCTTTATTATCTTTTATTAAAGCCTTTTCTTTTTCTGTCCTGATCTCCTTTAATGTTTTATATTCAGTACCAACATAATAAGTAAATACAGCACCAAAAGGTGGATTAGGGGCTGTAAAAAACTGAGCACCCATGGAACCTTTTTCTTCAGAACCTACAGGTCCGCTTGGTATATACCACCATGCCTTGCGCACAGGAAATAAAGCAGCTTCCTGTTTTAACTGTTGTTCAGATACATGCCTTAGAACCGAATAATCATCAAAAATATAGAAACTACGGCCAAAGGATGCTCCAACCAAATCATTTTCACGACGCTGAATGGCCAGATCTCTGAATGATATAGTAGGTACATCACCGGTTAATTTAGTCCATTTTACCCCACCATTTATGGTAAAATAAATACCAAATTCAGTAGCAGCAAATAACAATTCAGGTTTCTCATGATCCTGAACCAATCGCCACACCAATGTTCTTTCGGGAATATTTCCTTTAATTGATTTCCACGATTTTCCTTTATCTGTGCTTTTATAGAGGTAAGGATTTAGATCTCCGTACTTATGATTATCTAAGGCGACATAAACCGTATTGGCATCAAACAAATCGGCTTTTATATCGTTAATGAATGCTGTTTTGGGAACACCCGGCAAATCTGCCACTTCGATCTTTCTCCAGCTTTCGCCACCATTTTCGGTAAGCTGAATATAACCATCGTCGGTTCCTGCATAAATTAAACCTTCCTGTACAGGCGATTCAGCCAACGAAGTGATGGTGTTGTATACCGACATTGCATCTAAGTCCCATGGCGAATCATAACTCCATGTTTTATCCATAATTGGTAAGGCCATACGTTCCTGATTCTTTGTCAAATCTCCTGAGATAGGCTTCCAGCTATCACCACGATTATCGGATCGCCACACACGATGCGAAGCATAATAGATTCGGGTTGGTGCATGCGGACTAACTAAAATAGGTGCATCCCAGTTAAAACGCTCGACAGGCTCACCTTCGCCAGGTTGTGGTTGAATGTAAACAATCTCGCCGGTAGTTCTATCGGCCCGAACCAGGTTCCCTTCCTGCCACTCGGCATAAACGATATCCGGATTTCCCGGCTCTGTAGCGGGTTGATGCCCGTCGGCAAACAATACAATCTCCCAATCCGAATTTCTTATTCCGCTTCTGTTATCAGTTCTTGAAGGACCACCTTGTGTACTGTTATCCTGTGTTCCACCGTAAATATTATAAAATGGCTCTGCATCGTCCACAGCCACTTTGTAAAACTGGGTTATGGGCAAATTTGGAATATATTTCCAGTTTTTAGCTAAGTCGAAGGTTTCATAAATCCCTCCATCGGTTCCAACCAATAAATAATTTGGATCATCCTTACGGAATGCGATCGAATGATTATCAGAATGCTTAAATTCTTCTTTCATTCTGCGGAAGTTTTTTCCACCATCATCAGAAATCTGCATCCTTACATCAACCAGGTATAAGCGATCAAACTGATGTGGACAGGCATAAAGCTCCTGATAATAATGAGGCCCGGTAGCGCCTGAAACAGCATCTGACTGTTTAACCCACGAAGCTCCGCGGTTTTCAGATTTATAAACGCCGCCTGTTCTTTTATCTAACTCAATTGCAGCATAAATAACATCTGGTTTTTGGGGAGAAATAGCCAATCCGATCTTTCCCATATTCTCTTTTGGCAAACCTTTGGTTAATTTTTCCCAGCTTTCTCCACCATTTGTTGATTTGTAAATTGCGGTTCCGGGCCCTCCACCCATATAGGCTGCAACATTTCTATGCCGTTGCCAGGTAGCTGCATATAGAACATCCGGATTTCTGGGATCGATTACAATATCGGTAGCACCAATCCATTCGCTGTCGCCTAATGTCTTTTGCCAGGTTTTTCCGCCATCAGTGGTTTTATATATTCCCCGATCGCCTCCTTTGTTCCACAATGGACCTTGCGCTGCAACCCAAAGTATATTTGAATTTGTTGGATGTACAATAATTTTTGAAATATGACGAGACTCTTTTAAGCCCATGTTCGTCCAACTTTCACCACCATCTTCACTTCTATAAATTCCATCTCCATAACCAACATGTCTTCCTCCCACGTTTTCTCCTGTACCAACCCAAACAATATTAGAGTTATTATCATCATAGGTAACACATCCAATTGAATAGGCATTTTGATCATCGAAAACAGGTTTCCAGGTAGTTCCTGAGTTTACAGTTTTCCAAACACCACCAGAACCTACACCTACAATCCAAATATTATTGTTCTGCGGATGAATGGCTATATCGGCAATTCGTCCTGACATAAAAGCAGGACCAACATTTCGGAGTTTTAAGCCTGCAAAAGTAGTTTCGCTAAATAGATCTTCGGTCTTTTCCTGAGCTATAGCCGTAAATGGCAGCAGGAATAAGATCAACATAAATTTTAGGGTAAAGTTTTTCATAGTTAAGTTTTTACATTTTGACAGTAAAGTGAGATAAGTTAATATTTTAATTTGACTTCATCAGTTATTAAAAGTTTAAATCACATTTATTTAGAAAAATAGCAGCAAGTTTTTTCTGTTGATGTAGCGATTTACTTAATTTTGTTTTAATCGATCACGATAAACTATTAGAATGAGATTATTCTGCTTACATATCATTTTCTTATTAGTATTAATGCCATTAGGTTCATTCAGTCAAACCATACAAAATAATTTTCCATACCACCTAGCAGTCAAAACAGAAATAGCCATTATATCCGGTGGCTTAGTTTTAAATCTATCGTATACCACACTAAAAAACAATGATTATGTTGATCAATTGCCGGAAGCTGAGTTGTTTCAGTTAAATTCAAATGATATTAACTCGATTGATCAAATTTCTACCCGGTACTGGTCGCCTAAGAATTCTAACTACAGTGATCATCTGCGAAATACATTAAGATATGCCCCTGCTCTTTTTTCTATTCCCTTAATAAAAAATAAATCATGGAATCAATTAATCACATTAGGATTAATATACGCCGAAGGTTATTACCTTACAGCAGGTATAACACGATGTACAAAAATTCTAATTCAACGAAAAAGACCCTATTTATACAATAACACAACGATTCCCGAAGCTGACAAAATAGATCTGAGTAAAGAAGATAATGCTTATTTTTCTTTTTTCTCGGGCCATACCTCGTCTGCATTTTATTCGGCAAGTTTTATTTCCAAAGCATTTTACGATATGTATGGAGCGAATCGTTGGTTTTACACTGTAACAGCCTTAAGTTATACGGCAGCTTCAGGCGTGGGGTATTTAAGAATAAGATCTGGCGAGCATTATCCTACAGATGTTATGGTTGGAGCATTAGCCGGAAGTTTAACAGCTTACTTTATTACCGAATTACATAAAAAAAGAAATCCCAACCTGCACGTATTTTTAACACACGAACAGTTTAGTTTAGTGTATCAATTCTAACTTTATATTATTTTATTTCTCCACTTACCGGTACGCAGATAAAAGTAAGAGATTGTTCCGATAATGAATCCATAAATTATTTCAATGGTCCAAACAACCTGAATGCTGGTTTCAAAAATGTAAACAAAAGCATACGTAACAAATATGTAAACAAAAATAACCAGAGTCTCGATGATGAAAGAAACTTTTGTCATACCCGTTCCGGAAACACCGCTAAAGAAAGTAAATCCATATGAAATGAAAAAGGCTGCAATACTAACCACATACAAGGCAGGTAAGGCGCCTTTAATTAAAGACACATCGTTGGTATAAACGGACAAGATTAATTCGGGAAATATAATATTAACTAAAACCAACAATACGATTCCTACCATACTTAATTTTAACACTTTTATAACGATAGGCATCACTTCGTCCTTTCTGTCGCGTCCTATTACAAAACTAACCAAAGTATTGGTAGCCGAAGCAAATCCCCAGATTGGAATAAGCATAACCACGTATACGCTGCGTATAATATTAGATATAGCCAGGGAATGTTCTCCCATTTTTTCCACAAAAATGAAAAAGAAAAACCATCCCACAAACGAAACAAAGTTTTGCATCATCATAGGGAATGCTACCGTAATTATTCTTTTTAAAAGCTTAAAATCAGGTTTTTGAAACTGGAAAAGATTATAAAATTTAATATCAACAAATTTAAGAGTATACAAAATAAAAAATATGCAAGCTGAAATCTCCGCAATAACAGAAGCAATAGCCGCTCCGGCAATTCCATATTCCGGAAAACCCAGATTTCCGAAAATGAGTGCATAATCGAAAAACACATTTGCCACAGCCATAAAAATTGTGGTAAGTGTAATAACTTTTGTTCTTGCTATTCCGATATAAAAAGCCCTAAACCCGTAATTGATAAAAGCAAAAAAGAGACCGAAAATCCTGTAATCAAGATATTCCGTGGTAGCGACAACGATATCATCAGACTGTAGTACACGAGATAATATACCGGGAATGGATGAATACATGGTTGAAATTAAAACCAATGCCAGAAAAATCAGGAAATAATGCGTGTGTTCAATTGTTTTTCCTATTTCATTACTCTTATTTTCGCCAAAACGACGAGCTACAATTATCTGAGCTCCAACAGCAAAACCAAAGCCTAGCATAATCATGGTTAAATAAAACACACCACCGATAGCCGCTGCTCCCAGCTCAATTTCCCCTACTCGTCCTAGAAATGCTGTATCCGTAACACTAATTACGTTTTGAACAATACTACCAAGTATGATAGGATAAGCTATCTTCCAAATCTCTTTATATGTAACGCTTGTTTTCAATTATCACGGATTTTGAACCTGCAAAATTAGATAAATTTTATCATTAATGATAAAATGAAACCGACATTCCTTGTACTTATCCAACTTATTGGCTGGTTTATCAAACATTTTTTCTGATTAAACAAATTTTACAACAATTCGTTAAGAGCTATTTATTAATCTTTGTATATTTGATAAGTAAAGTATAATAGAAACTGCAAAACCTTGTTTACTTAATGTTTAATAAAAAAATACATTTGAGGGCTTTAAACTTATTAATCATACCTGCAATTCTGCTCTTTGCATGTAAACCCATTACAGACAGTGAAGAAGCAATAGAAAAAGAATCATATCAGGGTATTGATACATCAACTGTTTTAATAAAATATAATAATACCTTATTTACTTTACCCTCGCCATACCAAGCCAGTTATGCCATAAAAAAAAGTAACATAGATTTTAAAGAATCCATTTTAAATCCGCCCGATAATGTGAATAATTATACCACCAACTTTCAAAAAGCATTGAATATTGGAATATATGGAACAGATTTGGGATACTTAAATATATACGACCAGCTGCCCGATGTAATTTCATATTTTACGGTAATAAAAAAACTTAGCCAGGAATTGGGCATTCAAAGCGCCCTGCAAGAAGAAATTATTAGCCGAATAGAAAAAAATATCGACAATCAGGATTCACTATTACACTTTTTAACAGGCACTTACCGCCAATTCGACTCCTATTTAAAAAACAATAACCGAAAAGAAATAGGCGTATTAATTTTAGCCGGCGGGTGGATTGAAAGTTTACATATACTTTCACAAGTTGCTATGGAAAGTAAAGACAGACAAGTTATTAACCGACTCGGAGAACAAAAGCATCCATTAGATAATCTTATTGAAATTTTATCGCCATATTATTATAAGTCAAAAAAATATGCCGATTTAATTGATGATTTAGTTGATTTAGCTTATGAATTCGATGGCATTATTTACACCTACAGTTACGAACCTCCTATTGTTAAAATAGAAGAAAAAATGACGATCATTAACAGCAGTTCTAACGTTATTATGTCTGATTACCATTTAAAAACAATTGCAAACAAAATATCGTCGGTAAGAAATAAAATCATTTATCAAAAATAATTATTAATGAAATATGTACTTTTAATTACATCAATTATAATTAGTTTTCACTTAACCGCTCAGGAAAACAGCAAGGCAAATTGTGCTAATTTGTTAAATGGAGGTTATGTTTCCGACGGACAAGAATATATTGCAAAACTGGACGAAAATAATGTTGCAAAATTTTATACTACTTTTTACGGTGGAAGCAAATATAGATTAGTCGGATGTAGCGATATAAAAGACTTCCCGCTAATCCTGACTGTTTACGACACAGAAAAAAATCTTTTATTTTGCAACAAAGACCACAATTATACAACACACTGGAATTTTACATTTACATCAACCATCGACTGTATCATCGAAATTGAGTTTGAAAGTGAGCAAATGTTAAAACAAGAAGTATTATTGTTAATTGGTTTTAAAGAAAAATAATCGTATTTTCGTTAGTGTCAATACCTGATATCAAATAAATTATGAGTGAGCAGATATTAAAAGCTTTAATGCAATTATTCGCAATTATAGCTCATCCAACAAGCGAAGCAAGAGATCGCAGATCAATTGTGGAATCATTTCTTAAAAGGCAGTTAAATCAGGAAACTGTACAGGTTTATTTAAAAATATTTGATGATTACTACATAAAACACGAGGAAAAACTCAGCGAAAAGAGTAAACGCAAAAAGCGCACTTCATCAAGTTCTGTGCGTGTTTTAAAGATCTGTACACAAATTAACGAAGAACTAACTCAACGACAAAAAAATGTTGTACTTGTTCAGTTACTGGAATTTGTTAAATCGGGAAAAGAAGTTACTGAACAAGAAATGGCTTTTGTTACTACAGTTGCCGACAGTTTTTACATTGAGCAGGACGAATATCAGGAAATTGAAGATTATGTATTTTTTGGGCCTAAAAAAATACCAAATACCAAAAAACTTCTGTTAGTTGATAATGACGAGAACTTCGAGCACGAGAATGTTTTTCACATGACCAACACCTCACTCGAAGGCCAGTTAAGGGTGCTGGAAGTTACATCAGCCAATATGTATTATATCAAGTACATTGGCAAAAGCGAGCTCTACTTAAACGGCCAGTTACTGGAGCAGGAAAAAGTATATGTTCTAAACAATGGAGCATCCATACGTAACCCTAAAATTAAACCCATTTATTATGGTGATATCATTAGCCAGTTTAATATCGACCGAATAAAATCAAGGATTGTTTTCCAGGCTAAAGATATAAGTTACAAGTTTAAATCCGGCGCTGTTGGATTACACACGCTTAATTTTACAGAAGACTCGGGCAAACTTGTCGGAATTATGGGTGCAAGCGGAGCCGGAAAATCAACTTTATTAAATGTTCTTAATGGTTCATCGGCTCCTACATCTGGCGAAATTCTGATTAACGGAATTAACATTCATACCGAAAAAGAAAAAGTAGAAGGCCTGGTCGGGCATGTTTCTCAAGATGACTTGCTAATTGAAGAACTTACAGTATATCAAAACCTTTACTTTAACGCCAAGCTTTGTTTCGATAATTATACCGAAGAAGAATTACAAAAAGCAGTAAACGATGTACTGGAAAATTTAGGTCTTTACGAAATCCGCGACATCGAAGTGGGAAGCCCGTTAAATAAAAAAATTAGTGGAGGGCAGCGAAAAAGACTTAATATTGCGCTCGAATTAATTCGCGAACCAGCAGTTTTATTCTTAGATGAACCTACATCCGGATTATCATCGCGCGACTCGGAAAATATCCTGGACTTATTAAAAGAATTAACCTTAAAAGGAAAGCTGGTATTTGTTGTTATACATCAACCATCATCGGATATTTTTAAAATGTTCGATAAATTATTAATTCTCGATAATGGAGGCTATTTAATTTATAATGGAGACCCCATTGATTCAATAATATATTTTAAATCGAGCATACAGCATGCAAACTGGAGCGAAAGCGAGTGTCATTGTTGTGGTAATGTAAATCCGGAACAAATCTTTAACATTATTGAAACCAAAGTACTGGATGAATACGGTAACTTTACCAGCGAACGAAAAATATCACCTGTTGAGTGGAGAGAAAGCTTCGAAACAAAGGTAGCAGAAGAAGAACGAGAAAATCAATCAAAACAAAAAACAGACAACACAATACCCGAGATTTCGTTTAAAACACCAAACAGATTTAATCAGTTTCTGGTTTTTGTAAGAAGAGATATTTTATCTAAGTTGTCGAATACACAGTACCTGGTAATTAATTTACTGGAAGCTCCTTTCCTGGCCTTTTTACTGGCATACATTATTAAATATTACAATGTAAATGTTAGTAATCAGGTAGGTTACACATTAAGTGAAAATAGCAATTTACCGGTATATATTTTTATGGCAGTAATTGTTGGCTTATTTATAGGTTTAACCGTAAGCGCCGAAGAAATAATAAAAGACCGGAAAATATTAAAACGGGAGAAATTCCTGAATTTAAGCTGGGGCAGTTATTTATCATCAAAAATAGCTGTACAGTTTGCACTATCGGCAATACAATCCTTTCTGTTTGTAGTTATTGGAAATTCCATTATGGAAATTCGCGGAATGTATTTTGAATACTGGCTGGTTCTGTTTAGCGCATGGTGTTTTGCAAACATTTTGGGCTTAGTAATTTCTGACAGTTTCAAAACAGTGATTACGATTTATATATTAATTCCTTTTTTAATTATTCCGCAGTTAATTTTAAGTGGAATTATCGTTAAATTCGAAAAACTAAACCCGAATATTTCTAATCCGAGAGATATTCCTTTTTATGGCGAAATTATAACAGCCCGATGGGCCTACGAAGCGCTTGCCGTATACCAGTACAAAGAAAATAAATATGAGCGACAGTTTTATGGATACGATAAAGCAATGAGTATTGCTGATTTTAAAAAGAACTACTGGATTACAACACTCAATAATAAAGTATCTTATCTGGAAAGAAATATCAAAGATGAATCAAAACAGGAAGAGTTGATTCAAAATCTTGAATTATTGCGAAATGAAATAAGTAAAGAATTGGAATCTGAATCCGGTAGAATTGTTAAGTTCGACCAGTTAGACAAGTTATACCTGGACAAGATTAATGATGAAACTATTAAAGCGCTGAAAAAGTATTTTGATATTTTAAACAGGTATTATATAAAACTCTATAACAAAGCAAATGCTTATAAAGACAATTTAATTTCTGATCTTCAGAAAACGCCGGAAGACAGACAATCTTTTATGACACTTAAAAGAAGATACCATAATGAAAACCTTTCGGAACTTCTTCGAAATTCGAACGAAATTAATAGAATTATAGAATACAATGGCGAGCTTTTCCAAAAAATAGATCCAATCTATCTCGATCCACAGAATAAGTTTATTAAGGCACACTTTTATGCTCCAAGAAAACAAGTTTTTGGTAAATACTATGACACATTCTGGGTTAATATCGCAGTGATATGGCTTATGGCAGTATTACTTTATGTTGTGCTTTATTTCAGACTACTAAAAAAGGCGCTGGATTTCTTTGAAGAGAAAAGATTTAAAGTTAAGAAACCTTAAGGATACAACAAAAATGACCTGCAAATAACAGGTCATTTTTTTTATAATTATAATAGCTTAAGCTATTTTAACTTACAAAACACAAAATTAATCGAATAATTAATCAACTACTTCGATCATTTTAAATGGAATACGAATGATAGATTCATAATCTTCGCCAGCTTCCAACATATCTTCATCATCTTCTTCGTAATACCAATTAATAACTACTTCGTTCTTAGCCTTTTTAATTGATTCTAATTTTTTAAATACATCCAATATACATTTAGATGAACTGGTATTAAAATATTCCAACTGTATATTAACTGTAGTTAACTTTTGTGGACCTTTAGAGTAATCTTCCAGCCATTCTACAAGTGGACGATAGAATTCTATTGAATTTTCAGGAATTGACCTCCCTTTGATTTCAATTATTCCGGTTTCCGCGTTAAAATTTACTGTTGGCGTTTTTGGAGTTCCTTCAATTGAAATTGATTCCATATTATTGTTTTATTTAAAGATTTTTAGTACTTGTTATATTATCACATTCATTCTAAAGAATGAAAACTCGTTATCGTAATCATCAAAATCGTAATCAATATTTCCGTCGGTTCTTCTGGCAATATCTATTAGTCCCAAACCACCTCCTCCTTTATCGGAGAATTTTTGATTATTCAGAACAAATTTATATAATTCTTTTAATTCATCTTTTGATAAGGATTTAATTTTATCGAAGCGCTCTTTTAAAGATTTAATTTTATTGTTCTTAATAAAATTACCCGTTCGTATGATATAAGAATCATCGTTTTTTGCAATAACAAAAATTCCAAAATGAACATCCAAATTACCATTTGTAGAATCTGGTAAATCGTCAACATGATGATATAAATTTTGTAAACTCTCTACAAGAACATTATAAATTTTCTTTTTGGTACTAGATTTTTCAATTACATGATCCAACTTGGTTTCTACAACTCCAAGTACATTTGTAATTAGCTCAGCAGTAATACTTCCTTTGTATGAAAGAAGTACTTCTCCTTTGTTCATTTTCTCGTAAAGCTCTTCAATGTTGAAGCTCATTTGCGCCCTATCGTTTATTTCTATATCAAGTTGTATAAATTTATAACTTTTTTCTACTTAAAACAAATATTCTTAAAA
>CAYVEW010000093.1:0-12362 GCA_964450375.1 uncultured Bacteroidales bacterium
ATATATCCACGATCGAACTGCATACCTTCAACAGTTTTGAGCTCATCTTCGGTTCCTTTGGCTTCTTCAACAGTAATAACACCTTCGCGTCCTGCAGCTTTCATTGCATCAGCTATCAGTTTGCCAATAGCCGAATCGTTATTTGCAGAAATGGTTGCTACCTGTTCGATTTTATCATTTGACTCACCCACATCGTGAGATTGTTTTTTAATGTTTTCAATAACCTTTGCTACTGCTTTATCAATACCACGTTTTAAGTCCATTGGATTTGCGCCGGCAGTAACATTTTTAATACCTACATTAATAATTGATTGTGCCAAAACAGTTGCGGTAGTGGTTCCGTCTCCTGCATCGTCGTTTGTTTTTGATGCAACTTCTTTTACCATTTGTGCACCTAAATTTTCGAATTTGTCTTTTAATTCGATTTCTTTAGCTACAGTAACACCATCTTTGGTTACTTGCGGTGCACCAAATTTTTTCTCGATTACAACATTGCGACCTTTTGGTCCTAAAGTAACTTTTACAGCACTTGCCAGTTTATCAATTCCTTTTTTTAACTGATCCCTAGCTTCAATATCAAACTTTAATTCTCTAGCTGCCATGATTTCTATTTTTAATTTTTATTAATTTATTATTCTACTAAAAGAATGTCGTCTTCACGCATGATTAAATAATCTTTGCCATCAATTTTGATTTCAGTACCACCGTACTTACTATAAATAACAACATCGCCTGCTTTTAACGACATTGGCTCTTCCTTTTTACCTTCGCCAACAGCAACAACAGTTCCTTTTTGTGGTTTTTCCTGAGCTGTATCAGGAATGATAATTCCACTTGCGGTTTTTTCTTCTGCCTTGTGAGGCTCTACCAATACTCGGTCTTTTAATGGTCTATACTTAAATTCTGACATTGTTTAGTATTTTAATTAGTTAAACTTATTTTAATTGCACGAATAGCATTTGATCATAATTTATGCCAAATGCATTTTTATTTAAAATTCTGCCATTTTTATATGGTGTTCATCTTATTCTGAATGGAGTAACTATTTATGTGATTGAATTACTAATACTTATAGAAAATCCAATGAAACATATGAGTATAAAAAAAGTGTCAGCCTTTCTGCCAGACTGACACTTTTGTATTGTAATGATAAAAATCTTATTCGTTATTGCCGCCTTCTGTAGGCTCTTCAGTTTCTGGAACTGAAGTAGGGAATTGAGGCATCTGAGTCGGATCAACAGCATTGTTAACCTGTTGTTCAATTCTTGATCTTTCTTCAACGGTTCCTCGTGGAATTACCATTGTTGCTACAATGCTTAATACTACAAGGCTTACCGCCAGTGTCCAGGTTGCTTTTTCAAGAAAATCAGTTGTTTTTCTAACTCCCATTACCTGATTCGACGATGAAAAATTCGATGCTAATCCGCCTCCCTTCGAGTTCTGAACCAATACAATTAATGTAAGTAATATACTCGCAATCAAAATTAATACTGAAATTAATACGTACATATCTAAGTATTTTTTATTGCCTGCCTGTCGGCAGACAGGTTTAATTTATTTTTTCTTCTAAAATTTTAATTCGACTCGCAAAGTAAGCATTTTTTTCTGGATATTTCAAACTTAATTTACGATAAGATTCAATTGCTTTTTCAAATAAGCCCTGTTCAATGTAAACCTTTATCAGGGTCTCGCTTAGCAGATTAGAATCTTCTTCCACACTTTTCTGCGAAATATCTTCTATTTCACCGCTTGGTTCTTTGGGTCGGATTCGGGGCTTTTTCTCCAGGAACCGGCTAATTAAATCATCTTTTTGGTTTACAGAACCATCATCGTACTCTTTTATGTCAAAATGCCCTCCTGAAACTGATTCATTGTTGTTTTCTTCTTTATAAACATCGTCGTTCTCAATGAGTTCAAATGGATCTTCGCTTAAGGTACTTTGTTCAATTTCGCGATCAGCCTTTATTTCAATATCTTGAGTCTCATCGGTTTCTTCTATTTGCAGAATATCTTTTTTCTTTCGGAGTTTTTTAATCTCATCGGGCATGGCATCAATGGTTAAGATGTTATTGGTGCCGTTTCTTTCCTCATCAATAAAATATATTTCTGATGGATATTCTAACTTATCTTTCTTTTTTAAAACAGAAAACTCTAATTGGCTCGAAATGGTTTCAGAAATATTTTCTCCCATTCCCTCTATGGTATCATTGATTTTCCGTTTTACATTTTGGTTTTTGAGTAATTTTTTTTCTTTATCTACTTCTTTTAACTGCTCTTCTGTATCCTGAGCATCATTTTGAGTTTCAGGCTCAGTTTGATTAATTTCTTCTTTAACTACTGTTTTTTCGGAGATTACTTCAAACTCAGTATTAAGAAATTTAAATAGTAAATCCCGGTCGGATATGTGTATGGAAGATTTTATCAATTGATCGCTATACTCTGCTGATTTTTTGTTTTTAAGATATTTTAATAATATAAAATGGGCAGCCTGATAAAACGGGTACTTATTTATAAGGTGTTTTAGCTGCTCCGGCACGGAATTATTAATTAACTCCGGATTTTGAATGTATTTAATAATATCTTTATCGGGCATAACTACCAGTTAACTACTGCTTTATTAAATATGTCTTGAATCAGTTTTTCTAATATTTCTTCTACCTTTTCCTGTTCGATCGATGAGATATCTAAATTCGCATCGTAATCGACATATTGCGAAAATTTCTGATCGAAATTATACTCTGGTTGAATTTCGTTTGTAAACTTAACCTGTACTTCAATTGTAAACCTGTTTTGAGATGCCATTTCATCTCCTGTAATAGCCATTGGCTTAGTAGGATCATACTTCGAGATGTAGCCTTCAAAATTTAAATCACCCATATCATTAACAAGTGTCAGGTTGGTTTGCGATTTGAATTTATCCTTTAACTCATCGGTAAAATACTGTTCCAGGTTAGCTATTCCACCTTCGGGTGCCCGGTTTACAAAATATTGTATTGATACTGTTTTAACTTCGGGCGCTATAGATGCTCCGGTAAGCGTATATTTCATTGTACAAGAATTTACGCTAACCATAGCAATTAATAATGTAATAAGTAATTTTTTCATATTTATGTTATATCGTATTCCTTAATTTTTCTATATAAGGTTCGCTCTGATATTCCCAATTCCTGGGCAGCATATTTACGTTTTCCGTTATGCTTCTCGAGCGCTTTTTTTATCAATTCAATTTCTTTATCTTCCAAAGATAGCGACTCTTCAACAAATTCTTCGGTATCTTCAATATCCGGATCGTCAATTTTATTGATATTGGCTGGTTGCACGTTTCCTGGTTTTATGTAGGTCGACGATTGATTCAAATTATGTATCAGCTGGTCGGCATGTTTTAATTGATCCAGGCTCGTTCCCTTGTCTATCATTTCGTGAACCAGTTTTTTCAGGTTGTTTAAATCCGATTTCATATCGAATAAAAATTTATACAGAATTTCGCGTTCGGTTGCAAATGTTTTTTCATCAACCAAATCCTTTTTGTATAAAGCGGGTAGTTTATTCGGATAATAATCTGGCAAATATTTTTTCAGTACCTCAGCATTTATTTCTCTGTTCTCTTCAATAACCGATAGCTGTTCGGTGATGTTTTTTAACTGACGGACATTTCCCGGCCACTCGTAATTGCTAAGAATTGTTCTGGCTTCTTCACTCAAACTAATGGGAGGCATTCTGTATCTTTCGGCAAAATCAGTTGCAAATTTCCTGAAAAGTAAATAAATATCCGATCCGCGTTCTTTTAATGGTGGTATTGCAATGGGAACGGTATTTAATCGATAATATAAATCTTCACGAAATTTATTTTCTTCGATGGCACGTACCAAATCTACATTGGTTGCCGCAATTACACGCACATTGGTTTTTTGCACTTTCGATGAACCAACCCTTAAAAATTCTCCTGATTCCAGCACTCTTAATAATCGAACTTGCGTAGATAATGGCAACTCAGCCACTTCGTCTAAAAAAATGGTTCCGTTATCTGCTACTTCGAAATATCCTTGGCGGCTATCGTGTGCACCTGTAAAGGAACCTTTTTCGTGTCCAAACAGCTCCGAATCGATTGTTCCATCGGGTATGGCTCCGCAGTTTACAGGAATATATTTTCCATGTTTTCTGGAACTAAAACTATGAATTACTTGTGGAAAAACTTCTTTACCAGTACCGCTCTCTCCTGTAATTAAAACCGATAAGTCGGTAGGAGCAACCTGGGCAGCAATATCTATTGCCCGGTTTAAACCGATTGAATTTCCAATAATCCCAAATCGTTGTTTTATTTTCTGAATATCCATTCTACCAAAAAAAAATTAGAAACCATTAAAAGATATGACAAAATTACAATTTTAATTTTGTAAACCTTCTTTTTTAACAATATTTAAAACTTACTTTACTGTCATTAAGGCAGCACAAAAAGTATGCGCTTACGGTTTAAAGTTCAAAGTTTAATATTACTTTTGTTCATATAATAAAAAAACAAACATGAATTTTATTGGTATTATTCCGGCACGTTATGCATCCACCCGATTTCCGGGGAAACCTTTGGCTGATATTCATGGAAAAACCATGATCCAACGAGTTTACGAGCAAGCCAAATTAGGTGTTAACGATGTTTACGTTGCAACAGATGATCAGCGTATTGCAGATGAGGTAACTCGTTTTGGGGGTAAATTTGTTATGACATCGGTACACCACCAGAACGGGACCGAGCGTATTGCCGAAGCAATTGAAATAATTCATCAGATTTCTGGAAAAAAGTACGATGTTGTTATTAATATTCAGGGTGATGAGCCTTTTATTAAACCAGAACAGATTGAAGAAATAAAGTCTTGTTTTAACAACCCGAAAACCGAAATAGCCACTTTGGTAAAAAAGATAGATAACAACGAGGATGTTTTTGACATTAACAAACCCAAAGTAATTTTTAATAAGGATAAAAAAGCTATTTATTTTAGTCGGTCACCTATTCCTTTTTGCAGAAATAGTAAACAATCGGAATGGCACAATAAGCATGCTTATTATAAACATATCGGGATGTATGCTTATAAAACGGATATTTTACACGCAATAACCAAGCTGGAGCAATCATCATTAGAAATAGCCGAATCGTTGGAGCAGCTGCGATGGATTGAAAATGCCTATCATATATCGATTGCAATAACGGAGTTTGATAGTTTTGGAGTGGATACTCCGGAAGACTTAAGGAAGCTTTTGTAAATGAAAAAGGAGCTTACTTTTGCCCCTTTTCCTTAAAATATATTCTGATTAATACTTTTTTTAACTCGCGCTCCAGAATTTTGTGTGTTACAATTTCTGATAAGCTTCCGAATTCATAACCTGGATCATGTTTGGTTAATTCTTTTTCTCCTAAATCTATTTGATATAAAAGTGATTTTAACTTTTCGTAGTTATCGTTTAAGAGCAGATCGATATAATGTTTTAATTGTTGAAAAAGTTCTTCGTAAGCAAATTGAACATTCCCGGAAAATCGTACTTCCATTCCAAACATGGCAAAGTCCTTACGAACTTGCTCGGCTGTAAGTAATACAAATTTTTCTTCTTGTTTTGATCGTTCAATCTGACTTCGGCTTACTAATTCACTCATTCTTTTTTTTTGGAATTTGTACTGAATTTAATATGGCTTCTACTTGTCGTAAATATTTTCTTTTATCGAATTGTGGGGCATAAACAAAGCCATCAACAACAACTACCTGGTTTGTTTCTTCATTTTCCATTGTAAGGCTAACAAAGGGTCCACCCATAAAATCATTTTCTACTTTCCATAAATTTCGCAGTTCAATAACATCCAGCTCATTAACTTTCAATTCTCTTCGGTACGGCACTGCATCTGTTTCTACTGCCATATACGAACCCCGGTTTGGTCCGGGAACAAATTTTTTGGTAAACTGATCGCGCATTTCGAATAGAAAATCTGTTGTTAGTTGATGGTCTGGTTTGTCGAAAGAATAAATAAAAATTCCTTGTACAAGATCGCCACGGCCACGATTTTCAATCCACATAAAGTTGGTTGTGTCAACATCGATGGAGTATCCTTTAGGCAAAGTTAAGCGTATGCCAAATTGCTTTTGGATATATTCGGCGCTGCCAATCTCTTCATATTTTTTGTTGTTTTCGGCATATCGCGACATTTCCGCTTTAATAATGCGTGCAACAATTAAATCTCCCTTTTCTTTCACCAGTTGCTCCAATTGTTCTTTGTCGGGAGCTATAATATGTATAATCAATTGTGGTTTTGCCCAGGCATTTTCCTGCACAACAACTTTAGGTTCAGAAATATTTTTGTCAACTTTTGTTAAAAGAATGTTTCGGTGTGTTTTAAAAATATTTGTGAACGCACTATATGGAATATGAACAAGATCGAACATTGGCTCGCTTTGTGGTAAAGCAGGATAGTCCTGTGTTAGTGTGTTTCTAAATTCTTCTCCGATTGCTGAGCTCCAATGGTCGGGTTCAATTACCAAAACCACTTCGCCTGATTCGCCGGTAACATTCGGTAATAAATTGGATGAGTCTTTATCTTTACATCCCCAGCCAATTAATGCTGTAAGTACGATTAATACAAATAGTTTTCTCATATGCTTATTTATTTAGATAAATCTTAAGTTTTTTACCGGGTTTTAAATCAGTTTCGTCGGTAATATTGTTTTCTTCTTTCAACTCGCTAATCGATCTGCAATTAAATTTGGTTGCAATGCTGTATACGGTATCTCCTGTTTGTACTGTATAAAATATATAACGATCGGTGGTGTCTCTTTGTTGTTGAGAATAATTCTTTTCATTTTCGATCATTTGTGCCTGTTTTGGATGAACCCAGATATCCAGTTTTTGTCCCACACTTAAGTCGTTTGTTGGTAAGCTATTCCAGGTTTTTATGTCGTCGATAGTGCAATTATACATAATGGCAATTTTATGGAAATATTCGCCACGAGCCACTTCATGTACAATTTTAATTTTCCCGTTTGTTTTCCCGGCTTCTGCCACCACATCAACAAAATTCTTTTTGGGTATTTCATCATTAAAAATAGCATCTTCGTTTCGAATGAAAGCTCGTATTTTGTTGCTGGGTAATATAAGGGTAGCCGGTTCTTTCATTTTAGGAATATGGTCAAGCCTATACGATGGATTTAAGAATTGTAGTGTTTCTACCGGAACACTAATTACTTCTGAAATTCTTTGAAATGTAGTTGCCTTATTGATTTTTAAAGTGTCTAAAGTCAGATGAATAAATTTCGATGGTACAGGTTCTATATTATGATCTTTATAATGATTCATTACATAGTTCACAGCAATAAATGCCGGCACATACCCATTGGTCTGATCGGGTAAATAAGGCTCTATTTCCCAGAAATTAGTTTTGCCACCAGAGCGTTCAATTGCATTTCGGACTACTCCAGGCCCACCATTATAGGCGGCTAATGCCAGTTGCCAATCGTTATAAATGCGATATAAATATTGCAAATAACTACAGGCTGCTTCGGTTGATTTATATGGGTCGCATCGTTCATCGACGTAGGAGTTTACTTCCAAATCGAACATCTTACTGGTGTTGATTTTAAACTGCCACAGGCCTACTGCAGCAGATGAAGAAATTGCCCTTGGATCTAATGCCGATTCAACAATGGCCAAATATTTTAATTCTAACGGGAGCTGATATTTATCCAATGTTTCTTCGAATATAGGAAAATACAATTCGGCTAATCCAATGATTTTAGCAAGATGTTCCCTGCGTTCAATGGTATATACATCAATATATCTTCGTACACGATCGTTGTATTCCAGTTCGATCGGGGTTAAGTTGTTTAATTCTGCAATTTTATATTCGTATACTAAGTCTGGAAAAATCGGGATGGAGTCTTTTTGTTTTTTTAACAAATCAGGATTTTCATCCTTTGGTTCAACGAATTGATTTGCATGCAAAATAAGGTTGCTGCTTAATAATAATACAATATTCAACAAAACATATACAGAAAACTTTCTAATCATAATTGTATAATTAATACGCGTATTTTTTTGGTTTATTTTGGTAAAAATAACATTTATATCATATTAAATGGCGAATATATACTGAAAAAGAAATAAAAAAACCTGCATCATTTCTGCATGCAGGTATTCTTTTATATATAGTGATTCTATTTTTCGGATTCTTCTTTTTCTTCTTGATCTTCCTTTGTGGCTTTTTTAAACTCTTTCATTCCCTGGCCAAGACCTTTCATTAATTCCGGTATTTTGCGTCCACCAAAAATTAAGATTATAACCAAAACAATGATTACAATTTCCCAGGGGCCAAACATTCCAAGTAATATAGCGGATTTTAACATGGTTTAAAAATTTAGTTTATATACAAATGTAAGATATTTATCATTTATTAAAAAGTTTAAATATGTCGTTGCCATTTGCATAAAGCAATAAGGCCAATAAAAGAACCATTCCGGCAACTTGCGCATATTCTAAAAACTTATCGCTGGGCTTACGGCCGGTAATCATTTCGTAAAGCAGAAACATTACGTGGCCACCATCTAAAGCTGGAATTGGGAGCACATTCATAATTGCCAAAATAATGGATAAAAACGCTGTTAAATTCCAGAAAGCTTGCCAGTCCCACGTTCCGGGAAATATTTTACCAATGGTAATAAACCCACCCAGAGATTTATATGCTTCTGTTTTAGGCGAGAACAATAGCTTTAATTGTTTCAGATAACTTTTAAACGTTTCAACGCCTTTATTAATTCCGGCCGGAATCGAAGCTAACAAACTATACTCCATTTTAGCCAGTTCGAAGAAACGAAACGGATTTTCGGCATATACTCCAATAATTCCATCATCCCTAACAGCAACATCAATATTTAAAGTATCTTTTTCTCTTATTACTTTAAAGTTGGTTAGTTCTCCTTTATGATTTTCAATTTCTTTGGCATATTGATCATAAAATTCGGTTGAAACAGTATCGATTCCAATAATGCGGTCGTTTATTTTCAGGCCTGCTTTTTCTGCAGGAGAATCTTTACCAAATGCTGCGATATTAAATGGTACACGAACATCAATAAATCCTTTACTATCCAATAGCTGTGGAATTAATGATTCCGGAACCGGAATTTCGCGCTGTGCTCCATTCCTTTCAACCTGAATGGTTTTGGAATCGTTTAAAACAATTTCGAGCATAATTTGATGAAAATCTTCTATCTTTTTATCATCAACCGAAATAATTTTATCACCATTACGCAAACCCATGTCGTATGCAACCGAATCGACTACGATTCCGTATTTTACATTTTTATTTGGCAAATACTGATCGCCCCACACATAAAGCACAGCCGAATAAATAACTAAAGCGGTTATGAAATTTACCATAACCCCACCAAGCATTATTAATAATCGTTGCCACGATTTTTTTGCTCTAAATTCGTGAGGTTGCGGAGGTTGTTTCATTTGCTCTTTATCCATCGACTCATCAATCATTCCCGATATTTTCACGTATCCGCCCAAAGGCAACCATCCAAGTCCATATTCGGTTTCTCCTTTTTTTACTTTAAACAACGAAAACCATGGATTAAAGAAAAGATAAAATTTTTCTACCCGTGTTTTAAATAATTTGGCAAAAGCAAAATGGCCAAATTCATGTAATATAACTAATATGGATATACTGAGTAAAAATTGTCCTGTTTTAATTAAAATTTCCATTTATAAATCTATTATTTATTTGATTATTAATGATTTTGTATATGTTCTTGTTTCCTTATCTGTTTGAATTAAATCATCAAGTTCAGGATGTTTTATGTAAGTTATTTCGGTCATGGCCTTTTCAATTAAATTGGTCATCTCACAAAAACCAACTTTATCGTGTAAGAATGCTTCAACGGCAATTTCGTTTGCAGCATTTAAAATACAAGGCATATTTCCGCACTGATCCATTGCCTTGAAAGCTAGTGCAAGGTTTTTAAAATTTTTCAGATCGGGTTTTTCAAAAGTTAACTGCGGATAATCCCAGAAGCTAAATCGTGGAAAATTAGTTTTTACTCTTTCCGGAAAGCTTAGTGCATATAAAATAGGTAATTTCATATCAGGTAATCCCATTTGGGCTTTTATGGAGCCATCTTCGAACTGAACGGCAGAATGCACAATCGATTGGGGGTGCACTACCACTTCTATCTGACCGGGAGTTAAACCAAATAACCATCGGGCTTCAATCGCTTCGAGGCCTTTATTCATTAAGCTTGCCGAATCGATGGTAATTTTAGCGCCCATATCCCAATTGGGATGTTTTAATGCATTTTCTTTGGTTGCCGTTTTTAGAAAATCTATATCTTTTCCAATAAAAGGCCCGCCCGATGCGGTTAAATAAATTTTTTCTATGGCATTCTGGCCTTCTCCAACCAAGCATTGGAAAATTGCCGAATGTTCCGAATCGACAGGGTATATGCTTACCCGATGATGAAAAGCCAATTTCTGAACTAACTCACCTGCAACAACCAGGGTTTCTTTGTTTGCTAAAGCAATATTCTTACCCGCTTTAATTGCATTAATTGTAGGTATAAGGCCCGAATATCCAACCATTGCTGTTAAAACAATATCGATAGTATCCATCTCTACAATTTGGGCAATGGCATCTTTGCCTGTATATACTTTTATCGCAAGGTGATCTACCATGTTTTTCAACTCATCGTATTTCGATTCGTTGGCAATGATAATGGTGTTTGGAGAAAATTCGGCAGCCTGATTTGCCAGTAATTCAATGTTATTGTTGGCTGTTAATACTTCAACCTGAAATTTATCCCGGTTTTCCCGAATAACTTCAAGAGCTTGTGTGCCGATTGAACCTGTTGAACCAAGTATTGCAATTCTTTTCTTCATATATTTCCCCGCCATTTTCTTTTCTACCTAGAATGCCACATAATCTTCAGGATCAATAGGAGTTCCGTTATGCCACAACTCAAAATGTAAATGCGGACCGCTGGTAAGCTCGCCCGAGTTTCCGATAATGGCAATTGCTTCGCCTGCTTTTACATGGTTGCCAACTTTTTTTAGCAATTCGGAATTGTGTTTGTAAATTGATATTAAATTATTTTCGTGCTGTATTTGCAAAACGTAACCTGTTTCGAGTGTCCAGTTTGCAATTATTACTGTTCCATTCAACGCAGCCACCACCACTTTGTTCGATGCGGTTACAATATCGGTTCCAAAATGATTTTCATTCGGATTAAATGAATTGGTTACCAGTCCGGTTACGGGTGGATAGAAATGAATACTTGAAAAATCCGTTTTATTCTGACCCGAATTAAGTAAGGTTAAGTTAAATAATTCTTCTTCTTCTATTTGTTGCCGCAATATGGAGTCGTGCTCAGACTTTGCAAAAGTAATTTCCTCATAACTAATTGTTGTATCCTGCGAATTTTCATAGCTCGTTGGAATACCACCCCGAATAATGGTGTTAATACTTTCAAAATAGCGGTCTCGAACTTCTATTTCTCTTTCCAGAGAATCGAGTTTATAAACATTGTAAATGATATTTCTCCTCATATTACCATCGGGATAACCCGGAATAAATTCCCTGATAGGAGTAAAGGCAATTAACACGGTAACCCCGGTAATAAGTAAGATTAATGCAGATCCAATTACTGAAAAGAGATTTAAACGAGAAAGCCTTAAAAAACCAACTTCTTCGAATGTATCATCGTTATAAATAATCAGTCGGTATTTATGTTTTAACTTATTAACTAACCGCTTCTTTTTTTCTTTGATCATCAGGTTTTAATTTATGTGCAAAGATAAAATTTTCAATTAAGAATTCATTTAATCTGAGATATTCATAAATAATATATTTTTAATTATTTCTGAATACATCAGGCAAGTTAAAAATGAGCTTACTAAATTAGCCTAAACAAATGAATTAAACGAAAAGTTTTGAGATTTAATATTTAAAGAGTTAAGGTTATTTTTTGCTTTTCGTGCATATTAGAGAATTATAAATTATGTACGAATATCTCAAAATAAGTGGTAGTCGTGTTTAAAAATTTGGATAGGATCATACTAAAAACAAGTTTTGGTAAGCTTTTAATGAGTTTTTTATGAGAAAAGCTGCATTCTACAACATTCGTCATTTTTATACAAATAGTAAGGGTAGTCTGAAACAATTGATTTGCTTGTGTTTACAATATTTATTTTATGAAAGTTAATATTCATAGTCAAAAATTTTGTTTTTAATCATTCATTACTTACTTTTGCAACCGCAATTAAGATACAAACGTTCATAAAAATATATTGCGGGGTGGAGCAGTTGGTAGCTCGTTGGGCTCATAACCCAAAGG
>CAYVEW010000094.1:0-12124 GCA_964450375.1 uncultured Bacteroidales bacterium
TTCTTTTACCTGTTTATAATAATTGTGAAAATCATCGTCGGGAGCTTTAAGCCCTAGCATTACCATGTTACTGTTTTTCGATTCTTCCTTCAGAATATCCCAAAATATCCTGCCATTCGATACAATAACTTGTGTGTTAAACCCAACTCTCATTTCCGATAAGATATTTTTTAAATTTTCGCGTGTATCTTTTGCTGCTTCTTCCGATTTAACTACCATTTTTATACACACATCAACCTGATGCCAGTGTGGACTGTTTTTTACGAGATAAGCAAGAATCATCATTAAGCCACCATTGCCTTTTAAACCACCCCACCATAAATCTATACGGTTATTGTCTTTATATTCCAACCTAAAATTGTTTTGTAAGATAACCACATTTCTTTTTGATAAATAAAAATGCCCGATCATTTCGGAATATTGTTTGTGATGAGATTCTTCTTCAGTATCGCCGAGTAGGATTGTATTTGGCACTAGCGAGCCTAAACCGTATGAATTCACTAATTGCTCGGCTCCTGTAAAAGGATTATTGGATCGGGTAACACGAACTAAGGTGCGTATCTTTTTTTCGTTCAAATAATCTAAGATTTGTTTTTCGTATTCGATGGTTTTTTCTTGCGATACTTTTGTTTCAGGCAGTATAGTGGCTACAGTGATTAATCCCTTTTCCTGAACCAAGCCGTATGCAAAATCAATTAAATGCCATCTTTTGGTAGGCATTCCTGAAAGTACCAGTATGTTTGGTCTCCAGCTTTTTGGGTCCGATTCAGTATTTAATCGTAACAAAGCATACCTGGCAACTTGAAGGAGCATTCCACTTCGTACATCTCCAAATGTTGTTCTTAATCTGCGTCTGCGAAGCCAAATATAAACCATCATGATAAACGATACAGCAACTAGCGTAGCTATAGCGTTGATTAAAAACATCACAGCAATACATCCAATGGTACCAATAAATGAAAATAGCCAATGTACTTTAAACTTTGGTCTAAAAGATGGACTTTCCAGCAATCTCTCTATGCCTGCCGTAACATTTAAAATGCCATAGGTGGTAAGAAAAAACATGGTTAACACAGGAGCAATGGCATTCAGGTTTCCACCATAAACAAGTATTAGTGTGATAATGGCAGTAAAAATTGTTGCTCCTCTTGGAATTTGCTCAGGCCCTGATCCTTTACCTAAAAATGCTAACTGACGAGGTAAAACATTGTCTTGGGTTAAGGCTTGTAGAACTCTGGGGGCTCCCAACAAACTCCCCACAGCACTTGATAGTGTTGCACCCCAAACACCTAGTAGTATTGCTCCGCCCCAAAATGCAATTTGTTGCATTATTAATGGGTTACTTACTAAGGTTGCCGCGTCTGCTCTGCTGGCTAAAATAATTGGCAAGGTCATGTAAATGATATAACCTGCGCCAACAGCCAGGAAGGTTCCGCGTGGTATAGACTTTGCCGGATCTTTTAAATCACCAGACATATTAACACCTGCCATGATACCAGTTACAGCTGGAAAAAACACAGCAAAAACTTTCCAGAAACTTACCGATTTGGATGCAGGAACTCCCCACATTTCGATATGAGAGTTTTCAATGGGACTGCCAAAAAATAAGGATAGCAGAGACATGGCAATTACTCCTAAGATAAGAAACTGTACCCTTATGGCAGCTTTAGTTGAAAATAGCGAAAGTGTGGTTAGAACAATAGTAGTAATAATTCCAACTGTTTTAATATTTAACGAAGGAAAGATGGTTACGATGCTTTCTGAAAAGCCGATGATATAAAGTGCGACAGAAAAGGCTTGCGCAAGATATAGCGGAATGCCAACAGCTCCTCCAATTTCAACCCCCAGCGAGCGACTTATCATATAATACGCCCCTCCGGTTTTTACAGGTGCATTTGTAGCAATGGATGCAATGGATAGTGAAGTAAGAAATGTTATTGATGTGGAAAGAGTAACAATTAATAATGTTCCAACAAGTCCAACATTGCCAACAACCCATCCAAAACGGAGATACATAATTACTCCCAGGATGGTTAGTATGGATGGAGTAAATACACCACCAAATGTATTTAACCGATTCGGAATATATTTATTAGTTTTCTTGATATAAGTAAATTTATTGATTATTAGTATTATGGAGCTAAACGCCTTATTTTCCAGTCGGTATCATCAAAGTAATATTCAATTCTATCGTGAAGCCGATTTGGCCGTCCCTGCCAAAATTCAAATATGTATGGAGTAAGCATATAACCACCCCAGTTTTGTGGCCTGGTTGGTGGATTTCCCACAAATTTTTTCTCGTATTCCAGTTGCTTATCTTCCAAAAATTTGCGATTTGGGATTTCCTGGCTTTGGGGCGATGCCCAGGCGCCGATTCTTCTTTTGGCCGATCGGGTCAGGTAATATTCTTCCGAAATTTCATCCGAAGTTTTTTCAATTCTGCCTTCAATTCTAATTTGTCGTTCTAGCTCGGGCCAATAGAAAAGCAAACTGCCATAATGGTTTTCAGAAATCTGATAGCCTTTTTTACTTTCATAATTCGTGTAAAAAATAAATCCGCCATCTTTTATTTCTTTTAGTAAAACCATTCGCGATGATGGTTGCATATTTTTACCCACCGTAGCTAATGCCATTGCAGTTGGTTCTTTAATGCCTGAGTTTATGGCTCTGTCCATCCATTCAGAAAACTGTTTAAAAGGATCAGCATTTACATCTTTTTTACCAAATGGTTTTTGTCTGTAATCATTTCTGATTTTGTCGTATTTTTTATCCATGATCAGAGTGTTTAATCGTTTGTATTTTCTAGCTGAGCATTATTTATACTGGCGTTTAGCTCAAAACCCAGTATCAGAGCAAACGAGTTTAAATATAACCACAATAAAACCACCATAATTGTTCCGATAGAACCATATAATTTGTTGTATTGTCCGAAATTATTTACAAAATACGAAAAACCTAGCGAACTTAAAAGAGCTAAAAGGGTTGCAAGGGTGGATCCGGCAGAAATAAATTTCCACTGATCTTTTTTAGCAGGAGCAAAATAGTAGAGAAATGATATACTGAAAAATAATAAAGCAATGATTATAATCCATTTACCTACAGTTATTAGGTAGAAAGTAATATTCATTTCCATGATTTGCATCTCAACTAATTTTCCAAGAATAAACTGGCCGAAAGTAATTAAAAGTACCGCAGAAGCAATTAAGATAAAAATCATAAACACAAGAAACGTAGAAATTATTCGAATGGCGGTCCAGTTTCTGGTATCGATGGTGTGATACGTGTTGTTAAAAGCCTGAATTAAAGCATGTACAGCATTTGTCGAGAATATTAAACTGGCAAATGCACCGAAGGTGAAAACTCCCAGTTTTTTTACGGTAACCACAGATACTAAGGTAGATTCAAAATATTGATAAGCGTTCTTTGGCAAAAAATCCTGAATTAATTTTAATAACTCCACTTGAAGATCTTCAACCGGAATAAAGGGAATTAATGTAAATATAAACAACATAGTTGGAAAAATGGCCAGTGCGAAATTAAAAGCAATTGCAGATGCTCTCGTTGCCAGGTAACCATTTTTTGCTCCTGAAAAAAAGAATTTAATAACATAATATATAGGAGCATTATCAAATCCGGGTACGGAAACCTTTTTAGTCCATAACTTAAAATCTTGTATGCTCTTTTTTAAAACGACTTTCGTAGAATTTATTTTTGACATTAGATCTTAAAAACTATTTTTTGTAAATTAAATAGCTTTTAAACTCATATCCAAACTTTTTATTTGATGTGTTAAGGCTCCAACCGAAATGTAATCTACTCCGCAGTTGGCATATTCGCGTATGGTTTCCAGAGTAATTCCTCCTGATGATTCGGTTTCATATTTTCCGTTAATAAGCTTTACAGCTTCTCGCGTGTCATCGTAGTTAAAGTTATCGAGCATGATTCTGTGCACCTTGCCTACACGAAGAATTTCTTTTACTTCAGATAAATTGCGAGCTTCTATTTCTATTTTGATATCTTTTTTATGCTCTTGAATGTATTTATTTGCTTTTTTTATGGCTGGTTCAATTCCTCCCGCAAAATCGATGTGATTATCCTTTAACATAATCATATCATATAAACCCATCCGGTGATTTTCTCCTCCACCAATTTTAACAGCCATTTTTTCTATGTATCTGTTTCCTGGAGTTGTTTTTCTGGTGTCTAATATTTTTGTTTTGGTTCCCAGAAGTTTTTTTGCATATTTTTTAGTTGTGGTTGCTATTCCGCTCATTCGTTGCATGATATTCAAAACCAGTCTTTCCGATTTTAAAATTGAATGAACATTGCCTTCAATAATAAATGCCCGGTCTCCTTTATTTATTTCATTTCCATCGAATAAGAATTGTTCCATTTTTAGGGATGGATCAATGGCAGTAAATACTTTTTTTGCAATTTCGATGCCGGCTAAAATTCCTTTTTCTTTAATTAATAATTGAGCTTTGCCGGTTGCATCGGCAGGAATGCATGATAAAGATGAGTGATCTCCGTCACCTATATCTTCCTGAATCGCGGTATGAATAAAATTATCTAATAAATTATCACTCATTTTCGGTTTCTATTCTGAGTTGGTGAATTAAGGCTTTCTCGTTTTTTTCTTTAATTAGCAGAGTAACTCTGAATGTGCCATTAAACGTAACCAACTTGCCTATGGCAAATTTAGATTCTTCCTTTCCACCCTGATGTATAAATTCAAAACTTTTCGGGTAATGTTCTACAAAAAAGTTGTCGACTATTTGCTGGGCCTGAATTTTACTGTATACATCTTCTTTGTCTAGAATTGCCAGTTCAATGGTATTGTTAAAATATCGTGCAAGTTCCTCGGCACTACCCACTTTAAAAGCAATAGCAATATCTCTGGGAATTTCAGAATTATAAGTAAAAGCCCCAAAGTTAAATAGCAACGTAAATATTACAATTAAAGGAATTGCTTTTTTAAAGGTTTTCATTTTTATTTATCTTAAGTTTGCGTAAATAAGGTCGCAAAAATCAAACCACAAATTATGCCACTGAGAACTTTTTTGGTATTTATTTTGCGAAAATTATAAAAAAATACGAAATAAAAAAATTAGTCCGATCATGAAGGTGCAATTAATTGTTATCGGAAAAACCACAGAAAAATATTTAGTACAGGGTGAGAACGAATATTTAAAGCGTTTAAAGCACTATCTGCGTGTCGAAACAAACGTAATTTCTGATTTGAAAAACACAAAAAAACTAACAGAAGAACAACAAAAACAAAAAGAAGGCGAACTTATTCTGAATCAATTGACCGAAACAGATTTTGTGGTTTTACTTGATGAAAACGGCAAATTATATTCATCTGTTGATTTTTCAGACTTTATTGAGAAAAAAACGATTAGCGGATTAAAGAATCTCGTGTTTGTGGTTGGTGGCCCTTATGGTTTTTCAAACGATCTTTATGCCAGAGCAAATGCAGAGATATCATTATCAAAAATGACTTTTTCACATCAAATGGTTCGAATGATTTTTTTAGAGCAGTTGTACCGTGCCATGACAATTATACGCGGTGAGCCGTATCATCATAATTAAAACTGGAATAATTTTGTTACATTGTGCTGTGATTTTAGCATGTATCTATGAGCAAATTAAATAAAATACAAAATTACAAATTCTTATTAGGAACTCTTGTTTTTCTGATTCTTGCCGGTTTATTCGAAAAGAACATACGTATACATTTAAATGAAGATGATGAATTTAAGCGAGTTGAAAGCATAATTAATTCAAGAATCGAGAAGGTTGATATTGTGCTGAACGAAATAGAATTAAGTTTGGACTCTCTTGACTTAAAGGATTTAATGCTGAACCCGTTGTTTTTTGAAGATGATTTATATGAAAACGAAGGGATTGTTTATTTGGGTTACGAATCGGATTCGTTAGTCTTTTGGACTAACAATGCAATTCCGGTAGAAAACTTCAAGGTAGATAATCAATTATACAATAAAGTTGCAAAACTAAAAAACGGATGGTTTGTTATTCGCCAAACTCATTTTGATAATTACCAGTTGTTTGGTTTAGTTTTAATAAAAAACGATTATTCATATCAGAATGAATTTATTCGAAGCGATTATTTTCATGAGTATAAATTAGATATCCCTGCAAAAATTACACTCGAATCGGAAAAAGGTTACCAGGTAAAGGATCCGAAAGGAGAGTATTTGTTTTCTTTTTATCTTACATCAAATCTGGCCTATAATTATTTCTGGATTTACCTTTCAGGCTTCTTTTATTTGTTGGCACTCATTGCATTATTTGCTGCAATTCGTAGGTTTATTTCTCGAATTAGCTCAAAAAAGTTTCAGTGGATTAGTTTAGTTTTGTTAGCAGCTATTTTAGTGCTTATTCGTTATTTGATGCTGGAATACCATTTTCCCTCGGTTTTCCGTCGGATGGATTTATTTCAACCGCATTATTTTGCAATTTCAAATGCAGTACCTTCATTGGGAGATTTGTTTCTTCATGCATTATTTGTTTTCTTTTATATGAGTGTATTTTCAAAATGCATCTCATTTAAACTGCCTCGCAAAAACTATTTGCAATACATTACGTTAATCATCTTTACAGGAATTACTTTCGGTGTTTTTGTTTTATTTCATCATTATTTCGAGAGTTTAATTTTGCATTCCAGCATTTCGTTCGAAGGTTATAAGTTTTTTGATTTATCGATATACAGCTTAATAGGATATTTAGTAATAGTTCTTTTATTATCATCGTTTTTCTTTTTAATTGATCTTTTTTTACGAAAAATTCAATCGGAAATTAATTTTCGGCAATTCTTAATCATATTCGTATCCGGAGTTTTAGTATTGTTTTATTTTACCAATCTGCTGATAATTAAGATAAATTATCTTACGCTGTTTTTTTTGCTTTTAATTGTTGTCTATGCTGCTGCAATCCGGCTTCTTAAAGGAAATTTCACTTATCCGCTAAGAGTAGTTTTTATTTTAATTTTAGCCTTGTACACAACTTATTTTATCACATCAACCAGTCAGAAAAAAGATCGGGAAACGCGAAAGGTTTTAGCAGTTAATTTAGCAAATGAACACGATCAGGTTGCAGAAATGCTTTTGGAAGGAATTGAACAAGAGCTTGAAAAAGATACGGTTGTTAGGGATTTGTTAACCTGGCATTATCAGAACGAAGGGGCAATTCTCGAGCATCTGCAAATGACCTATTTTAGCGGATATTTTAGAAAATACGATTTGCAGATTTCGGTTTGTAATCCTAACGATGATTTAACCCTGATACTCGAAAACAGCACCGAGATTGTACATTGTTATAATTTTTTCGACAATTTATTCGAAAACGACGGAACCAAGCTTTCGGGCAGCAATTTTTATTTTCTGGATAATTTAAACGGAAGAATAAGTTATCTGGGAAAGTTTACTTACAAAAAATCACAATGGGAGAACGAAGTTTCATTGTTTATATCTCTTGATTCGAAATTGGTTAGTCAGGAGTTAGGATACCCGGAACTATTGCTGGATAACAGAATGAGTGGATCGGCCATATTAAGCGGTTATTCGTATGCAAAATACAAAAACAACGATTTGATGAACCGGTCGGGAGAGTTTTCGTATCAGTTAACATTCCCTAAAAACTGGAAGTCTGATCAGGAGTTTTATTTTACTACTGATCAGAATTTTGAGCATCTGATTTATCGTATCGATGATCATACCGAGATTGTTTTTAGTAGCGAGAAAATACAATTTGTCGATTTATTGGCATCCTTTTCGTATATTTTTGTTTTTTATTTCATTATACTTTCGCTCGTTTTCTTTGCAGTGCACTTTCCGGATAATGTCAAAGGATTTAATTACGATTTCAAAAATAAGATCAAGTTTTCAATGATTGGGGTGTTATTATTATCACTTGTAATTGTTGGATTTGGAACCATTTTTTATAATGTCAATCAGTTCGAAAGGAATTTATATGAAAGTATAGGCGAAAAAATCCAATCGGTTTTAGTTGAAATGGAACATAAACTGGGCGGCGATTTTGAACTAAATAATGATTATTCCGATTATTTAAATTATTTATTAATCAAGTTTTCGAATGTATTTTATATTGATATCAATTTATACGATGTTAATGGAAATTTATTGGCATCATCGCGATCGCAAATTTTCGAAAAGGGATTAATGGGAAATAAAATGAATATCGATGCGTACCGCGAAATGGTTGTAAACCGAAGTGGTAAGTTTATTCATAAAGAATCCATTGGCGATTTAAGCTATTATTCTGCCTATGTGCCTTTTACCAATTACGATAACACCTTGTTGGCATATATTAACCTGCCGTATTTCACCAAACAATCTGCATTAAAAAAAGAAATCTATACCATTGTGGTAGCAGTTGTAAACATCTATTTTTTCTTAATATTATTATCAGTAATTGTGGCTATTTTTATTTCGAATAACATAACCAGGCCGCTGCAGTTAATACAAGAGCGTTTTCGGGCCATCGATTTAGGTAAACAAAACGAACCCATTCGATACAATAGTAAGGATGAAATTGGAAGCTTAATAAAAGAATACAATCGAATGGTTAGCGAGCTAAGCGAGAATGCCGAAAAATTAGCTAAATCGGAACGTGAATCGGCATGGCGCGAAATGGCCAAGCAAATTGCACACGAAATAAAAAACCCATTAACTCCCATGAAACTCTCTGTTCAATACCTGCAAAAAGCATGGAAAGATGGCAAGCCCGATTTTGATCAGCGATTGGAAAAGTTTGCAGCATCACTTATTAGTCAAATAAATAACCTTTCGAGTATTGCCACCGAATTTTCGAATTTTGCGAAGATGCCGAGAGCGCAGGCACAACAGGTTAATATTATTTCAAAATTAAACGATACCATAACCTTATTTGAAAATTCAGAAAATATATCTTTTATTAAAGAATATAACGAAATAAATGAACTCAATGTTTACGCCGATAAAGAACAGATTCTAATTGTTTTTAGTAACCTGATTCAGAATGCAATCCAGGCAATCCCAAAAGAACGAAATGGACAAATCATTGTTCGTGTGAATGATGACGATGATTATGTAAAAGTTGAAATAATTGATAATGGAACCGGAATAACAGAGGATTTAAAACCAAAATTATTTACACCGAATTTCACTACAAAAACAAGCGGAATGGGATTAGGCTTATCCATTGTTAAAAATATAGTTGAAAATGCCGGCGGAGAAATCTGGTATAAAACCGAAATTGATAAAGGAACTTCCTTTTATGTAAGTTTCCCAAAATTTAAATTCGATGAATAAAAGTTTGCAGTTCGGTTTTTATAGTTTAAATAATAAAGATTAAACGAATAAATAACAGAATATTAATTCTCTTTAAGTTTTACAAAAAAAATTATGGCTTAATTAAAAATTGGTTATATTTGTTATAAGATAGGGCGTATTAAAAAAATTAAACCGGAAAATTTTGAAAAGAAATATCATTTTTATTCTGTTAATTTTAAATTTTGTTTTTTTTGCTAATGCAATATATTCTCAAACCACTATTTCAGGGGTAATAAATTCTTATTCAGCCGTCGATTCCATTTATCCAACAAATGATACGCTTTTGGTTTCAAATCCGAACGATTTTAATGCGGGTGATACCATCATGATTTATCAAATGAAAGGGGCTGTTTTAAGAACGGATACCAGTAATAACGAGCATGTTTTTGGTTATGTATTTTCAGGACAAATCCGAAATACAGGTAAATACGAAATTGTTATTATTCAGGCTAAAAATGGAAATGAAATTATCTTAAGAAATGATTTAATAAATTCATACAATACAAACCACCTGGTTCAAATAATCAGAGTACCTTCTTATAAAAATGTAGTGGTTGAAAACGAAGTTACCTGCGATGCCTGGGATGGTGAAAAGGGAGGTGTGTTAGTTCTAATGGTTAATGATACCCTATTCTTAAATGCCGATTTAAATGTTGATGGTAAAGGATTTCGTGGGGCACAACCGGTTTTAGGAAGTGGAGATTGCGCAAGCACCGATTCGCTTTTATACAGATCAATATACTTTAATGAGTTATTTCCCGGAGCCGGAGAAAAAGGAGAAGGCATAGGGTTTCGAATAGATTCTATGTCGCGAGGTTTTGGTGCCTGGGGTAATGGCGGTGGTGGCGGAAATGGCCGTTTTGCCGGAGGTGGCGGCGGTGGTAATTCTAATGTAGGTGGTGCTGGTGGTGGTGAGGATACGCTGGCATGTGAAACACCTCTTTATGTTGGTGAAATAACATCTACCAGTGATACTTTGAATGAATATTGGAAAGGGATTGGTGGTCGTGGAGGATCACGATTAAGCAACTTCAGCAATGATTCAACAGTTTTTTTAGGCGGAGGCGGAGGTTCTGGTACAATGACCAGTGAGTATTCAGCTATACGTGGTGGTAATGGTGGAGGAGTTATTGTAATCATTGCAAAAGTTGTAAAATCCAATGGCCAGTCCATTAATGCAAATGGTGAAACGCCACAGGCAAGTGAAGCATCTGCCGGCGGCGGTGGTGGTGGTGGAACCATTGTATTTGATGCTGATTCTGTAAACGGTGATCTGAACCTGTTTATTAACGGTGGCGATGGAGGGAATGTTTTAAGCGGATATGATTCAGGACCGGGTGGCGGTGGTGGTGGCGGAATGCTGCTTACTGGTAAAATAAAAATAACTGATTTTATATTTGAAAACTTAGGTGGATTGCCGGGTGCATACGAAGAATTTTTGCCTAACACAACAAAAACTAATGGCGCAGAAGGCGGAAATCCGGGGTTTTTAATTGATAGTATAAAGGTTCCTTTAAATGGCTTTTTGTTTAACAGTATAGCTGCAAAAGAAGAAGTATGTTCGGGCGACCGTATTACAATCTATGGCTCCAACCCTCGTGGTGGTTATGGCGATGGAACGTATACATACCAGTGGGAGCAAAGTGCAGATGGAATTAACTGGTCGGTTATTCCTGGAGAAACAGAAATTGATTACCAAACTCCTGAATTAACAGACACAATCTATTACAAACGAATTGTTACTTCGGGTGATATAATCGATCCTGGAATTATTCTTAAAATCAATGTTCAAACTGTAATAGTAGGAAATACGATTGTTGGTGATGATTTAATTACCTGTATTGGTAACCCTGCTGATACCTTATTCGGATCAAGAGTATTGGTTGGGGGTAACAGTCAGTATGAATATATCTGGGAATTTAGTTTAGATAAAAGTTCATGGGAAAATATTTCAACACATGATGACACCATCTGTTTTCCCGGAACAATTCAGGATACAACATTTATTCGGCGGGTAGTAATATCCGGGGCTTGTTATGACACAGTATCTTTGGGTGATAGCATCATTGGATTGCCACAAATAACCAATAACATAGTTCAGGAAGAACAAGAAATTTGTAATAATGATGTGCCAAATTTAATCACTGGCAATTTGCCGGAAAATGGCTTAGGTGTTGGTTCATATTTCTATCTATGGCAAGAAAAGACAAATAGTACAGACTGGACTGATATTCCGGGAGCAACGAACAAAGATTATCAGCCCGGGGCGCTTAATGATACAACTTATTACAGACGAATCGTTTTTTCTGATGATTGCATCGATGAGAGTGATTCTGTAATGATTAGTGTGCTGCCAAATATTGTTAATAATGTAATTGAAAATGTTTTGCCCGTATTTACATGTTATAATACCAATCCGGATGAATTATTAGGTTCACTTCCTGATGGAGGAAACGGATCGTTTAACTATCAGTGGCAAGATAGTATTAGCGGCGGAGCATGGCAAAATGCAAACGGAGATTCCATTAGTCAAAACTATAACTCCGGGGTTCTAACGGATACTACTTTCTTCAGAAGAGTTGTAACATCCAGTGCATGTATCGATTATTCTGATCCTGCCAAAGTAAAAATTTGGGATTTGCCGGTGGCAAGTATTGCGAGCATTGAAGATACAATTTGTAGTGAACAAGATGTTATTTTAGAATTTAGCTTTACCGATATTGGAAAATTTCCAATGAATCTAACTTATAATAATGGGGTTAACGATTTTG
>CAYVEW010000095.1:0-12102 GCA_964450375.1 uncultured Bacteroidales bacterium
CATCGAGAATTATTTTCTATTCATCGTATTACAGAATAGGCATTTAAGCTAAATTCAAATTGAATTAATTTATTTGGAATAGTGAGGGCTTCGCTCAAAGCAAAACACTCACTTATGCATACAGGGCTTTAACCGCTTTCTAATCGCTTCCAGGATTATAAACCAATGGCAGGATTGTTTTGGTTTCTCTGCATACACCTTTTCCAAAGTTTTGAACTTTGGAAAAGATTAACCATAGGATTGTTTATTCATATTTTATTTAAAAATTAATGGAAAACATAAAACCTACTGATGCTCTGTCCTTAACAAATCATTTACTGTTTTTACAGGATTAAATGTGATGATTGGAACTTCCACAAAAATTGTATTCCAATAAGCCATGGCTCCGTTCCATAAACCAGGTAATTCCTGCGCTTTTAAATCTTTTCCGTCTTTCGATTTTTTAGAGATAAATCCAGTGTTTGGATCCCGGAATTTCAGTAAATCAAATTTTTCTCCTTTGTAATTTTTGGTAGCACAAACCAGATCGACCGGATTAAAATGAGTTGCAGACTGTAAAATACTTGCTTGCTGTTGGTCGTTTGTATTAATCTGCGAAGTTTCTACAATTTGCAAATTAACAATATCTTTATTTTGCTTTACCCAAAAAGGCCCGCCACCGGGTTCGCCTTCATTTTTAACCATTCCGCATACACGAATCGGCCTGTTTAAAATATCAACAAATTGTTTCCGTTGTAAGTTCTTATCGGATTCCATTTGAAATTGGAAACAAAGTTCATTACTGATAAAATCATTTATTTCGGCAAGTATTTCTTCATTAATTTCGCTGGATTCCAGTTTATTCAAATAATTAAATATCTTTTCCTGATACGAGAGTATCACACCGGCTAAAGCTTTTTTATAATCTACAGTTACATCTTTATATTTATCAGGAACCACATTATCAATGTTTTTAATAAAGATAACTTCGGATTCCAGCTCGTTTAAATTTTCGATCAGTGCGCCATGACCACCGGGGCGAAATAAAAGCGAACCATCATTATTTCTGAATAAATTATTATCCAAATCAACTGCAACCATATCGGTTGAAGGTTTCTGCTGAGAAAAAGTGATGTGAAACTCCACTTCCAGTGCTTTTTCAATTTGCGATTTTTTTTGGGTAATTAATTCCTGAAATAATTGCTCGTGCTCCGGCGAAATGGTAAAATGAATATGTACTTTTCGATCGCTTTGTTTTGCATAAAATGCGCCTTCATATAGATGTTCTTCAAAGGCTGTTCTCGAAAATTCATCGTATTGATGAAAAGCCAGCACACCTTTCGGTTTTTCGCCGTAGTTTAAGCCTTTTTCGAATAAAAAATAACTCAGAATCTCTTTGTATTTCCCCTGCCCTAATAATAATTCCAGATCTTTTTTATTTGATGCCATCACTAATTTAAGATCTGAATAAAATGCAAATTTCTTAATTTGTTCAAAAAACTTACGGACTTCATTATCGCTTAGCTCATCCAATGAATTATATTGATCCTTAGCTTTTTGGTAAAATTCAAATAAAAATTTAAACATTCTGGATGCTGCACCCGAAGCTGGAACGAATTTAATGCAATCAGGATTTAAACCATCGTACAATTTGATGTAAGCCTTTACTTCATCTTCGCTAAGTTTTAATATACCATCACCAATGGTTGCCGGCCGGTTTATATTTAAAAATGGAAATCCCTTTTTGAAATTTTCCAACTGATTTTCAACATCTTTAGCGTTTAATTCCTGAGAATGAATTTGATCTATATCTTTTTGTGTAAACATAATTACAATTTTTGATAGCTAATTTAAGTATAAAGTTCTACTTGATTAAAATTTAGCCGTTAATTTAAGGTTAAGCCTTCGTGATGTTAGGTAGTTTGGAACTGCATACTGCGCTGCCTGACCCGATTGGTTGTTGACTGTTTTAACCCACATGTACGAAATGGTATTATTGATATCGAGCAGATTAAAGACTTCCAAACTAATCCACATATCTTCAAAAACATTTAACCAGGCCGATTTTTCAAATTGCTTTTCTTTACTGATAATTACTTTTGAGAAACCCAAATCAACCCGTTTGTAAGCACGCATTTTAAAAACCTGGTCGTATCTGTCTTCGTCGGGTGATGAAAATGGCAAACCGGTTCCATAATGCAAACTCAGATTCATCCTGTACGAAGGGTTCATCGGCAAGTAATCCTGGAAAAACAAACTAAAATTAATTAACTGATTGGTTGGTCGCGGGTAATATCCGGGTTCTACTCTCAGGCCGTCTGTTGTATAATAAAAGTCGTTTTTTATATCTTCTTTGGTTTGCATCAGCGATAAACTGGCCCACGATTCAATTCCCTGAACAAACTCTCCGTTGATCTTAAAATCTATTCCATAAGCATATCCTTTTGCCAAATTATCTCCGGCATATTCTAAATGCACATTATCTATTTTATACGGAATTAAATCATTCAGTATCTTATAATACAGTTCGGTGGTTAACTTAAACGGACGTTTCCACGCATTAAAAACATAATCGTTTCCCAACACAAAATGAATAGATTTTTGCGATTTAATATCATCATTAACAAATCCTTCCGGATTTTTCATCTCTTTAAAATAAGGTGGCTGGTAATAAAGACCCGATGAAAACCTGAATAGCATATTTTTCTCCCAGGCCGGTTTATAAGAAATCAACATGCGTGGTGTAATGATAAACTCATTGTTAAAATCCCAATACTGTGCTCGTAATCCAATATTAATAAAAAGCTCTGACTGATCACGCAAAGTTTTATTGTAGGTATTTTGAATAAAGCCCGCAATGCGATTCGAGTTAATTCGATTATTGGCCCGTGCTGTTTCGTATAGTTCAATGGATTCGCCGGTATATGGCAAGGAATAACCAGCCGAATCGAGCATTTTCCATTGACTCATCTGGTCGTCAATGGTTTCGTAATTATATTTGGCTCCCCACCTGAGTTTATGATTACCTGAATAAAAAGCCCCTTTAAAGGATACAGAATAAACATTTGCAGTAAGATAGTTTCGGGCATGATTTAAAAAAGTTCCGATACCGATATTCATGATACTATCGCCATAGGTTTCGGATCCATAGGCATTATCCAGTTCGTTCAGAAAGTACTGGCCCTGAATATCATACGTTTCCTGCTCTATGGTCTGGAAAGCCGAAAAAAGTAATTTTAACGATAATTTTTCATTGGGATTATAATTGGCCGTTAAAGCACCCATCAGTGTTTCAAACCTATCAATTTCGTTGCCATCGTAATATATTTTTAAGCTTAAAGCTTCTTTTACCGTTCCGAATGATGTTTCCCTGTTTTCCGGCACAAAACGGTAACTGTTTAATGCATAATATCCAAGAAAGTCTAAATCAAGCTTATTATTAATTTTATAGGTTAAATAAGTCTGTACATCAAAAAAATTCGGCTTATAATCTCCTTTTGTTTCTAAGGTGCTTAAAACATATTGTGATGTTTTATACCGGATTCCGGTATTGTAAGTAAATCTGCCATTTTTTGAAATATCTTCGAAATGAAGATTTCCGCCTAATAAACTTAACGAAACGCTTCCCGAAAAATCCAGTGGTTTATTGTATCGGATATCCAGAACCGACGACATTTTATCGCCAAAACGGGATTCGAATCCACCCGATGAAAACTGAATGGACGAAACCATATCCGAATTTAAAAAACTCAAGCCTTCCTGCTGACCGGCACGAATTAGTAAAGGCCGGTATACTTCAATATCGTTCACATAAACCAGATTTTCGTCGAAATTACCTCCACGAACCGAATACTGCGAACTTAACTCTGTATTAGAAGAAACTCCGGGCATGGTTTTAATTAAGGATTCCAGGCTTCCTGAAATATCCGGATTCATTTGTAAATGTTTCGTTTCGAGCTTAACCAGGTTGGTTTCTTGCGATAACTCGCCAACAACCGAAACTTCATCAATATCGCTAATGGCAAAATCCAAAACAACAATAAAATTATGTAAACTGTCTGTTTGCGGCGTTATTTCATAACTTCGGGGTTTATATCCAATACACGATACCTGAACCAGCACCTTTTTTCCAAGCGGAATTTTAAGTGAATAACTACCCTTGTTATCCGAAATAACACCTGTATTATTCGACATATTTCGAATGTGAGCAGATTCAATGGGTTTACCTTCACGATCAACTACTTTTCCATTCAATGAAGTTACATTCTGAGCATGCAAAAACGATGCAGCAAAAAAGGAAATAATTAAAAAAACACTTTTAAGTCTCATTTGAAAGAAAAACAGTTAACTAAGCTATAAACAATAAATATTCTGTTTTATTTTACGATTTTAAAGAAATCCAAAACTAAATCATTCTGTTTAGATAATAAAAAATTCTTAAATTTATTTCCAATAATAAAAGCACTCCCATGATTGAACAAATAGAAATAAGCTTACCCCCATTTAAACGCGGTTATCATATTATTACACCTATCATAAATAAAGAATTAAAGAAGCTTCCTGAGAAAGGCCTGGTTCATATTTTCATTAAACACACTTCGGCTGCATTAACCATTAACGAAAATGCTGATCCGTCTGTTTTACACGATTTTGAAAGCTTTACCAATAAGTTGATTCCCGACGGTGATAAAAGCTTTACACATATTATGGAAGGGCCTGATGATATGGCTGCTCATATTAAATCATCTGCTTACGGACAATCACTTACCATACCAGTTACAAATTACAGACTAAATTTAGGAACCTGGCAAGGTATTTATTTATGTGAATTCCGAAATCGTGCCGGAAATCGAAAGCTGATTATAACAATTTATTACTAATCTAAATCCTACACTTAAGAATTTTAAGAATAAAAAAAATATCCCGAAAAATTTTATTCCATATAAGTAAAAAAATTATAGGTCATTAATGTATAAATTTGATATTCAATTTTATAGCTATTATTTTATAACCCCAAGCCATTACTTACAATTTGTAAGCTTATATCAACTTAAACTATAAATATGTTATTAAAAACATTTGTTTTTTGGACAATTTGTAAAATTTAAACTACATTTGCTTAAGTAAAGTAAAATAGAAACCAATATTTTTTATTGTGGAATTAACGAAAGCAATCTTTTATTACGTTACAGCAATCCAGGTTGGCTTTTTAAAAAGATTTGGCGGACTATAAAAAACTTTAAACGATAACCATACATTTTTAACTATGTATGTTTTTTTATAACTTATCAAAAATTAATCATCTTAATCATAAAATATTAATAAACTGAATATAACATGCAAAAACTACTTTTATTAGGCGACGAAGCAATAGCTCAAGGAGCTCTTGATGGCGGTATGTCAGGTATATATGCTTACCCCGGTACTCCGTCAACCGAAATCACTGAATATGTTCAGGCATCGAAGTATGCAAAAGAAAAAAATATTCATAGCCAATGGTCGGCAAACGAAAAAACTGCTATGGAAGCAGGTTTAGGAATGTCGTATGCCGGTAAACGCGCTATGGTTTGTATGAAACATGTTGGATTAAATGTTGCTGCCGATGCGTTTGTTAACTCGTCCATCACAGGGGTTAATGGTGGGTTAATTGTTGTTTCGGCCGATGATCCATCCATGCACTCATCACAAAACGAGCAGGACTCCAGGTTTTATGGCAACTTTGCCATGATTCCTATGTTAGAACCTGTTGATCAGCAAGAAGCTTATGAAATGTCCTATCATGGATTTGAACTTTCCGAAAAGTATAAGTTACCTGTTCTACTAAGGGTAACAACTCGTTTAGCACATTCGCGTGCAGGTGTTCAAACACTGGAACAAAAGGCGGAAAATAAAAACTCGTTTCCTTCGGATTTAAGACAGTTTGTATTACTTCCGGCAATTGCCCGAAAAAACTATAAAAAACTATTAAATATCCAGGCTGCATTGGAAGCTGCATCAGAAGAATCAAAATTCAATAAATACATTGATGGTTCTGACAAAACTTTAGGTATTATAGCTCCCGGAATTGCTTTTAATTATTTAATGGAGAACTTCCAGGATAAAGAATTAAAACATCCGGTATTAAAAATTGGCCAGTATCCTATTCCACGTAAACAAATCATGAAAATGGTTGAAGAATGTGATCGGATTTTAGTTCTTGAAGAAGGATATCCGCTAATTGAAGAAGCATTAAAAGGTTACCAGGAAGCTGGAACTCCTGTTTCGGGAAGATTAGACGGTACCTTGCCACGCGATGGAGAGCTAAACCCTAATTTGGTTGCTAAAGCATTAGGAATGGAAACCATATTAGATGGTGCAATTCCGGAAATTGTAAAAAACCGCCCACCATCGATGTGTGTTGGATGTGGACATATTGACGCTTACACCGCACTAAATGAAGCCTTAAAAGAATATGGTGATGGCCGCGTTTTTTCTGATATTGGTTGTTATACCTTAGGAGCATTGCCACCATACAACGCGATTAATTCGTGCGTAGATATGGGTGCTTCTATTACCATGGCAAAAGGTGCTGCCGATGCCGGTCTGGTTCCTTCCGTTGCAGTAATTGGTGACTCTACTTTTACACACTCTGGAATTACCGGTTTAATCGACTGTGTTACAGAAAACAGCCCGGTTACCATTATCATTTCCGATAATTTCACTACCGGAATGACAGGTGGACAGGACTCTAAGGCGCTTGGTAAAATCGAAGATATTTGCAAAGGAGTGGGCGTTCATCCTGATCACATCAAAGTTTTCAGGCCAACCAAGAAAAACATGGATGAAATGATTCAGGTTATGAAAGAAGAGTTAGCTTATAAGGGAGTATCGGTAATTATTCCACGTCGCCAGTGTGTTCAAACCATGAAAAATAAAAAGCTGGCAGAGCAATTAAAAGAGTTAAATCTAAAATAATCTACATTAGTAATTAAAAATCATTAAAAAAAGTAAATTATGAAAACAGATATTATATTAGCTGGTGTAGGTGGTCAGGGAATTTTATCAATTGCCGCAACCATAGGTATGGCAGCTTTACATAACGATCTTTATTTAAAACAAGCCGAAGTTCATGGAATGAGCCAGCGTGGTGGTGCAGTGCAATCAAATATGCGAATTTCTGACAAAGCCATTGCATCTGATTTAATCCCGATGGGAGCTGCAGATATTATTCTTTCTGTTGAACCAATGGAATCGCTACGGTATTTACCTTTCTTACGCAAAGGTGGATGGTTAGTAACAAACACTACGCCTTTTGTAAACATTCCTGATTATCCGGAGATTGAAGATGTTTTGGCCGAAATAAAAAAGCAAAAGAACTATATCGCGATTGATGCAGATCAGATTGCTTCTGAAATCGGATCAAAAAGATCGTCAAATATAGTTATGCTGGGCGCTGCAACTCCTTTTTTCAACATCTCGTTTGAAAGTTTCGAAGAAGGAATTCGCCAGATTTTTGGACGAAAAGGCGAAGATATTGTGAATGTTAACTTAGAAGCCTTGAGAGCCGGAAGAGCATTTGCTGAAAAGAACCGATAGTAAAATAGATCTAAAAATAAATCAAGTGTCATGAATAGTTTCATGGCACTTTTTTTATATTCGTACTTAAATTTAGTGCATGAAAGATTTTCTGAAAAAATGCAATCCTGTTGATGTAATCATTATTTCGTATTGCATTGTAACCGGTATAATCATTATTTTAGCTCATAATAAACTTCAAAACAGTTCACCCCACTTGTTGATTCGTTTATTAATACTATTCCTGTCCCTTTCGTTTATTTCATTAAGCGAATTTGGTCATAAATTCATGCGGTTTATTCGTCATTTTTATCCTTTGCTGTTTTTAGGCTTTTTCTACAGCGAAACGGACTATTATAACAATCTATTGTTCGATAATTTTGATCCGCTCTTAGTGCACATCGAACAAATAGTATTTGGGCTGCAACCTGCGTTGAAATTTTCCAACTTACTAAATTTCAGATGGTTTAGTGAATTAATGCATTTCGGTTACTTTTCGTATTACCTGATCGTATTTGCTGTTCCCTTGATTTTTTATTTAAAAGATCAAACTGAATTTAAGCGAGTTCTATTTATTACGGTTTTCTCATTTTGCATCTATTATTTAATTTTTATCCTATTCCCATCTGTTGGACCCCAATTTTACTTCTCAACTCAAGAAAGCGCAGTGCCCAAAGGTTTTGTTTTTTATGAAATCATGCAGATCATCCTTCATCATGCAGAAACAGAAACGGGAGCTTTCCCCAGTTCGCATGTGGGAATGACAATCCTGTTTTTAATCCTGATATGGAACAAACAAAGGAAATATTTTATTCTGCTGCTTACTGTTTCAATCATTTTAATAGTATCAACCGTTTATTTAAAAGCACATTATGTAATTGATGTAATTGCCGGTGTTATTAGCGGAGTAATTCTTTATTGGGTGAGTTCCAACGTATATTTGATGATCTCAAAAAACAAATAAATTGATTGTATCTCAAATAAATTTATTATTCCTATCTTAACAAAAATTTAACATTGAATATAATTAAAGAAGAATGATTGAGATTATTGAAGTTACCCATAAGGATGATCTTAAAAAATTCATATACCTGCCTGAAAAAATCCACAAAGGACATACAAACTGGCTTCATCCTATCTATTCCGATGATTGGATTTTTTTTGATGCAACAAAAAATAAAGCGTTCAATTATTGCGACACCCTGCTTGCTATGGCAAAAAAAGATGGCCGGATTGTGGGCCGCATCATGGGAATTATCAATTGGCGTTACAATGAGCTAAACAATGAAAAAACAGGGCGCTTTTGTTTTATGGAAGCATATCCCGATAAGGATGTTTTTCATGCACTTATTTCACATATTGAGACCTGGGCGAAAAACAAAGGAATGAACAAGATGATCGGCCCCTTTGGTTTTTCAGATAAAGATCCGCAGGGATTTCTGGTGGAAGGGTTTAACGAGCCTACGGTAATGGTTACCAATTGCAGTTTACCTTACATGGCAGAAATGATCGAACAGGAAGGATACTCGAAAAAAATGGATTTTGTGCAATACAAAGTATCAACTCCCAACGAAGTTCCCGTACTATACGAACGAGCATCGCAGCGTCCGCAACGCAATGGGTACAGTTTAGTAGAATTTACCAAACGAAAACAACTTAAAAACTACATCAGGCCGGTGCTCGGCTTAACCAACGAAACCTATACCGATATTTTTGGTTATGTTCCCTTCAGCGACGAAGAAATGGACGATTTTGCCAAAAGGTACATTCCTATTCTCGATCCGGAATTTATTAAGGTTATTGAAGACACAAACAAAAAGGTGGTTGCCTACGTGATTGGCATGCCAAATATTAGTGAAGGAATCCGAAAGGCCAAAGGACGATTGTTTCCTTTTGGCTTTATTCATATTCTTCGATCCATGAAAAAAAGCAACCAACTGGATCTTTTACTGGGAGCAGTAAAAAAAGAGCTGCGTAATATTGGATTAGACACCATGCTGGCCAAAGCCATGTTAAATGCGGCTAAAAAGCGTGGGTTGGAATTCATTGATAGTCATGTGGTAATGGAAACCAACACCAAAATGCGGGCTGAAGTAGAAAAATTGGGTGGTAAGGTCTATAAACGTTATCGTATTTTTCAGAAAGATTTATAAACAATTCAAGGTGAAAATATAATTGCTAGTCTATTAATAAGAGGATGTCCAAAAACCAATGAATTATTAAATTAGCCACTAAGACGCTAAGAATTAAGAATCACAAAGCACATGCTATCAGTAAATTAGCTCTTCGTGAAATTTTGTGTCTTTAAGCCTTTGTGGCAAAATCATTCAATTTTGGACACCCTCTCAAGATGACAATTATTTTTTTGTTACACTGTCCCGAAAGTTATGGGGATGTCAAAGTATTATAATAAATACTAATTATTTCCACCTAAAATTAGCGGTAAACCATCTTTCCCGCTTCCTATAACCACCACCTTCGAGTTAGGCGATTCAGATAGTTTTATAGTAGCTTCAATGCCTCTCATTTTTAACAGGGCATTGGTTAAACTGCTATTAATAATTTTATTGGCAACAGCTTCTCCTTCTGCACCAATTCTTTTGCGCTCTGCTTCAGATTTTTCTCTTTCCAGTTTATACTGATATGCAAGCGCTTCCTGCTCCTGTTCCAATTTGTTTTCAATGGCCACCTTAATTTGTTGTGGTAAATTAATAGAGCGTATTAATAAGGCTTTCATCTCAATTTCATTGGCTCCCAGTACTTCAGCTGTTTCTTCAATAATTGCACTTTCTAATTCGCTTCGTTTTGTAGAATATATCTCTTCGGCAGTATAGCGGCCTGCTACTCTACGCACAGTAGAACGAGCTTCAGGAACAATCAGTTGTCTGATATAATCTACTCCAAATTTCTCATGTAAATATCCAATACGATCATATTTGGGATTAAAACGAATCGATACATCCATGGTAATTGAAAGGCCATTTTTATCCAGCACATCCATTCCTTCTTCGCTGTTTTGTTCTTTCACATTGTAAACATACATCTCGTTCCATGGTGCTATCACATGAAATCCTGGTTGAAAAATATCTTCTTTATCCAGGCCGGAAGTAAATTTTCTAAATATTACACCACGTTCACCTGGTTTTATGGTAATAAACGATGAGCTGCTAATCAGGATAATGATTAAAGCTCCTACTGCAGCAGCAATCCAAAAAGTTGTTGTGATTTTTTTCATAATTTAAAATTTAATTTGTTGATTTTTATTTGAGAATAAAGGTATAACATTAATACTGCAAATAAAAATAAGCATTTAATCATGATTACAATACAATCAATTGATTCATAAAATTATTGTTATCAACACCCAATGCTTAAATTTATTACGTACTGTTGATTTTTCTTTATTGCGCTTTTCACATATTTTAAATAGATTTGGAGTCCTAAACAAAGAGAAAGGCACGGAATTATGGAAATTAAGGAATCAGAATTGATTATTAATAAGGATGGTAGTATATTTCACTTGCATCTTCTCCCCGAAGATATTGCAGATGATATACTATTGGTAGGTGATCCGGGAAGAGTAGAAGTGGTTGCTTCTTTTTTTGATACCATCGAATTAAAAAAGCATAACCGGGAGTTTTATACCGTAACCGGAACGTATCGTGGTAAACGAGTTACTGTTATTTCTACCGGAATCGGAACCGATAATATCGATATTGTTGTAAACGAATTAGATGCACTGGCAAATATTGACCTAAAAACGCGAACTGTTAAGAAAGAACATAAATCACTTAACCTGATCCGAATTGGAACATCCGGCTCATTGCAGGCAGATGTTCCGGTTGATTCATTTTTAATGAGCAAGCGCTCCATTGGTTTCGACGGATTATTAAACTTTTACGAAGGGCGTAACGAGATTTCGGATTTGGATTTTGAGTTCGCATTCAAATATCACGTGCAGTGGAATTACCTTTTACCATCGCCATATGTGGTAGACGCATCCGAAGAGCTGATTAAAAAGCTGGATGGCGATAACATAACCAAAGGAGTTACCATTTCTGCTCCCGGATTTTACGGGCCACAAGGCAGAAAACTGCGGCTACCCATTATTGATCCTGATATCAACGATAAAATTGAATCCTTCGAGCTAAAAGGACAGAAAATAACCAATTACGAGATGGAAAGCTCTGCTATTTTTGGGCTTTCTAAACTTCTTGGACATCAAGCAATTGCACTTTGTGCAATTATTGCAAACCGCCCAAAAGGAGAATACAGCAAGGATTACAAACCGGTTGTGAAAGAACTTATAAAAACTGTTTTAGATAGATTAACTATGTAAACTATTATATCAATGCTAGTAATAGATTTTCATACTATTGAGAGAAATAGCTTTTCACTTTTTATCCTTCGAAATCCCGATAAATATCGGGAAAGGATGACAATAATCACATATGATATTTAAATGTCATATTGAGCCCGTCGAAATATGATTTAAATAATTTTTTAAAAGTTAAGTGACAACAGACAAAAACATAAAAGCATTATTACAATTACTTGACGATCCGAGTG
>CAYVEW010000096.1:0-10386 GCA_964450375.1 uncultured Bacteroidales bacterium
CCTGAAATTATTCTTTTGTCAGTATTAGTCGGATAATATAACTCACGCATAGCTTGTTTTGCATATTTATCGCTTATTTTCACAGAATAATCTGCTCCATTTTTTATCAGGTTCCATGCACCAGTGGAAGGCGTTCCACAATTTAGACCTGCCATAATTGTTGTACAGTTTCCTTCTGTAGTTGATATTTTGTTTCTTTTAAACGAAAAGAGAATTGGATCAGCTTCTTCTGGCTCAACGATAACAATTTTTGGTCGGTTGTTTCCATATTTATTCAGGTAATAATAAATTCCGGCACCTGCCAAACTACCAACACCAGCCTGTAAGAATACAATATCTATTTTAGGTTTTGGATTAGTGTGTAAACTATCTTCTAATTCTTTAAATAATGTAAGGTAACCGGCCATTATAAAAGCTGGTATTTCCTCATAACCCTCCCAAGCCATATCTTGAATTAAAGTCCAGTTATTTATTTTACTCAGTTTTTCAGCTTGTTGGCAGGCTTCATCATAATTGCCATTAATTTTAATGACCATAGCTCCATCGCTTTCAATTAAACGTATTCGGTTTATGGTAGTGTCTTTAGGAACAAATATAACTGCGCTTTTACCAAATTTTTTTGCAGACCAAGCTACAGCACGACCATGATTCCCATCTGTAGCAGTACAAAATGTTTCTATGGCTGGGTTTTTTTGTAAACATTGAAATAGTGCATAGGATGCTCCTAAGACCTTAAAAGCTTTCAAACCAAATCTTAATGATTCATCTTTTATGTAAATGTTTTCAACCCCGTATTTTTTTGATAAACTCGGTAAACTGATAAGTGATGTAGGTATATATTCATCTAATGAAGTATGAAATATAGAAGCATCGTTATTTTTAAGAATCCTATTAGTTAGCTCATCCGTAATAATATTATTAGGTGCATTCTTAAAGTATTTCTTGCTCATATTTATACTTTTTATTTGTATTTATATTTAAATTGAAAGCTTCTTTAAGATTGATTTCTTGTCTCTCAAAATTGAGCAAGCTTATTTTTATTTATATAAATGTTTTAATGAATCCATTAAATTCGACAATTCCGGATAAGGTTTATCATAATGGTTTATATATATATCTGTATGAAACTCTTCAATTTCTCTAAGTACTGGTAATGTCTTTTTCCATTTATTAGGACTTACACAGGCCAAAAACATATTTCTACTTTCTTCAATTCTGCTGTTTGCTTTATTGAGAATTTCCTGTCCATGCTTCGTTAGTTTTAGCAACTTAGCACGTTTATCTTTTTTATCCTGTGATTCATACAACAAACCATTCTTGATTAACCTTCTAATTGTATCCATTCCTGTTGTATATTCAACTAAATGAATATTTATTAATTCAGTTTTTCTTGCTTCCTCATATCGGTTAATGGTATACAGAAAAGTATATTCCAATCTTGAGTTTATAGGTAAGTCTACAAGATATTTTCTAATATAAAATTCTTCAAAACGTGCAATCTTAAAAATATATTCCTGAAAACGAGTTTTAAGATCGAGTTTCTCAATATACTGAGATGATTCAGAAATTGTGTTTTTTTCACCTTTTGGTTCTAACTTAATATTTTTGATTGAATCTTCATTTATTTTCTCGGTCATCCATTTCGAGAAATTTAATAGGTTATGATCTTCTAATGCTTCATTTTCAAAAGCTTCCCACATATCAATAATTTGTTTAATTATCTCGTATTTTCCTTGCATGGTTTCAATGTTAAGTTACAAATATAATGAATATTAATAACATCGTATACGATATAATAAAAATAAATTTAAAATTAATCTTGCTTTATTAGCAACTATAGTGAGTTCGCCGCCAGCAAGAGATTGTGTTTAGAAACATAATGTGTGTTTAGTATAATTTGGATTAAAACTTTGAAAGATAGAATTTAATGTCATATATTTGTATCGGTAACGATGTTTTTATAATCGTAAACGATTTAATTAATAAAAACCTAAAACAATGAATAGTATTACAAACCAACAAATAATGAATATGTTTTGGGAAAATAAGGCGATAACTAATAAAGATTTCGGTAGACTTATTAGTCAAATTACTGAAGATGTTGGAAGATCACATGTACTTCCAAATGGACTTCATACATTGTATTTATTGCTAAAGAAAAGCAAAATATATGAACCTCTTGATATACCTAACAATATTGTTACTATAAACTCAAAAATCATTTTATCTTCCGAAAGTAGACAAAAACTGTTTGTAAGTATCGTACTTCCTGGAGATATTAAAAATAGAAATGATGTTTCAGTCTATAGTCCAATAGGATTAGCATGTCTTGGTGCCAAAGAAAAGGAATATGTTAATGTTAATTTTAAAAATCATACACAAAGGTTTTTGATTGAGAAAATTGTTTTTCAGCCAGAAAAAGAAAAGTTACTGTACTTATAAACTAATATATCTATAACCATGGCTTTTCTGGTATTAATAATTATTGTCATTGTCATTATAAATTACAATGATGTATTTACAATTAGACGACATGAAAAAAATAAAAATAACAGAAATTGATTACATACGATTGAATAAATTATTACTCTTAACCAGAGATAAAAATGACACTGATATAAAAAATCTTGATGATTTGGCTTTTGAGATCAATCGTGCAGAAATAATTGATTCTAAAAAAATATCTCCAAAAATAATAACAATGAATTCAGTTGTTAAATTATTAAATGAAGAAACTAAGAATCAAATAATAATAAAAATTGTATATCCACAAGAAGCTGATTTTAAGAAAGGATTTGTTTCCATTCTTTCACCATTAGGTACAGCTTTACTTGGATATGAAAAAGGAGATAAAGTGTTGTTTAATGCTCCTAAAGGAAAGGTAAATATAACTATTCAAGATATAAAGTATCAACCTGAATCTAATGGAGAATATTTAATATGATAATTTTAAAAATAAGATAACACTATTCTATAATTATAAATTGAATCATTAAAACGTTATTATTATGAATGTAGATAAATTAATGCTTGAGTTAGAGAAAAAACATCCTGGTGAATCTGAATATCTTCAGGCAGTGAGAGAAGTTTTAGAGTCAATTGAGGAAATTTATAACCAAAACCCTCAGTTTGAAGCTGCTGGCATCATTGAAAGAATTGTTGAACCTGATCGTATATTAACTTTTAAGGTTCCTTGGGTAGATGATGACGGAAAAGTACATGTAAATATTGGATTTAGAGTGCAATTTAACAATGCAATTGGACCTTATAAAGGTGGTTTGCGCTTTCATCCAAGTGTAACATTGAGTGGTTTGAAATTTTTAGGCTTTGAGCAAATATTTAAAAATTCTTTAACAACACTTCCTATGGGTGGTGGAAAGGGTGGTTCTGATTTTAATCCTAAAGGAAAATCAGACGGTGAAGTTATGCGATTTTGCCAAGGTTTCATGACAGAATTATGGAGAATGATTGGTCCAGAAACCGATGTCCCTGCTGGAGATATTGGAGTTGGTGGTCGTGAGATTGGTTTCTTATATGGAATGTATCGAAAACTAGCAAGAGAAAATACAGGTGTTTTAACAGGAAAAGGTCGAGATTGGGGAGGCAGCCTAATTCGTCCTGAAGCAACTGGTTTTGGAAATGTTTACTTTGCTAAAGAAATGTTAGCAACTAAAGGTGAAACATTCCAAGGAAAAACTGTTGCAGTTTCGGGATTTGGAAATGTATCATGGGGAGCAGTACAAAAAGCTACAGAATTAGGAGCTAAGGTTGTTACAATCTCTGGTCCTGATGGATATATTTACGACCCTGATGGAATTAATACTAAAGAGAAGTTTGATTATATGTTAGCTTTGCGAGCATCAAATAATGATGTAGTAAAGCCTTACGCATATAAATATGAAAATGCTCAGTTCTTTGAGAACAAAAAACCTTGGGAACAAAAAGTTGACATAGCTCTTCCATGTGCAATTCAAAATGAGTTAAACAAAGAAGATGCAGAAGCATTAGTAAAAAATGGAGTAATTGCAGTTTCTGAAGGATCAAATATGGGTTGTACACCAGATGCTATTAGAACTTTCCTAAATGCAAAAATTTTATTTGGCCCAGGTAAAGCAGCTAATGCAGGTGGTGTTTCAACTTCAGGATTGGAAATGTCCCAGAATTCAATGAAGTACAATTGGTCTGCTAAGGAAGTTGATGAGAAATTACATTCCATAATGTGCAATATTCATGAAGCATGTGTCAAACATGGAAAGCAAGCTGATGGTTTTATTGATTACGTAAAAGGTGCAAACATTGCTGGTTTCTTAAAGGTAGCTAATGCAATGCTTGATCAAGGAGTTAATTAGCCATATATAACTCACTTTACATTAGTTTGTATTTCATGGTTAGAAGGGAGCCAAAGCTCCCTTCTTTATTGAATTCTTTCACTCATTGACTAATTTTCAATCTTTAATTACAACACTAATTCTTGTTATATCCTTCTTAACACAAATTATTCAATTAGAATTATGTTACATTAAATAACAAACCTACCATTATAGACAATAAATCTAGTATTATTTAGTCACAGCAACTTGCTCAGTATATAAAATCTTATTATTTTCATACTCAAAAATCAACACATCTGCCCACGCCTAGATGTTCAAACATATATATTGACATCGAAAAGGATATAATAAATTACGTTATATCTTACAATTAAAAACAAAGTGGAAGGATAAAAACAATTTATACACAAACGTTTTAGCATGCAAAATAAAAAGAAATAGTATAATGAGAGACAGTTTTAAGGACAGGTTAGAATTATTGTATTTGAGTTTATTTTTTGGATTAATTGGTATTTTAACTAAAGTATTTTTTAGACCTTGGGTAATTCATAATAATTTTAATGACTTTGGAATTAATGGTTTTGGACCAAATTTATTATATACGACAAGCATATGTTTATTTGCTGCATTCATTATAAAAAAAAGGCATATTAAGACTATGATATTTTGTACTGTTGGAGTTTTAGTCTATGAAACAGAACAATTGTGGACATTAAGAACATTTGACTATTTAGATATTTTTGCTACAATCTTTGGACTTGTAATAGCAATCTCTATTTATAAGGTAAGAAGTAGAAAGTGGAAATTAAAGAATGTCAACGCTCAGTAATAAAAATATAAGGAACTAAAACAACAGTGTATAATTATACATCATACTTAAACTTAATAAAAATCGTTTATTTGGTTGTATGAAAAACAAAAGATTAATACTTATTCTAGCATCAATTGCAGTACTGTTGGTTATTCCCCTTATTGCAATACTATTTACAAGCGAAGTGCACTGGACACTCTCCGATTTTGTAATTATGGGAGTTCTTTTACTAACAACCGGTTTTTCTTGCGAAATAGTTCTTCGAAAAGTATCCAAACCAGAGTTTAGAATAGCAATTTGTATAGCAATTATTGCAATTTTTTTAGTGATTTGGGCACAACTTGCCATAGGAATTATATAGCAACAAAGTTGATAAATGAAGGATAACACGGGCGAATGAGTCCGCGTGAAAAAACATTCATCAATTTACATATTCCTAACATCCAAAAAAGCACCACTCTCGTATTGCCTGGTTTTTATAATAGCTTCGGCAATAACTTTAGCAGCCTGATCAGGTCCGGGCATCATCGAAGTACCCTTAGCAGATTTTAACTTTTGTACCACCGGATATTTGTTCTCATCGGCATGTTTGTAGATATAATCCTGCATGTTGGTATCAATTATTCCTGGTGCCAAAGCTGTAAAATGCGTGTTTGAAGTTTCTTTCGCGTATAGATCAATTAGCATATTTAGAGTTGCTTTCGATAATGAATAAGCGTTCCACCCGCGCGAACCATTAACCGACGCTCCGGATGAAATGGCAACAATATGATGAACATTTTTAATATGTGTTGATAGATAATCAATCAACATTTTATTTGCCCAAACATTTATATTCATAATTGCCTGAATCTCTTCGATGGTGGTATCTTTTAAATCTTTAATTTCGTTCAGCTGTCCGGCATTAAGAATTACTAAATCAATGGTTTTTATATCTTTTAAAAAGTTATACAGCTTATTTTCTAAATCTCCAAATTTTGATAAATCAAGCGATAGAAAATTAAACTTACTATACTGATCAAGTTCGTTGTTTAAGTTGCGGCTTATACCAAAAACTGTATGGCCTTTACCTAAGTAATAATTGGCAAGTCCATACCCTACCCCTGAGCTGGTTCCTGTTATTAAGATATTCATTTATGATTTGTTTTTTTGCAAATTGTTAATAATTGAAAATACTCCATACGTAATGGCATATAGCCCTATTAATACAATTACTGTCCTGGGCCCTTCAAAAGGATTTACAACAATTAATAACCCAAATAGTAATGATATAACTCCAATGGTTAAATAAACATTTCGTATTGCGTTTGAGTATTTTATCCTAAAAAAGGCGATTGTAAAAATTACACCTAAAATAATTGACCAAATACCTATCAGTGTTATTAATACAACAGCTGTAAATTCGGGTCGTAACAAAATAATTAATCCAAACAGCAGTCCGATAATACCTTCTAATAAAATGAAAGACCAGTTTGGGTTTTCGTTTTTAAGCCGAAAGGCAACAAAAGTTAAGCCTATACCGCCAATTAGTACAGAAATTGCAAAGTAAATTACCAATGCAAGTACCGTTATAGATGGAAATGTAAGTGCTACTATTCCGAATAATATGGCCAGAATTCCATTTAAACTTGTAAGAAACCAATTTTTTGTCATTATATTTTTCATGATTTTATTTTTTAATTAGAAATCCAGTGCTTAGCCCTGGTTTTATTCTTAAATAATTTAATGTCCGTTGAAACCAAAGGAGCAAAAGGCTTTGTTAAAATACTTTCTGGTTTACTATACCCAAAAACAGCTATTTTTTCACATCTGTTTGCATATTTTAACGACATTTTAAAATCTTCCCAAAAGGCTAAAAGCTTAACACCATTTAATGACCCAATATTTATCAACAAGCGTGTTTTTCCAAATTTCCGGATCTTATTTTCAATTATTGGATCAAGTTTTTCATAATCACCTTTTCGAACCACGCCCTTAGCATTTAGTTCTATTAAATGATGATTCTGTAAACTGAATATTTTAATCATTCGAGATTATTTTATAGTTAAAAAAGCAGACATGTGTTTTCGTTTTAAGCTTTTCTCACAATCCTTATTTATATTAATTTTTTATCTGTTAATTTTCATTAAGAATTGTTTTGTTAAGCTGTAAAATAATTCAAAGCCAGACCTAAAGGCTAATTTCATTGTTAGCCCTTAATAGTCCGACTTTAATTAAATTGCTATTGTAAGCCAAAGCATTTTACTTTGTTTTAAATATAGATCCTGCCTTAGAAAATGCCGAATCGAAAGATTGAATACTATTAAAAATATTTTTTTCAATTTCGCTTACGTTTGATTTATCCTGATTTTCGGGTTTAGCTAGATTTGAATATTGCTCTTTTATATCACGATGAATACTATTAAGCTGATCTAAGAGCTGTTGACTTTGCTTTTCCATTTGTTCTCCTGCCGTTTCATCAACTTTCGATTTTACTTCTTTAATCTTGTCGTTAATCTCGTCTAACTTTTGTTTTGTTTTTAATATAATTTCACTTTTATCCATAATACATTATTTTTTAGTCAATTTAGTATCTTCTATAACATTTTAACTACCAGGCTCCGCTGGGCTGATATCATTTTCATTTTGCTATTTACTTACATTGTCTATAACAAATTGATTCTATTACTTTTCATGAAATACAAGAACCGGAAGTTTTGCTTCTTTTATCAGTTTTTTTGTTGCACTTGATGTAAACAATCGCGCCAGAAAATTCCTGTTTTCTTTTAGTACAACCACTAAATCAGAATCAATATCTTTTGAATAATCATTAATTAACTGCGCTACTTCGTCGTTTTCTCGCTCGAGTAAAGCTTTAACCGATATTTTGTCGTATCCTGTTTTCGATTGAACTGTTTCGGTAAAACCCCTTGTTTTTACTTTTTCTTCAAAATCCGTAGTATCTGTAATATGCAATGCCACAATTTCTGGTTTGTAGTTTTCAGTTAGTTTTAATAACTTCTTTAAGGTAGTTATATCTTCTTCCTTATAATTGGTAGCATACACAATTTTTTTGTAGGGCTGATATTTTGCTCCAAACGGAACAACCCATACCGGGCAATCAATGCCATAAATAATGTCCATGTTGTTAGAACTCTGTTCCCAAAAACTAACATCTTCCTTGCTATCAACAATTACCATATGAACCAGATTTTCAGAAACCAGCTTTTCTACAATAAATTTTGTAACTCCGATTTCAGAACTCGAATCAATGGATACATTCAATGATAATTCAGTTTTTATTTCCTTTGCAATTTTATCCAGAGATTCTTTTGCTTTTTCGGCCATCTCTTCTAATCCCTTCTGAATAGGAACCGTCATGGCACCTGCAGCTTCAGGTGTTGCTAAAGAATAAGCTTCCGGGTTTTGAACATACAATAAGTGCAAATCTGTTTTTAAATCGTTCGCTAAATTTGCGGCATATTTTATCAAATCACTTGAATTATTAGGATCGTTAATTATTGCTAGTAGTTTTTTCATAACAGTCTTTTTTTTTGGTTTTAGTTATGAGTAATAATACAAGAGCTATACCTTAAAGTATCCTAAACAAAACGAAACATTATTTAACCCTTATTATCAGCCCGGTATACAGATATAAACTTTAACTTCAGTAGTATTGTTTAAAGCTAAAAACTGTGTATTTGGAAAGAATGTGTGGAATAATTCCACATCACGTTTTCTTCATAAACTTTTTAATTAAGAAACCAAAAATAGCAGCATTAAAGAAAGTAAATAAACCATATATAACAGCCGGGATTGCCATTTTAGAATTACCCAAAAACATCTGGCTTGAAGCAATGGTTATGGCAAGAGCACTATTTTGTATTCCTATTTCGATAACCAACGTTATAATGCGCTTTTTTGAAAAACCTGATGCTTTTCCAATGACATAGCCGGAAAACATTCCCGCTAAATTTAATGCAAGAGCAAAGGGAACTGTTGCCCAATAAATATCCATCGAAACATCACTTCTTGAATTATTCCCAATAATTGTAAACACAAATACAATAGCCAACAAAATAGTTGTAGCATACTTCATGAATTTTTCGATTCGCTTCGATAGATCAGGTATTTTATGTCGAGTAATTAATCCCAAAAAGGTTGGTAAAAGAATCATAAATAATATTTTCAAAACAGTTTTTAAGAAAGGCAGCGATATCATTGTTGATTGATCTAAAAAAGCAGCCAGTGCGAGATATGTTATTCCGGGAATTGAAAATAATATCAATAAACTATTTATTGAAGTAAGTGAGATGGATAATGCTACATCACCTTTTAAAAGATAAGTTATTAAATTAGATGTTGCACCACCAGGGCAGGCAGCAATTAAAACGATTCCAACTTTTATTTCTGGTTGCAAACCGGAAAAATAAGATAGCGCAAAGGCGATGGCAGGCAACCACAACATTTGGCAGCATAATCCGATGATTAAAGCTTTGGGAAAATGGAAAGTCTGTTTAAAATCTTTAAATCTTAAAGATAAACCCAGATTATACATTATTAAGGCGATAACGGCCGGGAGCATGTATTGCGAAAAAAAAGTACCGTTCATTTTTATTCTTTTGAATGAAAATAGTAAATGCAATTGTTATACCATTATAAAGAAGTGTTCCAATTTGGTTTCAATTCTCCTAAGTGTAATTTTTACACATTTTTATCAGAACATTACGAGTAAATAAGGATTATGGAATCATTACACATTATTCCAGCGCTGGTACAGATTTTTCTATAATTAATCCAACTTCCATAATATTTGGCAAGGGGTTTATTTTCATTCGATGATAAATATTAATCTCATATGTTCCGGTTTCTTTAAAGCTAAAATCATCTTCGATTAGTTGTTCCATATCACAAATGTCTCCGGCACATAAGCTTAATAAATCACCCTCATCATCATAAAAAGATACTATATATTCATTCGTAATATTTTTGCCGGATGGGGAAATAATTTCGAGATCGATTTTTATACTTTTTAGATTAAACCCAAATACATGCCGTAATGCAACTGTAATTTTGTAATTGCTTGTGGTATCGATAATTTCCGGGTTAAACTCTACTACATTACTTTTTTCCCAACGGAATTGCGGAAAATTGGTTTTATGCTCTTCATAAACCTTGTTTTTATTGCAAGCAGTAAATAAGATTGCAACAAAAATAATTGCCATTATTTTAACTGTTTTGCTCATAGCGTATCCTTTTTGTATT
>CAYVEW010000096.1:10486-12082 GCA_964450375.1 uncultured Bacteroidales bacterium
ACAAAAAAGTGGGTGTTTTTTATTTTTTGATATCCCCAGCTTAATTCGTAAATCATTTCGGTAATATAATTTATCGGAAATAGTTGTCCGTGATGCGTATGCCCTGAAAACTGAACATCAATTCCATTATTATAAGCGTTTTCCAGATGGTAAGGTTGATGGTCTAGCAAAAATAGAGGCAAAGTGTCTGATACACCTTCTAATAATTCAGAAACAGACATTCTATCCCGGTGATGCCGGTCTTTACGTCCAATCAAATGAAAAGAGCTGTCGATGATTATTACCGTATCACGTAATAACTTAATCTGCGCATTTCGGATAAAATCATAACTGTGACTACTGCGGTAAATATCGTGATTTCCTTCTGCAGCATATACTCCATATTTAGAATTGATTTGTTGCATTTGCTTTTCGAAGTATTTCAGTTTTACACCCGGCTTGTCAGATTCAACAATATCACCCACAAATAAAACAATATCAGGCTGTGTGGCATTTATCTTTTCAATAAATTGATTCATAAAATATGGATTGGTGATTTCACTTAAATGGAAATCAGCAGCCATAGCAATTTTCAAATGGCTTATTTTACTATCCTTTTTTTCAACTTCGATAAAGTACTCATTGATGATTGTATTATTAAAATTATAAATACCCCGAATTATAATAACTGCAACAAAAATTGAAATCACTCCAAATACAATAATCCTGAATTTCTGACTTTTAAGAATTCTATCAGAAATAAATCTCACTTTTCTGCTTAATAAAAAAATTAAATCAATAAAAAGATAAAACAGGAAAAAATAGAGCATTGCCGGCAAATAATAATCGCTTACAAGCACAAAATGATCGAAAAAAACGCCATCAAAATAGCGATGCAAGATATTTGCCAAGGGATACAATGCTACCAAAGCAATAAAAAAGCTTTTAAACAGCACACTGCTTTGTCTTTTTACAAAAACACGTTTTAAGCGGTGATACAAATAAATATTGGGTAAGGCATAAATTACAAAAATCATGAAACGAAAGGTTCCTGAAAACATAAAGTAAGCCGTAATTAGCAATCCCAAAAGGATAAAAGGAAGTACAGAAGAGTTGGAATGAATATTTTTAAGCTGATAGGAATCATCTTCAACTAAATTTTTATTGATTTGCTTAATCTTAAAAGAAAATAACAAGGTAACAATCGATTGTAAAGCAACAATAATCAAAAAGGCACCTGCTACACCTAACCATATGTTTACTTGTAAATGATTGAAACGAGCAATAATTTTATTATCAAGGAAAATTAAACCAATATAAATTAAAAGGGCAACAAAGTATCCTAAAAAAGTAACTAAACGGGCTGCCGTTTTTTTATCCTTTTTTAATAAGTTTTTAGCCAATAGATAAGAAGCTGGCAAAGGGCCGGCTATTGCCGAAGTAAAATAAATTTGTTTTGTTGAAAATAACTTGATCATAAAATTAAAATTAATAGAGGCATTAAATGAGTATATGGCAATCAAGGCATCAAAAATATACAATTTAGGGGATTAACCTAATGATAATAAAAACAGCAAGGATATTGCTTTGTTTAAATTAAAGGAGTGATAAAAAAAT
>CAYVEW010000097.1:0-11857 GCA_964450375.1 uncultured Bacteroidales bacterium
AGTTTTTTTCATCGCTCACCATTGTATTTTCCATAAAATTATAATTACCGGAGATATTAAAAATATCGAAACGGTTTTGAGCTGTTAAAACAAAGCTGGCACAAACAATCAGTAGGGTAGCAAATAATGTTTTCATGATTTTGATTCGATTAAATTTATTTTAAAGATAATCTTTTTTTTGAATTCTTAGTTTTAAACTATTTTAGCATCTTAATAATCGATGCGAATGAGTAAAAAGAAAGCGTACCCAACAAAATATTATATCCGGTTTATTGTATGGCTTGTATTCCATATTGTTGGATTAATTTATCGTGTTAAACGGATTTTACCCAAGGAAGTAAAACAGCTAAAATCGCCCTATTTGTTGTTATGTAATCATGTGGGGCATTGGGATCCGTTTTTTGTAGGTAATTTTTTACCACGATTTACCCATTTTGTGGCATCAGATGCCAGTATGCGCAGTGGGTTCAATAAGTTTTTCATGACAAGGCTTGGCACGATTCCAAAGAAAAAAAACATACGCGATTCGAAGGTTATACGTGATATTGTTTCTGTGATAAAGCAAGAAGAAAACATTGGTATTTTTCCGGAAGCAGTCCGCAACTGGGCCGGAACAACCATGAATATGGATCAATCCATAGTAAAACTGATTAAAATGTTAAATGTTCCGGTAATTGTGGCTGTTTTAAAAGGAATGAATTTGTTTCATCCACGCTGGTCGAAAACTGCACGCCGAACAAAAATCGAAGTGGAGTATAAATTATTGTTCGATAACGAGCAACTCAAGCAACTAAGCGATGACGAAATATTTGAAAAACTAAAAAAATACTTGCATCACGACGAAGTTGAATATCAGCGCGAACACATGAACAAGATACACTCCGAGCGCAGAGCAGAACATATTGGGCATGCTTTATATGTTTGCCCGCAGTGCTATGCCATTGATAGCTTTAAATCAGAGGGAAATGATTTTAAATGTGCCAAATGTAATTACGATATACATATTGATGACTACGGTTTTTTCGAACGTGAAACTGCAGGAAAACTATTTTTTGATAACATTCGCGATTGGTATTACTGGCAGGAGAAATGGATGGCCAAATTTGTGAACGATCGATTGGATAATCATCCGAATGAATTAATTTTTGAAGATTTAAATTCTGAGATCTACCATACTCAATCCGATTATAAGCTAGATTATCTGGGAAATGCAGATGTCAAATTATTTCCAGATCGGATTGAAATCAGATTCAAAAATAACAGAGAAAAACTAGAATTTAAATTTGAAGATTTACAAACCATAAGTCCGCAAATCAACGAACGCCTGGAGATTTATTTCCAGAACGAAGCCTATCGTATCATTGGTTCTGTTCCCGGCGTATCGGCACTAAAGTGGGAGGTAGCAGCAAATATTATATGGAAAAAAATGGGGCAAACCACCAAACTTGTTTCGTATATAAATGGTTAGCTGATTATAAAAAAGGAGTTCGTTTCGAAGCAAATTCTCGCTCGAAAGATTCTTTATCTGTGTATTCCAGAAAATCCTGATGGTGTTCCGGTGGTATAAATTTATCATCTTGCTGGTGCTTAATGGAGCAAAAATATTTCTCGGTTTCCCCCACAATGGCTCTCCAGTAATTAATTACTCCATTGGCATATCCGCAATACACACAGTTTATTTTCTGTCCTACTCTTAAGTAACTAAGTTTGTGTCTGTCTACTTTAATGTAATGTTTGCGTTTAACATAAGGGATACGATAAAACGGAAAACAGATACGATGATACACTTCAATGTATATATCCATTATAATAATCGGAATAACGGCTCCAAAAATAAAGGGAGCGGTTAGAACATGCCTGAGCGCTCTGTGTTTTATGGTAATGTATTTCATAAAAGGAGAATTTAGTTATGGCAATATATAAAATAAATTGGCCATTACAATTAAATGAAACGGCCAATAAAAAGGGATTTAAAATATTTAATGACTATTGAAGTGCTTTTTCTATTTCAGAATTAGCAAATAATTTAGTCATTACTTCGGGATATTTAATGTTTATTACCTTAGTCTGAATTTTCTTAATTGGTGAACTCATTGCAGGAGCTAATTCAGGTTCAATTTGATTAAGATTGTGCTTAGCAATTAATTCTCCGCTTTTATTATAGATTTCCAATACTAAATCATAAGTTAGTTCTGTTGCTACTTTTGTTCCGCTTATTGCCTTAGTATCAGTTCTCCACTTATTCATGGTTATTAAAACAAATACATCGGCAGGTTGTGATTTCAGTTCATTAAAAACATCTTCTTTGGTACTGTTATAATTAGTTTTTAAAACGGTAGCAGTATTGCCGTTTTGTTTAAATGCATTTGCAATCGTATTTGACATAACTTCTGAAAAATCTAATTTAGATTTTGTTTCTATTGGATATGCAATCATAACTGATGATCTGATATAACCAACAAAACTTGCATCCTGATTTCCCTTCAAAACAACTTCACGTTGGTCTAAAGTTGCAATACACACATTTAACGATGAATTTGAATTGATGCTTGGAACTAAATCATTATAAGAAAGTACTCGTTTAGCTGAACTGCCAATTGATACAAGTAGGAGCGTTATCAATAATAGTGTTTTAGATAAGTTAGTTATGAGTTTCTTACTTTTCATAATTATTGAGTTTTGTTTAATAAATTTTGTAATTAGTTAAATAATGAGTAAGATCAAATGTACTAAATTTCTGATAAAAAGCGATAAATTTGATTAATTCAATGTAAACTTACGATTTTGAATTATATCTCGCGTTTCAAAAAAGATTAGGCTACAAAAACAAACTAAATTTATTACTTGAAAAGTTAAGAAGGATAATCCTTCTTCATTCTTAAACTGATAACCGGTTGACGTATTATAACATGCCTTTTTAATTTATTAGCTTTATTTTTGTAGACTAAGGTTAACTTTTATTAACAGCGAAGTCAGAGACTTCGCTGAATGTTAGTGCAGTTAGTATATACCTAAACATTCTGTGTTTTATAGTAATGTATTTCATTGTTTCTAATTCATAAATTATAAAAACCAAAGTTCACGATGAGCTGTACATAGAAATTAATTCCCCCAACCACTCCTGTCTAAACTTCTATACTGAATTGCTTCGGCCAGGTGATAGGACTGGATTGTTTCGGTTCCTTCCAGGTCGGCTATGGTTCGGGCTACTTTTAAAATCCGGTCGTATGCTCTGGCCGAAAGGCCTAACTTTTCCATTGCTTTTTTTAGCAATGCTTTTCCTGCTGTATCAATTTCGCAGTGTTCGCGGATTTGTTTCGACGACATTTGTGCATTGCAGTATATCTGGTTGTTTCCATCGAAACGTGCCGATTGTTTTTCTCGCGCAGCAATCACGCGTTTTCTTATTTCTTCGCTACTTTCGGCAGGTTTAATATCCGAAAGTTCATCATAGGAAACCGGCACCACTTCAATATGAATATCAATACGATCGAGCAGGGGCCCTGATATTTTATTCAGGTAACGCTGAATGGTTCCGGGCGCACAAACACACTCTTTTTCAGGATGGTTGTAATAACCACAAGGGCATGGATTCATTGATGAAATCAACATAAAGCTTGCAGGATATTCTACCGTAAATTTTGCACGGCTGATAGTAATTACTCTGTCTTCCAATGGCTGGCGCATTACTTCCAGCACCGAACGCTGAAATTCGGGCAACTCATCTAAAAATAAAACACCATTGTGAGCGAGTGAAATTTCTCCGGGCTGAGGAAAGCCTCCGCCTCCTACCAGCGCAACATCCGAAATAGTGTGATGAGGGCTTCGGTAGGGCCTTTGAGTCATAAGCGATGTTTCACCATCAATTTTGCCTGCAACGGAATGGATTTTTGTGGTTTCTAGAGCTTCGTGCAGAGTTAAAGGTGGAATGATGGTTGGAATCCGTTTGGCAAGCATTGTTTTTCCGGCACCCGGCGGGCCAATCATAACGATATTATGACCACCGGCAGCTGCAATTTCCAATGCGCGTTTCACGTTCTCCTGGCCACGCACATCCGAGAAATCTATTTCATAATTATTGATATTGCTAAAAAATTCGTCGCGGGTATCTACAAAGGTTTTTTCTAAAACTACATCTTCGTTAAAGAAATCGATTACTTCCTTTATGTTGTCAACGCCATAAATATCCAGATCATCGACAACAGCTGCTTCACGGGCGTTCTCTTTTGGTAAAATGAATCCTTTAAATCCTTCTTTTCGTGCTTGTATGGCAATGGGCAAAACACCTTTAATTTTTTGTAATCCGCCATCAAGCGATAGTTCACCCATTATCACATAATCGCCGATTTTATCTGCTTTGATTTGTTCTGATGCAGCTAAAACTCCTATTGCCAAAGGCAGATCATACGCCGAACCTTCCTTTCGGATATCGGCAGGAGCCATATTTATAACTATTTTTTTACCGGGGACTTTATAGCCATTTTGTCTTAAGGCAGAATCAATTCGTTGCTGACTTTCTTTTACGGCACTATCCGGTAATCCAACCAGGTAAAAATTGATTCCTTGCGAAACGCTAACTTCAATGGTAATGGTTGTTGCATTAATACCCTGAACGGCACTTCCAAACGTTTTTACAAGCATAAAAAAGAGTGTTTTTAAAATAAATTATCTTCGATATAATGTATTAATGAATGTATTATTTTAATATGTATTTCCTGTGCACGATCAGCATATTCGGATTTGGGGGCACGAATTTCAACATCGCATACAGCTGCTAGCTTTCCGCCATCTTTGCCGGTTAAAGCAATTATTTTCATTCCTTTCTTTTTAGCAACTTCGCAGGCTTTTAGAACATTAGGTGAATTTCCGCTTGTGCTTATGGCCAGCAAGGTATCACCACTTTGACCGATTGATTCTATAAATCTTGAAAAGATATATTCATAACCGTAATCATTCGCTGTGCAGGAAATGTGTGTGGGATCCGAGATGGATAATGCCGCAATTGACGGTCGGTTATCTCTAAAACGACCTGTAAGTTCTTCGGCAAAATGCATAGCATCACTCATTGATCCGCCATTACCACACGAAATAACTTTTCTTCCATCACGTATTGATTTTACAATGATATCACCGGCTGCTTTAATCCGTTTAAAATTATTTTCATCACTAATAAAGGATGTAAGTATGTCCAGTGATTGCTGAAAATCGTTTTTTATATTATCCATTCTTTTTAATCATTTTATGGATTGCTAAGATAAATATAATGTTTTATAAAATTTCTACAAAGAGTTGAAACTTAGAATTAATATGCCATCATCATCATATGGTTTTATAAACTGTATGAATGAAAATAATCAGATGGTTTTTTTTTCATTAAATAAATTCTTAAACTTGCTATTATTAAAAAGTAAAGGTTATTCTTCCTTTTACGATCCGAATTTTATCGGGTATTACTTTAAGCACGGACACAAATTTATGAGTAAGATTAAGTTAAATGTTTTGGGAATATCTTATAGTCAGACACAAACAGGTGCTTATGCACTGGTTTTAACTGAAGAACATGGCGAGCGAAGAATTCCTATTATTATTGGTGGATTTGAAGCGCAAGCGATAGCCATTCAGTTAGAAGGGCTTAAGCCTCCGCGTCCGCTTACTCATGATTTATTTTTAAATTTTGCCATTTCTTTCGGGATTAATCTGGTTGAAGTAAATATTTACCGATTGGAAGAAGGGGTTTTTTATTCAAAACTGGTATGCAATAATGGTGGTAAAGAAATAATGATTGATGCAAGAACATCGGATGCCATTGCATTAGCTTTGCGTTTCAAATGCCCTATTTATACAAGCGAAGAGATTATGCAGAAATCGGGTATTGTGATTGATATTGAGGAGTCGGGAAAAACTACACCGAGTGAATCCAAAAAGACTACCGCAGAGAAACCTAAAAGTCCGGAAAAAGAAGAAGATCGTGGAATGTATAAAGACTTAGATGTGGATGCTTTGGAAAAACTACTTGATGATGCAATAAAAAATGAAGAGTACGAAAAAGCATCCATCATCCGTGATGAAATAAATAAACGAAGATCTAGTTAAAATCCTATTTACTTAAGAAACTATAAAATGAAGAAAATTTTAATTCTCTTTTCTCTTGTTATCGTAGCTACAGGAGTTATTGTAACCAATTTTAGTTCGAATGCTCAGGAAATAACAAATGAAACTGATTCCGCTTTAGTGCAAACCGTCTCAATAGAAGATTCACAAGAGGCAATTGATCCGGTTGAGCTGGAAACTGAAGATGTTGCTAATTCATCGATTCTAATGCCGGAGAATGAAAAGTCGGGCTTTAGCATTCTAACTATTTTGCGTGGTTTATTAGGCATGGCGGTACTAATACTAATTGCCTGGGTTTTTAGTGCTAATCGCCGTAAGGTTGATTGGTTTGTTATTGCCAAAGGCCTTGCTATTCAGCTGTTATTGGCAGTAAGTATTTTATATATTCCTTTCGTAGCTTATTTTTTCGAGTTTGTAGGAAAGATTTTTGTTAAGATTTTAGATTTTACAGAATCGGGAAGTGCCTTTCTTTTTGGCCCATTATTAGATCAGGGATCGGTTGGGTATATATTTGCATTCCAGATACTACCAACCATTATTTTCTTTTCGGCATTAACCAGTGTATTGTTTTACTGGGGAGTAATACAGGTTGTGGTTCGTGGTTTAGCCTGGTTAATGATTAAAGCAATGAAACTGTCTGGAACAGAAAGCTTATCGGTAGCAGGAAATATATTTTTAGGTCAAACCGAATCGCCTTTAATGATTAAGGCTTACCTTCCAAAAATGAACGATTCCGAAATGTTGCTGGTTATGATTGGTGGTATGGCAACTGTGGCTGGTGGTGTGTTGGCTGCGTATATAGGATTTCTGGGAGGTGACGATCCCGTACAACGAATTTTATTTGCAAAACACCTTTTAACTGCTTCTGTGATGGCTGCTCCCGGTGCAATTGTTATTTCTAAAATATTAATGCCACAAACTGAGAAAGCTGAGAAGATTGAAAAAGAAACAAAAGTATCCATGGACCAAATAGGTTCAAATTTCTTAGATGCTTTATCGAATGGTACAATCGAAGGCTTAAAATTAGCTGCAAACGTAGGAGCCATGTTGCTTGTTTTTTTCGCTTTTATTGCAATGATCAATTTTATATTTACCAAAGTAGGATCGTGGGTGCACTTAAATGATTTAATTGCCAATGCTACTAATGGCGATTACAATAAGCTTTCACTGGAATTTATTTTAGGACACTTATTCGCTCCGCTCATGTGGGTTATTGGCGTGTGTAAAGAAGATATGGTTCTTTTAGGCAGGCTGTTAGGCGAAAAACTTATAGCCAGCGAATTTGTTGGATATACCAGTTTAGCTACATTAAAATCTACTGGTAGTGCAATATACGGAAGCTTTACAGAATATAAATCTGTTATCATGGCAACTTATATGTTGTGTGGTTTTGCCAATTTTGCTTCCATTGGAATACAGATTGGTGGAATAGGAAGTTTGGCTCCTAATAAAAGAAAATTCTTGTCGAAACAAGGCATGAGAGCTTTACTTGGAGGAACCATTGCATCCTTATTGTCGGCAACAATCATCGGAATGATTTTAGGTTGATATGCGAATAAAACGATTTTTCTTAATTCTGGTAATCCTTGCTGCAGCTAAAGTTATTAATGCGCAGCAGCAGAGTACAAAAACTGATTTTTTGGTTACAATCAATACCGAATACGGAAAGATTAAACTAATTCTTTTTGATGATACTCCCTTGCACAAAGAGAATTTTATTGACTTAGCGCGGGCCGGGGTGTATGATCATATTCTTTTTCATCGTGTAATTAACCGTTTTATGATTCAGACCGGCGATTACACCACTCGAAATCAAGCAATAAATTACGATCCGCGAATCATAAAAGACCCGATTCCTGCCGAAATACATCCGCATTATACCCATGTGCGAGGTGCAGTGGGAACGGCAAGGCGGGGCGATGATGTAAACCCTGAAATGAAATCAAATCCAACACAGTTTTATATCATACAAAATTATACCGGAGCACATCACTTAGATGGAAAGTATACCATTTTTGGCCAGGTGATGAGTGGGTTTGAAGTTATTGATCAAATTGCTTCGCAACCAACAGGTAATAGAGACAGGCCATTAAAAGATATTCGAATAACAGTTGATATTGATCAGGTTAGTAGAGCGGATATCGAAAAGTTTTATAATTTTACATATAAATAGAAAACTACTCTGCCATGAAAAAAATAGTTGTTTTAGGAGCCGGACTTGTGGGCAAAGCAATTGCCATCGATTTGGCTAAATCATTCGACGTTACTGCCGTTGATGTTAATCATACTAGCTTGGAAAGATTATCGGAACACACCAAAATTAAAACTATTTTAACAGATCTTACAGACGAAGGAGAAGTTGAAAGAGTAGTTCAGGATTTTGATCTGGTGATTGGGGCTTTACCCGGATATATGGGTTACGGAATTGTGAAAAAAGTTATTTTGGCCGGGAAAAACATGATTGATATTTCATTTTTCCGCGAAGATCCTTTTGAGTTAGATCAACTAGCCAAAGAAAAGAATGTTACAGTAATTATTGATGCTGGTGTTGCTCCCGGAATGGGTAACCTGATTTTAGGTTACCACAATGAAAAAATGGATATTAAGAGTTACAAATGCTATGGTGGTGGTTTGCCTTTTAAACGAGAATGGCCTTTTGAGTATAAAGCTGTATTTTCACCGCTGGATGTATTGGAAGAATATATTCGTCCTGCAAGGTATGTTTTAAATGGTGAGTTGGTTGTTCGCGAAGCTTTATCCGAAGCAGAAATTGGACATTTTGAGCCGGTTGGATCGCTCGAAGCATGGAATACCGATGGTTTACGAACACTGATCAAAACCATGAAGATTCCGAATATGATTGAGAAAACCCTGCGCTATCCCGGAACAGTAAAATACATAAAAGTTTTACGCGAAACCGGATTCTTTTCCAACGATCCTTTGTTAGTGAACGGCAAACAGGTTCGGCCTATTGATGTTACTGTAAAGCTCTTATTTCCAGTATGGGAGCTTAAAAAGGACGAGGAAGATTACACGATGTTAAGAGTAATAATTAAAGGAAAAGAAAACGGAACAGAAAAGAAATATACATATAACCTTTTCGATCGCTTCGACAAAGCAAGCAATACAACTTCAATGGCACGTACCACAGGCTATGCATGTACCGCAATTGCAAACTTGTTTATAAATGGTATGGTTAAACATAAAGGAATTTGTCCTCCTGAATTTATTGGTAAGGATGAGAAAAATTTTGAATTTGTGCTTGACTATCTTACCAAGCGTGGTGTTCAGTATAATGTAACTGAAGAGTAAAAAAAGAAAACAAATTGTATATTATAAGTGGCAAATCTTTGGATTATGCCACTTTTGTTTTTAATGATGCCCTATGTGTTCATTAATTTTTTCGCCAGCCATTATTTTTACAGCTAAAACATTTTCACGCGGAGGCAAGGGGCAGGTTGCATAATCAGTAAATGCGCACGGCGGATTGGTTGCCTTGTTAAAATCAATGTATGTAAAACCTTTGTTGTCTGGTTTTTCTACCGACAAGAATCTGCCTGCTCCATAGGTTTCTTCCGCACTGGTTTCATCGGCAAAAATCACAAACAAGTTTCCGTTAACACCATCACCCAGTGGCATTAGAGAGTATTCCTTGTTTTCAATGTTAAACGTTAATTCTCCGTAACATTTTTCATATTCTGTATTACCTAAAACATCTGGTATGGCAATGGTTTTAGGCTCATCGTATTTTTCGAACTTCGCTTTTATTCTCCATTTAGGATCGATGGGGAATGATGGTATTTCTGTTATTTTGTCGATTAAAGGACTTTCCAAATCTCGTAAACGAATTCCCAGTTGATCACCACGCCTAATAATGTGCCATCGGAAGGAACCGTGTTTAAAATAGGTGGTGTTATGATCGACATCGGTAAAAACTTCATGTTCTTTTAATAAAGAATCATTAATAAACACATCCACATCCTGTTGAATAGTAACACTTACATTCCCTTTGTACGTTATGTAGGAACCAATAAACTCGGGAGCTTTCTCCGGAAAAACAATGTTGTTCGCCGGGTTACTGCCAAAGGGATTTTGTCCTTCTTGCAGCCAGTATAAACCTACCAGGTTAAGCCATCCGTTTTCGTCTTTTAATCTTTCCAATCGTTTTGATTGCCACTGCTCAACAGATTGAATATACTCATCTTTATTAAAAGCTTTATTTTTTGATTTACAGGCGAATAAGCTAATTGCTATTGTTAGGATTATGAATCCCCAAATAAGTCTGTTCATAAGATGTCGGTTAAATTTTCCGAAATATAACAGAATGTTCTAATTTGACAAAATAAGATTAAAAGAGTTTTATCACTAAAATTCTTAAATCCTGATCGCCAGTATTTTTCCAGCTGCGGTTTTTATCTGAAGTTATTTTTGTAGTATCGTTGGCGTTTAACTCACGCGAATCGTTTTCAACAGTTAAAACACCCGAACCCTGAATAACAAAAAATATAACATCAAAAGGATTTTTGTGTTCAGCAAGATTTTCTCCAGGTTTCAATAAAAGATGAACCAGCTCCACCTGATTTTCCGAATGTAAAATATAGCCATCCAAATCGAATGGAACCTTTGGTGAGTTGCTCAGGTTTTGAATTTTCATGTTACTCGTTGAAATTTATGGGTTAACTTATAAAAGAAGTACCACAAAGTATCCCATGTGTGCCGGTACAACATTCTTGGGCCAACGGTTCGCATCACCTCTTTAATCTTTTCTTTTTGTTGTGTGTTGTAACAATGAATGGAGCAATTAGAGCAAACCGGTTTATTTTTAAGGAAAGGGCACTTAAGTAACCTTTTTTCGGCATAATTTCTCAGATCTTCACAATCTTCGCATAAATTGTCTTGTCCATGAATATCCCGACAAAAATCCCTAATCATTACATTAATTATTCGTTTTTCTCTTTGAATTCTGGAATACGTCATACATTAAATTTACTTTATAGTATTTCAATTTTTTTAAAAGTTTCTTTGGTCGGAAATATACAAAATATATTTTTTATGAAATCGCACTGTCGAAAAAAGGTTCTCTTTACATAGTTTACAAAAGTTTTGTTGGACCATCTGGTTTTGGAACTTTGGTTACCAGCACTCTCAAAATTTTGTCGCTCTGGTTGTACCAGCAGTGTGGAATTTTTGCAGGGCTATCAATTAAGGTATCCTGACTTACTTCAAGTTTCTCATCGCCTATTTCTATTATTCCTGTTCCCTCCAGTACATAGAAAATAGCATCAACCGGGGTAATATGTTTTTTTAACTGCTCACCAGGATGTAAAAGTATATGTGTTACAATGGCATGTTCTCCATCGTATAAGTTTCGAGCATCAACTCCGTGTGGGTTTTGTCTTGCTTCTGCTTCAAAATATCGTATTGTTTTCATAATAGATTTAAATTAAATCCCGACAGGTTAGTTATTAAACCTGTCAGGATAAAAATTGTTTAAACTTTGTTTAACTTTTTTGTTGAAAATATGTTTAATTCATAAACATTTTAATGTCATCGTCAACTGTACCTATTCCGGCAATACCAAATGTTTCAACCAGAACTTTAGCTACGTTTGGCGATAAGAATGCAGGCAATGTTGGCCCTAAGTGAATGTTTTTAACGCCAAGGTAAAGCAATGCTAATAATACAATTACTGCTTTTTGTTCGTACCATGCAATGTTGTAAGCAATTGGTAATTCGTTAATATCAT
>CAYVEW010000098.1:0-11775 GCA_964450375.1 uncultured Bacteroidales bacterium
CCACCTTCAATTCCTAATCTTCTTTTATCGCGGCTGTCTAAATCGGCAAACGAGGCACCTAAAATTTTAAAGTATTCATCACTCTTTACAATCTTTGTGTTTCCTTGTCTATTACGTAACTCAACATCGAATTGTTTCTTTTTATTGTCTCTTTTAATTGTAAGATAAATAATTTCTCCGGGACGATATCTTCCAATTTGTTCAGTAAGCTGAGCATTGCTGTTTACTTTAACATTATTAATTTCAACGATAACATCTCCAACTTTGATACCCGCAGCTTTTGCTGCACCATCATCACTTAATTCAGTAACTTTTACACCTTCAATCTTATCCAGTTTGAGTTTTTCAATATCGTCGGATGTAACAGGCCGAATTGTTACACCGAGCACCGCTCTTTGAACTTCACCATACTTAATGATGTCGGCAACCACTTTTTTAGCAATACTGATTGGAATGGCAAAAGAATACCCCGAATAAGATCCCGAAGGCGAAAGAATTGCCGAATTAATTCCTACCAATTCGCCTGCTAAGTTAACCAGTGCTCCTCCGCTATTCCCTTGATTAACTGCAGCATCGGTTTGTATAAACGACTCGATGGAATATTGATCCTGTAATATATTGATGCTACGCGCCTTAGCACTAACAATTCCGGCAGTAACAGTAGAAGTAAGGTTAAACGGATTACCAACCGCCAAAACCCATTCGCCAATTTTTAGCTGATCCGAATTTCCAAATGGAATAAAAGGTAAGTTTCGATCTTCTATTTTTAAAAGCGCCAGATCGGTACTTGGATCGGCACCAACCAGCTTAGCCGTATAGCTTCTTTTATCATTTAAAATCACTTGTATTTCATCCGACTTTTCAATTACATGATTATTGGTAACAATGTAACCATCTTCTGAAATAATAACACCAGATCCGAATGAAACACTTGGTTGGCGTTTATATCCTTCGCCAAATAAGAACTCGTATAATGGATTACTATAATAATCGCTATTTTCCAGGTTATATTTTGATGTTACGTGCACAACGGCGTGGATGCTTTTTTCGGCCGCATCCGTAAAATTTAACATCTCGCCTGTTAAAACTACATTTCGTTTCGGATAACTAACCTGATTTGAATCTTCCATCAAGCTCAGGTTATTGCTATTTTGATTTTTTAATTCAGGCTGCTGTTTCAACTCATCCTGAAAATAATTGGTATAAACAATTATTGCCAAAAAAGCAGACAAAACTGCTATTAGTATATTTCCGATTAATGTTTTCAATTTCATATCACAAACTATTTTAGTTAATATTCTGTTTGCATGTTTAATGTCAAAAGTAATACCTATCTGTTTGAAAATAAACTTTGTTTAACATTATTTAACAAAGCATGTTCAATTGTCATTTTTTTATGAATTATTTATATGTTTACAAAAAAATATACCATGAAGTTCATTTTTTATAAATATCAAGGGACAGGAAATGATTTTATTATTGTTGATAATCGGGATCATTCAATTGAATTAACTGCAGATCAAGTAAATAAACTTTGTGATCGTCGCTTTGGAATAGGGGCCGATGGTTTAATGATTTTGGAAAATCATCATCAACTTGATTTTAATATGCGCTATTTCAACTCTGACGGAAATGAAAGTACCATGTGTGGTAATGGCGGGCGTTGCCTGGTTGCATTTGCAAAAAAGCTTAAGCTGATTGAAAATACAACACAGTTTAATTCAACAGATGGAATTCATAAAGCGGTAGTAAATTCTGATCATACAGTATCGCTTGAGATGCAGGATGTTTTATCAGTAAATCGTGTCAATCAAAATTATTTCCTAAATACCGGATCGCCGCATTATGTTTTATTTACAAAAGATGTAAAAGATATTGATGTGTATCATCGCGGGAAAGAGATTCGCTACAGCAATGAATTTGCCCCAGACGGAACCAATGTTAATTTTGTGGAGTTAATTGATGATAAGATCCTTGTAAGAACCTATGAACGTGGTGTTGAAGATGAAACCCTTTCGTGCGGTACAGGAGTTACTGCATCGGCAATTGCTGCATCTGTTTTTCAAAACACTGACAAAAATTCATACAGCATTGTCACAAAAGGCGGTAATCTGCACGTAAGTTTTCAGAAATCTAATAATAAGTTCACAAATATATGGTTAAGCGGGCCAGCAGAATTTGTTTTTAAGGGTGAGATTGAAATTTAAACGTATTGAAGAATAATAAGTCAAAGATTAAACTAAATATTTAACTATGAAAACTATTAAATTACCAATTCTGATCTTATTTATAGCTTTTGGATTTGCTGCTTTTGCGCAAGACAAAACAGATTCTGAAGCGATTATAGAGAAGTTAAATAATCAACTGGAACACCTAAATCATCGTTTAGACCGACTGGAAAAAATCAGCGATGATATTTTATGGTACAATAAAGTTGGCGACATTGCATATGTTGATAAAGTGTATATTTACGGGCCACCTAAATGGAAAGAAAAGAATCCAACAGCCATGGGTGCCGGTAACCCGGTTAAATTCTGGACATATACTTTTATTCCAAAAGATATTGACCCTTCGAAAAAGTATCCGTTAATTGTGTTACCACACGGTGGAGTGCATGCGGATTTTACTACCTACTATGCACACATAATCAGGGAATTAATATCACAGCAATATATTGTAGTTGCGGCAGAATATCGAGGTAGCACTGGTTACGGCAAAGGGCATTATGAAAAAATAGATTACGGCGGATTAGAGGTAGAAGATGTAGATGCCAGCAGACAATTTATGATTGACAACTATGAAATTGTTGATAAAAACAGAGTGGGTATTATTGGTTGGAGTCATGGTGGTTTAATTACGCTTATGAATATTTTTGATCATCCGGGAGACTATAAAGTAGCCTTTGCCGGTGTACCGGTAAGCGATTTAATAGCACGAATGGGGTATTACACGCAAAGCTACAGAGATTTGTATTCGGCTGATTACCATATTGGCAAAACTGCCTACGAAGATGTTAACGAATATCGCCGAAGATCACCAGCATGGAATGCCCATAAATATGATGGTACTCCCCTATTAATTCATACCAATACCATTGATGATGATGTAAATGTTCTGGAAGTTGAGCATTTAATAAAATCATTAAAAGCTACCGGCAAGAAATTCGATTATGAAATTTTTCAGGCCATTCCGGGCGGACATTCATTCGACCGAATGGATACAAAACATGCCCGTGAAACCCGCGTAAAGATTTATCAGTTTTTGGATCAATTTTTAAATCCGCCTAAAAAGATTAAAACAGTTCGCGATTTAGAGAAGGCTGCATATATTTTTAATTAAAAGCTTATATAGCCGATAACGTAGGTTACTTTTAATTGCTTTTAAATTTCCGGTAATAAAAAATGGCGATAGAAATTATCGCCATTTTCTGTTCACTAATATTTTATTTTACACGTCAATTCTGGCATACTTAGCATGCTTTTCAATAAACTCTCTGCGTGGAGGAACTTCATCTCCCATGAGCATAGAGAATATATGATCAGCTTCTGCTGCGCTATCGATGGTTATTTGTCGCAACTTTCTGAAGTTAGGATCCATAGTTGTATCCCAAAGCTGTTCTGCGTTCATTTCTCCTAAACCTTTATAACGTTGAATGCTAACTGAGCCGTCTTTACCTTTCCCAAGCTCTTCAATAGCTGCATTACGTTCCTCGTCGGACCAGCAATAACGTTGCGTTTTTCCTTTTTTTACCAAATACAATGGTGGTGTTGCAATATATAAATAACCACGATTTATTAGTTCGGTCATATGACGGAAAAAGAAAGTCATAATTAAAGTCTCAATATGGCTACCATCCACATCGGCATCACACATGATAACCACTTTATGGTATCTGATTTTTTCAAGATTTAACTCTTTGCTATCTTCGGCAGTTCCTAAGCTTACACCCAGTGCAGTAAAAATATTTTTTATTTCTTCGTTTTCATATATTTTATGCTGCATCGCTTTTTCCACATTTAATATTTTACCACGAAGCGGCATAATAGCCTGAAATTTCCTGTCGCGTCCGGCTTTAGCAGTACCACCTGCCGAATCACCCTCAACCAGGAACAGCTCACAATTTTCAGGGTTTTTATCGGAGCAATCCGACAATTTACCAGGCAATCCTGAACCTGAAAGTACATTTTTTCGTTGCACAAGCTCGCGAGCTTTACGCGCTGCATGACGCGCTGTTGCAGCCATAATTACTTTTTGAACTATAATTCTGGCATCTTTTGGATTCTCTTCTAAATAATTTGACAACTGTTCGCTTACAGCCTGATCTACAGAACCCATAACATCTGAGTTTCCGAGTTTGGTTTTTGTTTGCCCTTCGAACTGAGGCTCCTGAACCTTAACCGAAATAACAGCAGTAAGCCCCTCTCTAAAGTCATCGCCACTAATATCGAATTTTAGCTTGGATAGTAGTCCTGATTTGTCGGCATAACTTTTTAATGTTCTTGTTAATCCGCGTCTAAATCCGGCTAAATGAGTACCACCTTCGATGGTATTGATGTTATTTACGTAAGTATGAACATTCTCTGAATAAGATGTATTATATCGCAATGCGATTTCTACAGGAATACCATTTTTTTCAGTATCTAAATAGATCGTATCGTTAATTAGTTTTTCTCTGGCGGCATCCAGAAAATCGACGAACTCTTTTAATCCTTCTTCAGAATAATAATCATTTCTTCGATACTTTGGTTCAGCGGCATTGCCATCACTGTCACCGTTACCATTGCCATTCTCGTCCAATTCTCTTTTATCAATAATAGACAAACGAATGCCTTTATTAAGAAATGCAAGCTCGCGTAATCGAGTTGCTAAAATCTCATATTTGTACTCAGTAACCGCAAAAATACTTGCGTCGGGTTTAAAAGTAATTATGGTTCCGGTTTTATCAGTATCACCAAGAACTTTAATTTCTCCTGTTGGTTTTCCTATTTTATATTCCTGAGCATAGATTTTTCCATCGCGATGCACTTCGGCGTGTAAATCGGAAGAAAGTGCATTAACACACGAAACACCAACCCCATGTAATCCACCAGATACTTTGTACGAGTCTTTATCGAACTTACCTCCGGCGTGCAATACGGTCATAACCACTTCTAAGGCCGATTTGCCTTCTTTTTCGTGATAATCAACTGGAATACCACGGCCATCGTCGGTAACAGTAATGGAGTTATCTTCGTTGATAATAACATCAATATTACTACAATAACCTGCAAGGGCTTCGTCGATTGAATTATCAACTACTTCATATACTAAATGATGAAGACCTTTTTCGCTGATGTCTCCAATATACATCGCAGGCCTTTTTCTTACTGCCTCTAATCCTTCTAATACCTGAATACTATCGGCCGAATAACCGTTTTTCTTAATATTCTCTGCAGCACCTTTTAATTCTTCATTCAGTTCACTCATTTTTTATCGTTTTAATTTACTTTAAATTTTTTCCAAGGGCTTGGTTTTCCAAGCTAAAAATCAGCTTAGTTTTACAACTAAATTAAAATGCTTTTCAAATGGATTTTTTTTGCTTTTTCAACGCCCAAGAATTAATTCACAACAGCTTTTAATTCAATAACTTAAAACATATATTTTAATCTGAATTAAAATCATGTAAATATAATAAAAATATATGGGTTTTAGGCATTTAATGGCCAACAAAACCAGCTATTTTATTAACAATAAATTCACAGTTTTTTAACTGTTTTCTAGAAAGAATATGTTACCCCAATTAAGACATTGAACCCGTACGATGGATAATTATTCCATTCGTAGTAAGTGTCTGATAATATATTATTTAACTGCACAAATCCGGATAAAACCTTCGAATATCGGTATTCGGCGCCAATATTTATATCAATTACAGACTCTAATTCCCCGATTGTATCATTGTCATCTAATTTAACATAACGCTTTCCGATCGTTAAAATATCGCCCTTTAAAATGATTTTATCACGCAAATTATACTTTGTTGTGAATGCCAAATCGAATGCTGGTTTATGCCAGGGTTTTGCTTCATTTGTCATTGTATAATCGCGGTAATTAATTTTAAGGTTGAACATTAAATCTTCGGAAGGTGTTACAGCTAACTCGCCCGTATAATGCAGTACTGTAACATCATCGTATTCAACATTAAACTGATTTGCTACACTATCGGTTCCTGCCAGATTATTCACGAAAAATGGCATATCATCAACCAGGGAATATTTTACTTTTAAGTTGTAGAAAGTAGTGGAACTAAAATTACCTCGTATACCGCCATACAGTATTATTTTATGATCGGTGTTTTTTAGACTCATGCCGGGCGTAATAAATGGATTAACCAGGCTTATTTGCCTGAAATTGTTAATTTCGAGCTTTCCATTAATCCCAAAATATGGAATTAAATACGAATTGGCGATATCGTATTCAATACTTCCGGTAGGATAATACAAAGCACTTGTTTTATCGCCTCGTATATCGGAAAACATATTGATACCCGCTTTTACCCTCCATTTGTCGCCAAATATTCCTAACCATGGATTTATTCGAATAATAAGATTATCTGCTGAATCTAAACTTTCGCTTTTGGAATAATTCTCGATTCCGATAGTAGCCCCCACCATTTCTTTTGTAAAAATCCGATTAATATCGCCAAGCACCTTTATTCCCAACTCATTATTTTCGTATAAATCGCGTGTATATGCCAGTGCAAATCCGAAATCGTAATTTATATGAGTAGAATCGACATAATTGCTTTTGTAGTTCGCATTTAAGTCTAATGTTAAATAGTTTTGCTTAATATCTTCTTTTAATAAAGTGGTATCGATTGCTGTATTGTATCCATAGAAATACCGGGTATTGCTTAATAATCCTAAATCTCCTTGTAAGATTGAATTTTTAAAGAATTTTTTACCAAATAAACGCAAATCATTATCACTGTATCCCGCAAATTCCTTATCGGTATTATTTAACTTGACCTGAGCCAATGAGTTTTCGAATTTATAAAATGCTCCAATAGAATAATCCTTTGAACGTTTATTGTTTACATATGCTTCGATCGTTGGAATCACCTTGGTTCCCAAACCCACTTTCACATAGCTGTTATATAACCTGGTTAAGGGCTCGCCAACCATTTTTGCCGGCTTAATTGGCTCAATTTCGTATCCTACATTTAATGGTTTGGTATGCAAGAAATATCGTATCTCAGGAATCGTTTTTACCGTATCTGTAATTTTGGGTAAATGGGTTATTTTATAAGCATCAGAAATAGTGGGCTCATAAGGTTTTACAACCTGAACTTCCTTTTCTAATTTTTCTTGTGCTGTTAAGTGTGAACTTAATGCTAATAACCCAATAATGGTAAGATATACTATTTTATCTCGAATCATAATCACTTTTCTTTAATCAAAATTTAATAGAATCATTTCTTGTTTTAAATAATTCATCGTATTGCCCGTCTTTATTTTCGATAAACTGTATTTCCAGGGTATCGCTTTCTTGTTGCTGTAATTTTAATTTTTCTTCATCAACAAGGGTATTATACTTTTCAATCGCTGTTTTTACAATCTCATCGTTAGCATCGGGATTGTAATTTTCGACTATACTTTTTAAAGTGTGTTTTGCCTGGAATTGATCTCCTTTTTTAAGATATATATCAGCGAGCAGGATAAATGATTTAGCTAACCAGTACTCTTGTGATGTATTTTGAGCGGCAAAATCAAATATTTCATTTTCAGCTACATCAAATTGATTATCGTTAAAATAGATTTGACAAATTAAATATTTAGATTCAGCTCCTTCGCTACTATTTACTTCTGTCGAAATAATTCGGAATTCGTCTAATGCTAATTCCATATTATTATTGGCAAATAATGCTTTTCCTTTTTTGTAATGTGCTTCGCGTTTTATTTGTTCCGATATTTTTTCGGTATGCAGCACCTTATCAGCCGATTCAACCACCTTTGTATAATTATTTAACTGATAGTTGGCTCTCATTTGTCCTACGCGCGATTCAATCAGGTTGCTATTTAATTCGGCTACCTGTTCCAGTTTAATATAATCTTCAATTGCTTCATTAAATACTCCCATTTCATAATTTATGGAAGCCGCAGCAATTAATGCCTGTTCTGTAAATGTGTTTTTAGGTTTATCAATCACATAATTATAGGATTTTAAAGCACCTTCAACATTTCCACGTTTATAGTAGCAATCGGCTAAATAAAAGTTTGCATTTAATACAAAAGAACCTTCGGGATATTTTGTGAGGTAATCGTTAAACTGAAGAATAGACTTATCACAATCTCCATCCATGTATTGATTTTCTGCCGAGATATAAATCAAAGAGTCCTGTTCACTTACACTAATATCGGCAAACTCGCCCAAACTGTTCACATAAGCAAAATAAGTATCTACTTCGTTCAGATCAACATAAATATTTTTTATACCAATCAGTGCATTTCTGGCTTCGTCGGTTCCCGGGAATTCTGCAACTGTTCGTTGGTAATATTTTAGAGCTTCCTGACTTTCGTCTTTGTTGTAGCTTAACAAGCCAAGCTGCACTAATGATTTCTTAACATAACTACTTGCAGGGAATTCGTTCACAATGCTAAGATATTTTTCAAAAGCCTGCTCTGTTTTTTGCAAATCCATATAACCTTTTGCCATTTCAAACATAGCATCATCTACATAGGCCGACTCGGGATGTTCATCGAGTAAACGCTGTAAAGTACTTATTTTCTTCTCGGGGCGCAATAACAAACCCAGCGAAAACCCACGTTGAAACAAAGCATAATCTTTATCCATTAGTCCGATTTCAATGGCTTTATCGTAATTTTCAATAGCAACCCAGTAGGTTCTGCTTATAAAATAGCTATCTGCAACACGATTATATGCATCGGCAACCGTTTTTGTCTGTGCATTTTTTGTAAAACCAATGTATTTTCGAAACCACTGAATAGCGTTTGGATAATCTTTTAATTTAAAGTACGAATAACCAATGTTATAATGTGCCAGATTGTATTCATCTAACTGGAATGCACCAACTGTTAATAAAAATTCGTTGTATGATTCTATGGCTTTTTCATATTCATCGAGCTGATAATACGCTTCAGCTTTCCAATAATTGGCCTGCGCTTTTAATGATCTGTTATATCCCGGATACTGCAAAGATTTATCGAATGTTTCAACAGCTTCCTGATATTTTAAATTATTAAACAATTCTAAACCCCTGTAATATGCAACTTTTTGGTAAGCTTCCTTTATTCCATGATCTTTTTCCGAAATCTTCTCCAATGAGTTCAGTGCTTCTTTGTAATTACTGGTGTATAAATAAGCCATTACCAAAAAATTGTAAGCTTCATCCAAACGCTCGGAGTCGGGGTATGAATTTATAAACTGATGAAAAGCACCAATGGCTTCGTTAAACGGCGAATGATACAACTCGTATGTTAACAGAGCATAATTAAATAAGGCATCTTCTTTTATTTCTGGATCGAAATCGAGCCTGGAAGCAAATTCAAATGCCAGACGCGCTTTATTTTTTTCATCTAACTGAATGTAACAATCGGCCAAATGGAAATAAGCATTTTGAGCCATTTGGTCGGTTTCTGTAAATACTTTTTCGAAATTTACAGCAGCACTGTCGTATTGTTCCAGTTGATAATAACAATAAGCCAACTGATAATAATCTTTTCGCTGTGCTTTTTTGGAGTCGGCATGCTGTTGCAAATAACTTACGGCATTTTCATATTCCTGTTTTTTGTAGTACGAATCGCCAATTACCTTTGCAATTTCGGGAGCTCGCTTATCGCTTGCTTTATCTAACAGATCAGGTGCATATTTCAGCACTTCATCATATCTGCCCTGCACATAATAAATCTGTGTAATGTAGTAAGGCACAATGGGGGCAAAAGTTTCGTTGGTACTTAAACGCTGAAATCCCTGCAAGGCGGTTTCGTAATTTTTATCCTGATAAGCAATGTGGGAATAGTAATAAATTGCCGGGCCCGTAAATTTTGTGTTGATATCTTTTATTTCATAGAATGCCGAGCTCGCTTTATCGTATTTGCGAATGCGAAAATAACTGTAACCCAGTTTAAAATAATATTCTGCCAGCTCTTCATCGTTGAGCTTATCTTTATTTAACTTTAAAAACCAGCGAATTGCGTCGCCATATTTATTTTTACGATACTGAAATTTTCCCATGTGAAAGTATGCTGCATTTACTTTCGAATTTTCGGGATGTTCGGCTATAAAACGAGCAATCTTATATTCAGCATCTTCGTTAAACAACTCGATGGCACACAATGCAGAATAATATTCCGAATTTGCTTTAAACTCCACATCACGATCAGCATATAATTCGATGGCCCGATCAAAATGTTTTTGAGCTACTCCGTACTTTTGTTTGTTAAAAAGTTCCAATCCGGTTTTATAAACGGCATCCGGGTCGTTTTGATATAAAGTTTTTTGTGAATAAGCATCAACTGATACAATTAGTAAAAAACTAATAATAAATAACTTATATTTTTTTATTTGTAACATATTTCTTCCCTTGAAATTTGCATAAATTTATAAAGAATAAACCAAACAGGATTTTAAAAACACCCTTTTTAATTAACATAAAACTGTTAATTACCAGAAATATTTTCTTTTAGGAATCTTAATTTCATTTTTATGTTAATATTTTTTAAGAAAAAAGAATTTAGTTTTTAACCTGATTAAGTTACTTCTTTCAACTGTGAGGAAGTTTATAGAATTTATGAAGTTTACTAAATAGATTTTTATCATAAAACTTTTATTTTTGTTTAAAATTCGTAAAAGTTAAGCAACAGCAGGTAACTGCTAAAATGTTTTTATAAATCAATGTATTGTTTTCATAAAAAACATTACGTACGTTTGTGATGAAGCAAATAACATACCATGTATTTTTTAAAAACACAAGGAACCGATAAAATTCCTGATTATGTGCAAATCAGGGATGATCAGTTTGTTTTATTAGCTCATTTTAAAACCAATCATCCGGAAAATCAGATAAAAAAATTTGGTTTAGATGATTATAAAAATAGAATTGAAGAGTTAATAAAAAATGCACCTTTTGGAATACTTTATAAATTATAGTAAATGATTAAAGATGAGAACGTAATTATAAAGTGGAAATTTGGAATTTGAAATCTTAAAATTGGAATATAAACATGGCCTTAGACACGTTAATAGAATTTGAAAATGTTCAGATTTTTCAGAAAGATCATTTGGTATTAAAAGATGTTAATTTATCGATTAACAAGGGTGAATTTGTTTATTTAATCGGGAAAGTAGGTAGCGGAAAAACCAGTTTGATAAAAACAATTAACTCTGAGATACCAATAAAAGAAGGGCAAGCCAGAGTTTCAGGATATGATTTAGCGAAAATAAAACCAAAGCAAATTCCTTATTTAAGACGCAAGTTGGGAATTGTATTTCAGGATTTTAAATTATTAACCGACCGTACCGTATTTGATAATCTGCTTTTTGTTCTTAAAGCTACCGGATGGAAAAATAAAGTAGAAATAAACGATCGGATTGCGGAAGTTCTGGAAAAAGTAGGACTTAGTTACAAAGGTTATAAAATGCCACATCAGTTATCGGGTGGCGAACAACAGCGTGTTGTTATTGCACGGGCCTTATTAAACGATCCGGAAATTATTTTAGCTGATGAACCCACCGGAAACCTGGATCCGGAAACTTCTGAAAACCTGATGCAACTGC
>CAYVEW010000099.1:0-11658 GCA_964450375.1 uncultured Bacteroidales bacterium
CTTTATTTTTAAGAAAAAAATGTATCTTCAAGCCTTATTATAAACTTAACACAATGAAGGAATCGTTAACTCCCATGGGAATAATGGAAATGATGGTGGATAAATTACAACAAAAATATCCCGATCATGAGTACAAAGCCGAAGGGACTATCCAGTTTCACTTAAAACACGAAAATGAATTGATTACGTGTTTTATTGAATCAAACCAAAATGAATTGATTTTTAATCAGGGCGTAGTGCAAAAACCAACGGTTACGGTAGAGGCATCTTTTTATAACTGGTTAGATTTAGCTGCAGGTAGATTAAATCCGGTGTGGGGTGTTATGAGCCGAAAACTCATTTTTAAGGGAGATACTTCTTTTTTTAAAGTATTACCTAAGAAAGATTTTTCGGAAGATTTAAATATTCCAAAAGATCCGGTTACCAAATTCGAGCGAAATCCGGTTAAATATTGGGAAACACCCGACAAAGTGGTTGTGCTTAATGCATCACCACGTGGTGATAAAGGATATACCGATTTTTATTTAAAACCTTTCATTAATGGAATGAAACAGTACTCCGATGTGGAGTTGGTTCATTTAAACAATTATAAGATCAATCCTTGCGATGGCTGTTTTGCTTGTTGGATGAATAAACCAGGCGAATGCAAGTACCACGATAAAGATGATTTCCATCAACTCGCAGAAAAGCTTTATCCTGCAAACCTGATTGTTTATGCTTTTCCTATTTATGCTGATGGAATGCCAGGCATACTTAAAAATTATTTTGACAGGTCGGTAAGCCGTGCATATCCATACGTAATTCCGGGAATAAATGGAGTAAGACATCCACGCCGGTTTATAACTGAAAATCAATCCATGGTCGTGTTTTCAATCTGTGGTTTCTTCGAAGAAAAGAATTTCAATCCGGTTAAAACATTCTTTAAAGCATTAGCCCATAACAGACATTGTCCGGTGGTAGGAGAAATTTACAGAACCACAGCGGTAGGATTGTATGGAAATCCATTTTTATTTAAAATGCAAAATCAGGTGCTTAAAGCACTTGAAAAAGCAGGAGAAGAGATTGTTTTAAAAGGTAGGATAAAAAGAAAAACCCAACGAATCATTACTCAAAAAATTAAAGGAACACCAAAGGATATGACAAAAATTAATGAGTGGTGGAACGAGAAAAAAGGAACTAAAGATTATAATTACTAATTAATTTTAAATTACTTATGAGAAGATTTTTATTTTTTGCTTTATTCGTTTTATTTTCATTTAACTTATTTTCACAAACATATGTGGTGTTGTATAGGCCTTTTAACTCAAGAGATTGGGGTTATTTAAGTATTGATGGACAAATTATCATAGAACCTCAATACAGAATGTGTTATGAATTCTCAGAAGAAGGTATTGCAGCAGTTTATTATTCTAAACGAAATCATTACGATTTAATTAACATCCAAAACGAAGTGATTGATGTAGAACCTGAAAAGTTTGTACTTAAAGAAGGGTTTGGGTATGGAGCACAGGGTTTTAGTTCCGGAGTAGCTATTTATCAATATAGAGGAAAATGGGGAGCCATGAATAGCCAGGGTAAAATATTATTCCCACGTAAGTTCGATTTTATATCCATTTTTGTTGATGGATATGCAACAGCATCTATCGATAAGGATTTTTATGTATTAGATAATAAAGGAAATGAAATTCCGATTATGGCTAATGATGTTATTAAGATTAAGAAATTCTCGGAAGGCATGGCAATATTTACTGATATAACGGGTTTACAAGGATTTGTTAATACAAAAGGTGAAGTTGCCATACCTGCTAAATTTGAGAAACTTGGATACTTTAGTGCAGATGTTGCATGGGCGAGAAATGAGGATGGATTATTAGGATATATTGACAAACAAGGTGAATGGGTAATTGAGCCTAAGTTTTTGGCTGTTAAAGATTTTGATCCGATTAGTGGTTTGGCAATGGCACGACTGGATGATGTTTGGGGATTTATTAATAAACAAGGCGAAATTAAATACATCGATGATGTGGATAAATTCTATAATTATTCAGAAGGTTTGGTAAAAGTAGTTAAAGAAGGATTGTTTGGTTTTATGGATAAAAACCAGAATTGGGTTGTAAAACCACAGTTTGAATCGGCAAGGGATTTCCATAACGGATATGCTGCCGTTCGTTCGGATGGTGGCTGGGGAATTATTGATAAAGCCGGGAATTGGGTTATAAAACCATTGTACGACAGAATAAAAGATGTTTCAATAATTAAATAACAAAAACACTATTTCGCGTTAATCATCCGTAAAAACATATTCAGATACCAAAGAAACACGCTCGTCGTGTTTCTTTTTTTTAGTACCACAAGCTGCAATACTTTTGTTTCGAGAATTTGATTATAAACATTTTAAATAATTAATGATATGAAAACAAAAGTATTTATCGCAACAGCAATTTTAGTATTTGTTAGTGTATTTGCAAAATCACAAAACAACGAACACAAAGATCATATTTGGTCGTACGAAGGAAAAAAGAAAAACCATACCATTGGCAGTTATGTAGGTTTATCAGGAACTTACTCACCATTAAAAGGAGAAAATTCTTACTGGTTAGGTGGTAGAATAGGTATCGTTTTCGATAAAAAATGGACCATTGGAGTAGGTGGTAATTTATTAGATTACGACAAACATTTAGATGAATTGGTAACTGATGGAACTTATCGCTTACAAGCCGGATATGGTGGTTTATTTGTTGAAAGATTATTTTCTGTTCGGGATTGGGGTAAGATTGGCTTATCGTGGTTAAGTGGCAGCGGAGTTACTTTCTTCGAGTATGATAAAGAATATGCAGAGTCGCGCGAATGGTATCAGGAGATAATCGATATTGAAGATTTTGCCATTAACGAGTTAGGTATTGAACTACAGCTTAGAGTTTACCGTAACTGGTGGTTGGGAGCTCAGGCAAGTTACCGGTTAACATCACCCATAGACTTAAAAGGAGAAGATGAATTTTTCTTAAGAGATTATTCTGTCGGAATAACAGTTAAGTATGGAATTTTTTAAAACTATACTAATAGTTAATTCAGGGTTAGAAGAATATTTTAACCCTGAAATTTTTTTTAATAATCAATACCGTTTTATATCTTTATTTCGACTAAAATGAAGCTTTTGAAAAAACTAAATCAACTATTCCCTTTTTTTCGATTATTAAAATTACTGTCTGTTTTTGCAGTAATTTTGCAAGTGATTATCATTACCTATAATCACTTTAGTGGTTATTATCATGTTCCCGATTTTACAAATTTTATACAACGATTATTCTATAGTTCTTTTTTTACTGTAATAGCCGGACTGCTTATATCGTATCCCAACCTGGTTATCATCCATTTTTTAAATCTGTCTTTCCCTTGGAATACAAAGACTATAAAACGGATAGCATTGCAAGTATTTTTCACAGTTTTAAGTGCAATTGTGGTATCGACAATTATTACGCTCGTTGTACACTGGATAGATGCTTATGAAGAAAATTTATTTGATGTTTTAGTTTCTAATGCTTTAATTTTTTCGGTGGTTAATATAATTCTGGTTACTATTCTGGAAGCACTCATATTTTTTAACGATAGCAAGGAAGCCAAAAGAAAAGCAGAGAATTTAGAATTGGAATTATCGCAAATAAAGTTTGAAGTTCTTAAAAATCAGATTAATCCACATTTTATGTTCAATAGCTTAAATGTATTATCAGGATTAATTGAGAGTGATCTAAAAAATGCACAAAAGTTTATTGATGAGTTTTCGCTAATTTACAGATACGTTCTTGAAACTATTGAAAAACCGGTTGCAAGCTTAAGCGAAGAGTTGAGTTTTGTACGTTCGTATATTTTTTTACAACAAATGCGTTATGGCGATGATTTAATAATAAATATTGATATACCTGCTGAACTTTTACAGTTATATTTGCCACCTTTATCCTTGCAAACAGTTCTGGAAAATGCCATAAAACATAATGTAATAAGCGAAAAAAATCCTTTGCAAATTGATATTTTTCATCATAATAAATGGATTTTTGTTCGAAATAATATTCAGGCTAAAATATCTAAAGCTTATTCTTCGGGAGTGGGACAACAAAATATGATTAAAAGATATTCCTTAATAAGCGACGAAATACCTGAATTTAAGGTTGAAACAAATCATTATCTGGTAAAACTACCATTAATCGAAAGTGAATGATATGAAGGTTATAATTATTGAAGATGAGAAGCTTGCGGCAAACCGTTTGGAGAAAATGCTATTAGAAATTGATCCTGCAATCGAAATCATGGCCAAAATTGGTTCGGTACAGGAATCAGTTCATTGGCTAAAAAAGAACACAGCTGATTTGATTTTTCTTGATATTCAGTTATCCGATGGAATAAGCTTTTCAATTTTCGATCAAGTAATTATAAAAACACCAATAATATTTACTACAGCATACGATCAATACGCCATAAAAGCTTTTCAACTGAATAGTATTTCCTATTTGTTAAAGCCAATTCGTAAAACTGAATTAGAAGAAAGCTTATTAAAATTTAGTGAGTTACGATCGGCGTTTGGCATCGATTTTGAAAATCTGCTAGCTGGAATTCAAGGTAAAAAAACCGAAGCGAAAAAACGTTTTTTAATTCAGGTTGGCGAAAAGCTTAAGAAAATTGAATCCACGGAAATAGCTTATTTTTATGCTTTTGATAAAAATGTTTTTATGAAAACATTTCAAAAAGCTTCATATGCAGTCGATTATTCATTAGATGCACTTGAAAATTTGCTTGAAACCGAACAATTTTTCAGGATTAACAGGAAATACATTGTTAATATGCAAGCCATATCAGAAATGATTGCCTATTCGCGCGGAAGAGTTAAGCTGAACTTGAATCCACCAGCCGACGAAGAGTTAGATGCTATTGTAAGTATTGAACGGGCTCCGAAATTTAAACAGTGGATGAATAGCTGAAAAATCATGAACTTTAATTTGATCGAAAACATGTTATTAAAATGCTGGAGTATAAAAACCAGCAGCAAATGGACCAGTGAGAATCCCTATAAAGGCCAATGCGGAGTAACTGCAATGGTTATTCAGGAGTTAATTGGCGGAGAAATTTTAAAAACTAAGGCCGAAGGCCAATGGCATTTTTATAATAAGATAAATGAAGAAAGAATTGATTTTACACGAAAACAATTCGACTTCGAAGTAAACTATCAAGATATACCTTCATCAAGAGACGAAGCCTTTGCCGATACAAATAAAGCGCAGTATATGGAGCTTAAAACCCGATTGCTGGAAGAATTTAAATTGAATCGCTTTCCTTCTGTTTAGGATTTTTTATCTTTGACATTCAGCAAAAAATGATCTGTTATGTCAAAAAACCTAAAAATTTCTTGTGTTCAAGCCGATTTAGCATGGGAAAATATTGATAAAAATCTCGAACTTTTCGCCAATAAATTAGAGTTAGTTCCAGATGATACAGAATTGGTTATACTGCCCGAAATGTTTACCACCGGATTTTCAATGAATTCAAAAAGACTGGCCGAGCCAATGAATGGGAGATCGTTTAAGTGGTTAAAACAACAGGCTGCAAATCATCAAAAAATCATTTTAGGAAGTATCATTATTGAAGAAAATAATAATTATTATAACCGATGCATTACCATGTTCCCCAATGGCGAGTTTTACACTTACGATAAAGGCCATTTATTCAGAATGGAAAGGGAACATATCGATTTTACAAAGGGCAAAAGCAAAACAATTTTTAAATATAATGATTGGCGTATTTCAACACTCATATGTTACGATTTAAGATTTCCGGTATGGAGCCGGAACCAAAACGATTATGATTTGTTAATATACATAGCAAGCTGGCCCGAAAGCAGGCGAGAAGTGTGGAATACATTATTAAAAGCACGTGCGCTTGAGAATCAGGCTTATGTGGTTGGTGTTAATCGAATTGGAAAGGATGGCGAAGGGATTAGTTATGCCGGCGATACGGTAATTATTGACCCAAAGGGTAGAATCATTTCAAAAGCACAGGATTATTCAGAAGAAATAATTCATGCCGATCTTTCGTTAGATGAATTGAATTTATTCAGAGAGAAATTCCCGGTTCACCTGGATGCCGATGAATTTAAATTATTGTAAGTATGTTGTCAAAACTTAATTTCGATAAAAAGACCGAAGGAAAAATTAACGATCGGGAACGAAAAAAAATCATTGCTAAATATCGCGAATTACTTAAGTTATCGGAAGATTTTACAAAAAAGAAAGAGCTGGATTTAATTCGTAAAGCATTCGACATGGCGCTGGATGCATACGATGATAAACGTTCTCCATCGGGTGATCCTTTCGTGCTCGATATATTGGAAATTGCAACGATTGTTGTGGAGCAGGTTGGTTTAGGAACCAGATCGGTGGTGGCGAGTTTGCTTTTTCAGTTGGTGATTGATCAAAAAACCAATTTAATCGAAATTGAAAAAGATTTTGATAAAACCATTGCTACCATGGTGGATGGTTTAGTAAAGATTTCTGATATCGATTCCAAAGCGAATGCATCACAAGCGGAGAATTTCAGGCAAATGCTGTTAACACTGGCCGAAGATGTACGTGTGATATTGATCAAACTGGCTATTCTTTTACAGCAAATGCGAACGCTGAATTATATGCCCGAAGAGCATCAAATTAAAACTTCGTTGGAGACTTTTTCACTCTATGCGCCTTTGGCACATCGGCTGGGTTTGTATAATATTAAATCGGAGCTGGAAAATCTTTCGATGAAATATACAGAGAATGAACAGTATAAGGAGATTATCAAAAAACTAAAAAATACAACTGCCAAACGTGAGCGATTTATAAAGAAATTTATTGCACCTATCGAGAAAGAATTAAAAGAACAGGGGTTTAGTTATGAAATTAAGGGAAGGCCTAAATCTGTTTTTTCGATCTGGCAAAAAATGAAAAAACAAGGCGTACCATTTGAAGAAGTATACGATATTTTTGCTATTCGTATTATACTCGACTCTAAGCCTTCCAAAGAAAAAGCGGATTGTTGGCGAGCATATTCAATTGTAACAGACTTTTACCAACCCAACCCGAAACGGATGCGCGATTGGATATCAATTCCAAAATCGAATGGTTATGAATCCCTGCATACAACGGTAGTTGGGCCAGAAAGTAAATGGGTGGAAGTACAGATTCGTACCAAACGAATGGACGAAATAGCGGAAAAAGGCTATGCTGCACACTGGCGTTACAAAGGTGTAAAGGCCGAAAAAGGAATTGATCAGTGGATGCAAAAGGTTCGTGATGTGATTGAATCAAACGGTGCAGCAAACAGCGAAAACATTGATGACCTTAAATTAAATCTATATAATAAAGAAGTATTTGTTTTTACTCCCACAGGCGATTTAAAAAAATTACCAGCCGGTTCTACGGTGTTGGACTTTGCATACGACATCCATTCCGATGTGGGAAACCAGTGTGTGGGTGCAACCATAAATCATAAAAATGTTACCATAAAGCAGCAATTGCAAAATGGAGATCAGGTAAGCATTATTACATCTAAAACACAAAAGCCAAAAACCGATTGGCTGAGTTTTGTTGTTACTTCAAAAGCTAAAACAAAAATAAAATCAACCTTACGCGAAGAAAAATATAAAGAAGCAGAAGCTGGGAAAGATTTGCTAAAACGTCGGTTAAAAAACTGGAAAATTAAGTTCGAAGATGCGTTAATAGATAAAATTCTAAAGCATTATAAATTAAAATTTCCGGTCGATCTCTATTATGGACTGGCTACAGAAAAAATAGATATTACTGAAATAAAAGATTTTCTGACTGAAAAGAAAGAAGCTGAAAAGGAGCAAATTACCGAAGTTACAGAATTACAGCAAACGGAAGAGAAAACCGATGGAAATGTTTATGCAGGCGACTATTTAATTATAGATAATAAAATTGAAAATGTAGATTATAAACTGGCAAAATGTTGTAATCCAATATTTGGCGATTCTATTTTTGGGTTTGTAACGGTAAGCGAAGGAATAAAAATTCATCGCACCAACTGCCCGAATGCACATCAGTTGGTCGAAAAGTATAACTATCGAATTATTAAAGCACAATGGACCAAATCGGCGGCTAAACAATCATTTCAAACCACTATAAAAGTTACCGGAGTTGATGAAGTAGGTACTTTGAATAAGATTACAGATATTATATCGAAGGACTTGAAAGTTAGTATGCGATCCATTACCATGGACTCGAACGATGGCATGTTCGAAGGCAGGATTAAACTATTGGTTGATGGCGCCAAACATTTGAATACCTTAATTGCTAAACTGAAAAAAGAGAAAAATATACTAAAGGTTGTGAGAATTGATTCAGATGATAATTAAAATGTATAAATTAGTAATGAAATCAATATAATTATATGAAGTCGCTCAATAAGCAACCAAGTTGGATAAAATAACATCTTAAACGAAATAAAATCACTTATCTTTAGTTGTATGCAAGACAAGGAAAATTTAACACCTATTGCCATAATTATTCTAACATGTTTATTTGTAATAATATCAGCTGCAGTCTACCTTACTAAAGGCAAATCTAAATTTTGGATAGCGAAAAAAATTAAAATAGGAGCCATGTTATTAACTGTTTCATCAATCGTTCCTTCCTGTAGTTGTTATGAAGACAGTTATGAATATCCAATGATCCCTAGCTTTAGTATAACTACATCAGATTTTAACGATGTGCCTAGTGTAAATCTTAATGTTGATAACACTATTAAAGGAACAATTAATGACAGGACAGGTACCGAGTTTTATTTTAGCCTTACAGATACTTTATATACAGATACGCTGCAATATGAAAAAATATTACCGTTAGATGGTGCTTTTGATAGCGATAAAGAAAACTTTATGATAGAAATTGATGAAAATACGAATTCAGGATTGTATTCATTAAATTTTTATACAAAATTGGAAGACGAACCGATTAACCATCTATGTACCAGATTTAGAATTAGAATTTTAAAATGAATCTTAAAATTCCGCATATAACTTTTGAAATAACATCTGTTTGTAATTTAAAATGTAAATACTGTTATAATATTTGGAAAATACCTGGAAACAATAACTTTACGCATTATAATTCTTATAAACAAGCAAAAAAAACATTAAAGCAGTTATTTAAAATTGCTGATGTTGATCATGTTACATTTACTGGTGGCGAACCTTTTATGACAGAACGTTTTTCTGAAATCGTTTTGTTTACAAGAATGAAAAGGAAATCGGTAACAATTATTACAAATGGTAATGCTGCAAACGATTCTGATTATAAGCAAATGCTTACGTTGGATGTGAATCTTTTCGAGCTTCCCGTACATTCTCCAAATTCTACAATGCATGATTATATGACTGAGATACAAGGTTCATGGGAGAAATCGGTAAATTCAATAAAGAAACTCATTGAACTTAAAGCAAATGTAGTTGCCGTTATTGTTATTACAAAAGCGAATTATAAACAAATTGCGGAAACATTGTTATTTATAAAAGATCTTGGTGTTAACAGAATCATGTTAAATCGTTTTAATATAGGAGGACAAGGTATTGCAGAAAAAGAAAATTTACTTATTCCACAAAAAGAACTGGCCAATACATATAGAATAGCTTCAGAAGTTGGAATAAAAAACAATCTAACCTTAACATCTAATGTTTGTACACCTTTGTGCGTTCTTAATCCGAATGATTTTCCAGGAATTTCCTTCTCAACTTGTTCGCCTGATGTGAAAAAACGCCCGCTTACAATTGATGTTTATGGAAATTTACGTTTTTGTAATCATTCACCTACGGTACTTGGAAATATTTTCACGAATAATTTAAAAAATATGCTGAATTCTAAAGAAGCACAATTGTGGAATAATACGATCCCTGATTTTTGTTCAGATTGTAATTTATATTCAAAATGTATGGCGGGATGTCGTGCAGCATCAGAACAAATGAAAACTTCACTTAATTCACCTGATCCAATTATAAAATTTATAGGATATTCAAAATCAGAAATAAACTAATAATTTTCAAAAAACGGTAAAATATCACTTCTAATATTAAAACAATTAGTTAAAAAAAACGTTAATTTTGTACTATGCTAAAAATAATTAAAATATTATTAATAGTTACAACATTGTTCGGTTTGAGTAATTCAGGCTTTACTCAAAATGTATTTCCTTTAATGCCTAAATATTATCAACCGGTAGATTCTTCGATTTTTGAAACAAGCCAGAAAGAAGATGACACAAAAAAGCCCACCTTATTGAAACAACACGAGAAATTTTCTTATTCTGTTTCTTTAGGTACCGGATTCAGTAGTTTTGGCAATAATATGTCCATGATGAGCTCTTATATTTCTCCCTCGGTGAATTATCAGGTAAACTCAAAATTAAATCTCACCGTAAATGGCATGATTATGCAAAACAACATGAGTGGATTGGAAGGAGCATTAGGTTCGGGGGCGCAATATTCTTACAACTCATCACCATCAAACTATGGAATAAGCGGAACCATTAATTACCAGTTATCGGAGCGCTGGAGTATTTTTGGCGATGGTGCTTATTTCGAAAATCAATCTGTTTTTAACGATTACAGAGCGCAGATGTACAATGATGATTTTAAAACTTTTTCCATTGGTGTGGGTTATAAAGTAAATGAGAAATTTCAGTTTCACTTACAATACCGATATTCAGATGGTTTAGATAATTTGTACAATAATTACTCTCCTTTTTATAACACGATGTTAAGTCCGTACCGAAATGCATATAATATCTGGGACTATTAAAAACAGTAAACCAATAAAATACAGTGTTCTCATTTTTCTGTTAATATGGCCATCAACAATACATGCGCAGGATTTTGTGAAATCTTACCCGGTATTTAAATCGGGTGAGCGAATTACCTATAATGCAGCATACAACTGGGGTTTTATTTGGATAAATGCCGGATTTGTCCAGTTTAAGGTCGAAGAGAAAATATGGAATGGGAAGCCTGCTTATCATTACGATTCTTTCGGGTTTAGCATTCCTTCGTACGATTGGTTATTTAAAGTTCGCGACTATTTTCAATCCTATGCCAGTACCAGCGATTTATCTCCTTATCATTTTATTCGCGATACCTACGAAGGTGGTTATGAAGTAAATAATCAATATACATTTAATTATCAGGATAGTCTGATCTATTCCAAAACAGAGAACTCCAATCAGCCCTATAAAGAAGATACCTTGCAAATACAACAACAGATTCACGATGTTATTTCAGGGGTTTATTATGTGCGAAACCTTGATTTTGAGCAATATCAAATTAATGATACTATTCCGGTTAAAATGATTGTTGATAATGAAATCTTTGATTTATTTATTCGCTATCTGGGCAAAGAAGTTCTAAAAACCCGGGATAATCGAAAGTTTAATACCATTAAATTTTCAGCATTACTTATCGAAGGAACAATTTTTAAAGGAGGCGAAGATTTAACCGTTTGGGTTACCGATGATTTAAACAGAATACCAGTTCTGGTTGAAGCAAAAATATTAATTGGTTCGGTAAAAGCTACCCTCGACAAAACAGAAAACCTAAAATTCCCAATGAGTGCAGAAATTAAGGATTAAATT
>CAYVEW010000100.1:0-11585 GCA_964450375.1 uncultured Bacteroidales bacterium
CGAGCAGCTCTTAATTGCCGGTATACGTGGTCTTGCAACCCAAAAGACAGACAGCATTTGGTATCGCTACCAAACCTGGTGGGCTCTTACCCCACCTTCTCACCTTTGCCCTGACGGTAAACGTCAGGGTAGTTATTTTCTTCTCTGTTACTATACCCTCACGAATATCTCTCCTTTCGAGAGTTTGGTGCTCTTTGTTGCCCGGACTTTCCTTACTGACGTTTATAGTCAGCACGATGGAACAGCCTACTGCAATGCAAAAGTAGTGTATTTATTTAATTAATGAAGAAACTAAAAGTATCTATTATAGAATTAACGGTTCCATTCTTCCTGCAATATTGCGTATATAATGTCATCTACCCACTCGTTGTTAATAAATAAACTTTTCTTAAAATGAGCTTCTTTTCTAAATCCAATTCGTTCCAATAATTTCAGTGATTTATGATTTCTGGGATCAACGGAAGCCATTATTCTATGTTTATTCAGTGTCATAAAAAGATAGTCGATAATGCCTTCTAAAGCTTCTGTAGCATAGCCTTTTCCTTGGTATTCTTTATTTAGTGTGCATCCTATTTCGACTTGCTTATTTTCTGCATCGATAAAATGCAGGCCAATATCTCCAATTAAAACATTAGTCTCTTTTTCGATAATTGCCAGCTGATACCAGGTATCTACAATATTAATAGATGGTGAAATCTTATCATTAATAAAATCGTATACATCTTCTATTTTACCAGGTATCCATCCCTGATACATATTTTCGATAACATTAGACCGATAAGCGAAAAGTAGTTTAGCATCTTCTTTTTCAATAGGCCTAACTAATAGTCTGTTTGTATAGATTCTAAATTCCGACATTCATTCAATCTGCTGTGTTTTTTAGCCTTACTTAATAATTACCATTGTTGCTCCATATCCGTATTCTTTAAACGACGCATCCTGATATCTTAATTTAGGATACTTCCGATCCAGGGTTTTCTTTATTTCATGTTTTAAGCGGCCATTTCCAATACCATGAATAAATACCATTCTTCGGGTTCCGGCAATAATTCCCCCATCTAATGCAGTAGTAAAACGGCTCATTTGAATATCAAGTATTTCGGTATTCGACAGCTTGCTATAATCGTCAACTAACTCTTGAATATGCAGATCTACTTCATCAATTTCCTGATTCTTAACTTCTTTGCTACTCTTAAATTGTTTTTTACTTTCGGGCCTTTCTTTCTCTTTTTTAGCTTTTTCAATATCTGCATCTGATAAATGATCAGCAAGATTAATTTCATCTGCCGTTAATTCGTATATAAATGCTTTTTCGTGAAAGAAATCGTTTTCCGCAAATGTATTTTGCTTAAAGAACCTGCTTGGTTTTACATTCCAGATTTTATTAATTGGATTTAACTGATAATAATTGCCTTTTCTAAAAAGGATTATTTGAAAAGTAATTTCTTCGAAATCGTTTAAGTCTTCTCTTCTAATGGTATCCAAAATAACTTTGGTGTTATCTTCCAGGTTTCCGTATGCAAATAAAGATTGAAACTCAGTTTCTTTCTTGGAAATGGTATATAATAACCTAAAGTTGGAGTCGTTAATTAAAAAAGTATTTAAATCTGAATTTAATATATCATCCTGATTTTTAGGCACCAAAGCAAAATAGACATGTGCTTTCTGGTCTGTATTTAAACCATCTTCGTCCAAATCATCTTCTTCAATTAGTTCGGTTTGTCTTGCCGCAGCATGCAACTCTTCAGATGCATTATTACTCGTCTCATTATCGTTAAAACTATAATCGCCTTCTACTTTAAGTAATTCTTTCATCAATACAGGCACTTCAAAACCATCATCGTTTAAAACTACTGCTATATCTTTGGTTTGAAAACTTACAATGGTTCCCTGACCTACATCGTTTAAAAATTTTACCCGATCACCTTTTCTAAAATTCATCCTTATCTATTTTAATTTTTATCCACACAAAATTAGTTATTTTTGCAGATCAAAACAGGATAATAATGACGATAAATCCAAGAAATATACGAATTGAAGATTATAGCTATCAGTTGCCGGATGAAAGAATAGCAAAGTATCCTTTAACAGAGCGAGATCAGTCGCAATTATTAGTTTATAAGAATGGAGAAGTAAGTAAAAATCTTTTTTCCTATGTAGATGATTACATCGAATCAAACAGCACCTTAGTTTTTAATAATACAAAAGTAATTCAGGCACGCTTAAAATTTGCTAAATCGACCGGCGCGCAAATAGAGATATTTTGCTTAGAACCCATAGAGCCTTCTGATTATGTGTTAGCTTTTCAGCAAACCGAAAGAATTACCTGGAAATGTATCGTAGGAAATCTGAAAAAGTGGAAAACAGGAGATTTAATTCAGAAAATAAATATACAAGGTTCTGAAATTGAGCTAAAAGCTGCCAAAAAGGAATCTGCAGGTAATTCGCAGCTTATTGAGTTTACATGGAATGGCTCCGGAATAACATTTAGTGAGATTCTTGAAAGCATTGGAAATACTCCTATTCCACCCTATTTAAACCGAGATTCTGAAAGCATTGATAAAGACCGCTATCAAACCATTTATTCTAAACAAAAAGGATCGGTGGCTGCTCCCACAGCAGGACTCCATTTTACACAGAGAGTATTGGATAAACTAAAATCGAAACATGTTTGTATCGAAGAAGTAACTTTGCATGTAGGCGCCGGAACATTTAAACCTGTAAAATCGGAAACCATTGATGAGCATGAAATGCATACCGAGCATTTTGTGGTAACAAAGGACAATTTAGAAAATCTTATTCGCTCGAAAAACATCATAACCGTTGGAACCACTTCGGTGCGAACTATTGAAAGTTTATACTGGCTTGGCGTTAAATTAATAGAAAATGGTACTTTAGATGCTCATATTTCGCAATGGGAAGCCTATGAATTACCAAATTCAATAAGCAAAAACGAAGCTTTACAAGCCCTGGTTGATTATTTACACAAAAGAAACCTTCATCATTTGCATGCATCCACTCAGATTATGATTTTTCCGGGATATAGCTTTAAACTGGTTAATAAATTAATTACTAATTTTCATCAACCCAAAAGCACCTTGTTGTTGCTGATTGCTGCATTTATTGGCAAAGACTGGAAAAAAGTTTACGATTTTGCGTTAAACAATGATTTTCGGTTTTTAAGCTATGGTGATAGCTCTATTTTAATGCCATAAAAAAAAGCGGGTTTCCCCGCTTTTCCATTATTCTTTAATTATTAACTGTTTAATGTTATATCTTTCATCAGCACATTGAATTCTTAGAATATATGCTCCGCTTATTAAGTTTTCCATATTAATAGATTTTGAAAATTCGGGTAATAATTTATTGCCCTTTTCATTTACCATTAATTGACCAGATAATGAATATATTTGAATTTGTAATTCACCTGTATACCTATTACTTAATCTGATATCAATACTCTTATTTGTAGGAACCGGATATACACTGTAATTTGATGGTTCAATATCATTCTCACCGATACCAACCATAGTTGATACGGACAGCACATTGGAAAAGGCAGAATAGATTTCCGTATTAATTGCCCTTACTTTGTAGTGATATTGAGTTTCCGGATCCAAATCCTTATCAACATATGAAGATACGCCGCTATTAACGATTGCGATCTTATTATAATCATCATTCAAATTTGTGGAGCGATAAATCTCAAATCCATCTTCATTATCCGAATTGTCCGTCCATGCAATTTCAATACTATCAGAATATGTTTGCACCTGTGTTAAATTAGAAGGTGCTGCAATATCATCCACACAGCTTACATATATCTTAAATCCTGAATAGTTAAGCGATTCATTTGACACAAATCTTAATCTTAAATCACCTTCATTAATAGTTGCCCAGATTGAGTCCTTTTCAACTGTTCCTGTAAGTGCAGTAATTAATGGATCAGCATCAAACGGGCCATCATAAATGTATAAACTATCATTTGAATTTTCAGTATGAAACGATTCTATCACTAATTTGATTTTATCACCAGCATTTAAACGCATAAGTTTAAGCGTTAAGTCTTGATTATTCTGGTAATTATCATCCCCTCCCGGATCCAATAAGTAGAAACCGCATTCAGCTATATAACCATCGAAGAATTTAACATAACCAGCTTTTGCGCTTTTAATCTCAGTATAATCAGATGAATCGTTAGCTGATATTGCCCTGATTCTATAAAAATACTCAGTTTCAAATTCTAATGCATCATCAGCATGATTTGTTTCATCTGCTGCTAAAGCTGATATTCTTTCGAATCCTGATTCTGCACTTAATGATCGTTCTATTTCGAATCCAGTTTCATTATCAATATTATCAGTCCAAGTTAATTCAATTTTTGTACGACCTGTGGATCTTACAACAAAATTATCTGGGACATTCATTCCGGTGGTTGTAACCGCTAGTGTATCAGAAGCAATAGACAATTCTCCTTCGTATTTTGCTTTAACAAAATAATAGTAATCGGTACCACTCGTTAATGAATTATCGTTAAACTCAGTAGTATTAGCAAGTACTGTATCTATCGGATTATAAGGGCCACTTTCTAATAATGATTTATAAATTACAAAACCATCTTCACTATCCGAATTATCTGTCCACGAAAATGATGCAGAGTTTCGATCTACACTAATTAGATTCAGATTTGAAGGAGCTTCTGGCACGTAAACACATTTCACCCGAATCTTAAATCCTGGTTTTGTTACGGAAGCATCCGTGGTCATTCTTAGTGTTAATGCACCATTAATGTTTGCTGCTATTATTGAATCGGGTAAAGCATTACCGGTTAAGGTTGCAATTAAAGGATCTGATACCGACACACCATTATAAACATAGAGCTTATCAAAACTATTTTCCAGATTAAATTCTTCAAACACCAAGCGCACAGAATGTAAATCAGATACAGGTTTAAGAACCATTATTTCCGACAAAGCATTAGAGTAATCTTCTAGACCTCCCGGATCAAGTAAATAATAATCGCATCGTGTCAATGTGGTATCGTCTTTAAGAGTAAATGATCCCGATAAACAACTCGTTGTGATATATTCTGATGTATCTTGATTAGTAATTGCATATAAGCGATAATAATAAACCGTATTAAATTCAAGATTGTTATCAGTAAATTCTACGATATCCGGATTAACTGAACTTACAATTTCAAAATCTGTATTTGCATTTAAAGATCTCTCAATTACATATCGGTCTTCATTATCTGCATTGTCGGTCCACAGTAAACGTATAGACGTTTGGTTATCTGAGTATGCTTGCATGTCAGTAGGTGCCAAAGGACCCGGATCGGTATATTCTAAAGTATCCGACCAATTCGAATAACCATCAGCTGCAAGTGTCCTAATTCGGTAATAATGAGTAGATCCTGATAAAGGCTCGAAATGATCTATATAATTCACCACATTTGCTCCAACCGAAGCAACTGTTTCAAAATCAGTTAAATTCGGTGATCTTTGAATTTCGTACCCGGTCTCCATATCTGAATTATCATTCCATTGCAATTTCAAACTATCCGTATAAGTTTCGACAACTTGTAAGTTGGATGGGGCCACAATACCTTGCACACAACTAATTAAAAACTCAAAACCAGAATTATTTATGGTTTCATTTGAAACAAAACGAAGCGTTAATGCACCTTCTGTATTGGTAGCATATAACGAGTCACTTGCAACACTTCCTGTTAATGACATGATCAAAGGATCTGTGGCAGATGATCCATCGTAGATATACAAACTATCTGTTTCCTCTTCAAATTCAAACGAGTTGATTACCAGTTTAACCTTTTCTTCTGCAACGACTGGAAACAATTGCATGGTCAAATTTTCATTGTCAGGATAGTTACTTATTCCTCCCGGATCCAGCAAATAATAATTGCAACTTGTAACAGCCCCCTGGAAAAGATTCACGTATCCTGCTCTTGAACTATCTATTTCTGTATAATCCGATGAATCTGCAGCAGTATATGCCCTAAGCTTATAAAAATACTGCGTTTCGAAAATCAAACCATCATCCGTAAATGAATTTATATTTGCATTTACCATAGCAATCTTTTCGAAGTTCGTATGAGTTGTAGATCTCATAATTTCAAAACCATCTTCATTGTCTGAATTATCGTTCCACTCTAATACTATTTTATCGTTTCCAATTGCTTTTACCAATAAATTAGTTGGAGCAGTTAAACCTGTTGTTGTTACAGATAAAGTGTCAGAAAATTCAGATAATTCATCTCCACATTTTGCCTTTAAAGCATAAAAATAATCTGTTCCTGTATTTAATGCAAAGTCTGTAAATTCTAGCACATCAGCTTCAACCGTATCGATTGGATTATAAGGCCCATCCACATGGACGGATCTAAAAATAATTTGAGCGTCTTCATATATTGAATTATCTATCCATGAAAAGTTTACAGAATTTCTGCCTACGTTTACCAAATTTAAGTCAGAAGGTGCATTAGGTATATGTGCACAGCTTACCCTAATTTTAAACCCAGAACGGGTAACAGAATTATCTGATGTCATTCTTAATGTTAATGCACCATTTATGTTTGTTGCTATTATTGAATTCGGTAAGCTATTATCAGTTAAAGTTGCAATTAAAGGATCTGATGTTGATAAACCATCGTAAACATATAATTTATCATAATTTCTTTCCAAATTGAATTCATCAAATACCAACTTAACAAAATAGTCGTTCGATAGAGGTTCTAAAACCATTGTTTTAGACAAATTATTTGAGTAATTATTTAATCCACCCGGGTCTAATAAGATATAATCACATCTGCTTAAGATTGTATCATGTTGCATTATAAATGCACCGGATAAAAAGTTTGCACTTGTAAATTCTGAAGAATCATCTCCTAATTTGGCATATAACCTGTAATAATATCTTGTATTAAAAACCGTGTTTGTATCTGTAAATTCCGTTATATTACTTTCAACGGTATCGATAATTGCAAAACCATCGTTTGCTTGTAATGATCTTTCGATAATAAAAATATCTTCATTATCCGAATTATCATTCCAGCTAAGGTGAATTGAAGTTTGAGTATCAGATCTTACTACTAAATTCGTTGGAGCACTAGGTCCTTTTGTTAAAACTTCTATTGTATCAGAGAACTCTGAATATGCAACATCTGAAAGCGTTCTTAATTTATAGTAATACGTACAACCTGTACTTAAATTGATGTCAGTAAATTCTGTGGTATTCTCATTAAGGGATGCGAGTAAACTATAATTTCCGTTTAATTCTGCTGATCGATAAATTTCGAAACCAGTCTCATCTGTGTAATCATCATTCCAGCCGAATGAAACTTCATAAGCTGTTGTGTCTGTTGCAACAAATCCTGTTGGTTTTGCCGGTATATCGATACAATTAACATAAATTTTAAACCCAGAATAAGATGTACTACTGCTGGATGTAAATTTTAATGTCAATGCTCCATTTGCATTTGTTGCATTAATGCTATCTGGTATATTACTGCCAGAAATTTTTGCAATTAAGGGATCCGTTAATGCAGTTCCATCATATACCCATAGAAAATCATAATTACTCTGTAAGTAAAAGTCTTCGAAGGTTAATTTTATAGAACCCGCAGTTGGCAATAATGTTATTGATTTATTCAAGTTATTCTCATAATCATTTAACCCTCCTGGATCTAACAGGTAGTAATCACATCTTGTAATATCCTGATCATCAAAAACAACCGAACCGGCTAATATTTCTTTCGTTGATGTGTAATTGGATGTATCAGTACCAGTATAAGCTCTTACTCTGTAATAATATACTGTATTGAACTCAACACTAGCATCAGAATATGTATTTACATCACTCCCTACTTCTGCTAATTGTGAGAAATCAGAATCTTGATTTAAAGATCTTTCAACTAAAAAACCTGTTTCGTTGTTTGAGTTATCTGCCCAGGTTATATCAATGGTTGAATTATTAGGAGATTCAGCTACCAGGTTAGAAGGAGCTAGCGGACCCGGGGTGAGCACATGCAGCGTATCAGACCAATCAGATATTGCTTCTGCATTTATCGTTCTCATTCTATAATAATAATCTGAACCCGAGTAAATATCTGAATTATCAGTGTAGCTCAGCACATTTTCGTTTGTTGTATTTAAATAAGTAAAATTAATTCCATCCGTTGATCGTTCAATTTCAAAACCAGTTTCATTCGAAATGGTATCCGTCCATGAAAATGCAACGGAGTCAGAACTGCTTGAATTTAAAGTTAGATTATGTGGAGGATATACCGGATCAATACACGAAATGAATGCTTCCCATCCATCATTTTTTAAAATATCACCATCCGAAGTAAATTGAAAGGTAAGTGCTCCCAACTCATTATTTGAAAATATACTATCAGGTATGGTTGATCCCGTTAAGGTCGCAATTAAATCAGCAGAAACAGAGTTCCCATCATATATTTTCAATTGATCACCTGAACTAAGACTAAGACTATTGAACTTTATTTTTAATATTTTACCAGGAACTTGTGGCGTAATGGTTTGTGTATAACTTTCGTGTGAATCGTATGGATGATTAACTCCAGAATCGAAGAAATACTTGTTACAAATAGCAGTATCTCCATCTGTAATTGAAATTCCACCTGTAATCAATGAAACTTCATCACTGTAACTATTATATCCATCCGAATTAACTGCTTTAATTCTAAAATAGTACTTTGTTTTATTTACAATATTTTCAGTAATTGTTGCACTTGTAGTATTCGCATCTAACGTATCTATTTCAACATAAGAAGTATTTGTGCCAATAGATTTTTCAATAATATAGTTTAGTTCATCTGTAGCATTATCATCCCATGCCAGATCAATAATTAAAGGAGAAGATTCAGATATAGACAAATTAGTTGCCGCTGCTGGAGCAGCACCACTGTTCATTGTATATCTTATAAGCAATTTAGGGTGTTTGGATGCATCTGTATGATCACTAGATCCGAATGTTAATCTTCTGTAATGACTCTCAGTGACTAACTTTAATTGAAATCCATGGTTACCATAAGTTAACATATCCTGGATTAATGCAGTAACATCAATATTTTCGTAGCTTTGTTGTGGAAAAGTACTTGTTTGTAAAGTCACTTGATTTTCTGTAGAAGTAACAGGCTGGTTATTCCAGGTAACAGTTGACTCATCCCAGGTTTCGGTTACTCTGCTCAAATAACAGGCATTTGTACCATCCTCTGTACAATGCTCGCCAGCACCATAATCAGTAGGTGCAAAAAATAAAGATATTTTAGCTTCTGTTATAGTTGCCCCAACAGGAATTGATGATAAATCAAACTCTATGAGAGCTCTTAGGTACATAGGAGTTCCACTATAGGTCCATGCAACAGCATAATTATTTATATGGCTTCCATAGTTAGTATTAGGATTATGGCCATGTAACATCGCATCTTTACCTTCCGATCCCGGTTGTAAAATAATTTCAGTTGATTGTGCTTTTAGATTAAAAATTGCAATAAGAGCAATTACAAAAGAAAGTATAAATTTCTTCATAAAAATTCAATTAAGGTTAATAAATTAGTTCAAATACTTGGCGAAAGTAAAAAATATTATTGATTATACAAATGACTGATGATATTAGTTATAAAGAATTTGAAGAATCAGTTATCAACGAATGTTATTCATCAATAAATAATGTTGCAGGATTCTCAGGTAACAAAAAACTTAATTAAGGTTTTTATCATACCTTTGCACGATATTATATATGCCTGAACTGAAGAATACATATCGCTTAACTGATTGGTTACCCACAACCAAAAAAGAAGTTACAGCCAGAGGCTGGGATCAGCTGGATGTCATTTTATTTAGTGGCGATGCCTATGTGGATCACCCATCTTTTGGGCCGGCAGTGATAGGTAGGTTGCTTGAATCTTTTGGATTAAAAGTGGCTATTGTGCCACAACCCAATTGGCAGGACGATTTGCGTGATTTTAAAAAATTAGGAATTCCAAAATTGTTTTTTGCTGTTACGGCAGGATGCATGGACTCGATGGTAAATCATTACACTGCAAACAAGCGCTTACGTTCAAACGATGCCTATTCACCTGGTGGAAAAGCCGGGTTTAGGCCCGACTATGCATCGATAACTTATTCTAACATCTTGAAGAGATTATACCCTAATGTTCCAGTTCTGTTAGGTGGAGTTGAAGCTTCGTTACGCCGATTGACACATTACGATTATTGGTCGGATAAGCTTAAACCAGGCATTTTATTTGATAGCAAAGCAGATTTACTTATTTATGGTATGGGCGAAAAACCATTGAAGGAATTAATTGAATTGCTTTTAAAAGGTGTGCCTTTTAAATCCATTAAGAATATTCATCAGACAGCATTTTTATCGAATAAAATTGAAGAATCCGGTAATGCAGAATGGCAAGATTTTCAATTATATAGTCATCAGGAATGTATTTCGGATAAAATCAAATATGCAAAAAATTTTCAAGTAATAGAGCATGAATCTAATTATTATAAGAGCAATAAACGATTAATACAGCAAGTTAAAGATCATTATATCATTGTAAATCCAACCTTTGAGAATTTAACAGAGACGGAAATTGATACCATTTATGATTTGCCTTTTACCCGTTTACCACATCCGAAATATGCAAAAAAAGAAACAATTCCAGCATATGAGATGATTCGACATTCAATAACCTTGCATCGTGGTTGTTTTGGAGCTTGTTCGTTTTGCACTATTTCGGCACATCAAGGGAAATTTATCAGCAGCCGGTCTGAAAAATCGATCGAAAAAGAAATTGAAGCTGTAAGTAATATGCCCGATTTTAAGGGCTATATATCGGATTTAGGTGGACCATCGGCTAACATGTATAAAATGCAGGGATTCGATCTGGAGCAATGTAAAAAATGCAAGCGGGCTTCGTGTCTGCATCCCAATGTTTGTAAAAACCTGAATACAAATCCTAAACATCTAACCGAAATTTATAAAAAAGCAAATAAGCACCCAAAAATTAAGAAAGCATTTGTGGGCAGTGGTATTCGTTACGATTTGTTTATGAACAGAATAAGCGAACCGGATTATAAAGCCTATGCCGAAGAGCTTATTAGAAACCACGTGTCAGGAAGGCTAAAAGTAGCACCGGAGCATACATCAAGTGAGGTTCTCGGAATTATGAGAAAACCAGATTTTTCAATGTTTCTGGAGTTTAAAAAAGTATTTGACAGGATAAATCAAAAAAACGGATTGAATCAACAATTGATTCCTTATTTTATTTCGAGCCACCCTGGTTGTGAGCATATCCATATGGCTGAGTTGGCTGTAGAAACTAAAAACCTAGATTTTAAACTGGAACAAGTCCAGGATTTTACACCTACTCCCATGACTTTAGCCACTGTAATGTATTATTCAGGTATTAATCCGTACACCATGAAAAAAGTAAAAGTAGCTCGCAGTAAAGATGAAAAACTGTCGCAGCGGAAATTCTTTTTCTGGTATAAAAATGAATTTAAAAACGAAATTATATCCGAATTACGAAAAGCAAACCGACA
>CAYVEW010000101.1:0-11583 GCA_964450375.1 uncultured Bacteroidales bacterium
GAAATCTATACGCGACATTAAATCACCATCACGTTCATTTATATAATCAGCTTTTTGGTAATTGGATCTTCCAGCTGCTTCTTCTTCGGTTATTGGCCTGGTTTTTAATCGGCCTAAACTATCTTTAGCAGCAACACTACCATCTTCATTTCTAACAATTGTTTCAAAAACATTACCTCTGAATGGCCTAAAATCGCTAACATCTTCGTATGAAAGTGGACGATATACATCTAGAACCCATTCGTTTACATTACCAGCCATGCAGTATAATCCAAAATCGTTTGGCCAATACGATGTAACAGGCACTGTAATTGCTCCATTATCGTTTAAAGCACCGGCTGTTCCCATCATATCACCACGGCCACGTTTAAAGTTAGCCATCATGGTACCCATTTCTTTTCCTGGAGGTGGTTTACGAACATTATGGCCATCCCATGGATATATTCTTCGCTCGTAAAGTCTTTCATCATATGTGTTACCAATTAAGGCAACTGCTGCATATTCCCACTCTGCTTCTGTAGGTAACCGATATTTTGGTAAAAGTATACCATCAGCCATTGTTACGATCCTACTTTCTTTGTTAGGATCAAGAGATGGTAAATTTTCTCTTACCAGTCCTTCGTATTGACCTGCAAGATAAGCACCTGTATTAAAGTTTTCTCTACCAATTTGATTTGGATCTAATTCAAGAATACCTTCTTCAATCAATCTCATTTCGTTTACACGGTCTGTTCTCCAAATGCAATAATCATTCGCTTGTAACCAATTTACACCTACAACAGGATATTCGTTATAAGCTGGATGCCTGAAATAATAATCTACATAAGGCTCATTGTAAGCCAGTGGACTTCTCCAAACCAATGTGTCAGGTAGCGCATTTTGGTAAACTTCCGGATAGTCAATAAAAACACGTGATATCCAATGCAGATATTCCCTGTAATCAACGTTTCTCACCTCAGTCTGATCCATATAAAATGAAGCAACAGTAACCCTTCTGGGAACATTGTTCCAGTCATATGTAACATCTTGCTCGGTTTGACCCATCGTATAGGTACCACCTTCTATGGACACTAATCCAGGACCAGGTTCCTGTTCATAATTTGATTTTACTTCAAATCCCCCGTTATCCGGATTGTTATATTCCCAACCTGTAGTTTGGGATTCACTTCCTGACTGAGCTTTATCACCTCCGCCACCGAGCATGCTACAGCCGGTTACAATTAGTAAACTACTAAATACTAAAGTGAAAATGTTTAACTTTACGTTCATGGTAATGTTATTTTTTATTTCAAATATAATAATTTTTATCTTCTATAAACAAGATTTAACACACAAATATAACTAAAAATTGGGACATTTTATTGCCTTCATTTTTTTTCTCTTGCTTTTATACTTGAATTTATATAAAAAGGTTACTTCATGTGAGCCATAAATTACACCATTTACTCCATTTAAATAAAAAGGAATATCATAACTGTATGCAAAAGTCGAATTATCAGCAACATAACCAAGCATAAACACTGCGCCTGTAAACTTCAGTTGAGTATTACTACGCAGCCATAATCCGGCAGTAAGTGCATTTCGATTCAGATATAATCCTAAATTAATTTTAGATGCTTTCCCTTGTTGTTGATAAATAATATTTGGAGAAAGTGTCATATATTCTTTATAAATCGTATTTATAAATGGAATTTCAAATCCTCCATGAAAAGTATATTTTCTGTATATAGGGCCCGGATCATCACTGCCCAGAGAAATTTGTGGTTTAGTTAAATGATCAACGGATAGGCCAAAATAATATCGATCGTACCAGCTTAATATACCTGCTGAGAAATCAAAATATAATGATTTCTGATAAAGACCTGATTCTGTATTAGTACCTGTAACTCCTGTTGATGGATCAATCATATCAGTCATGATTAAATTATTACCATTAACTGTATTAATATTATATCCCAACTTTAATCCTGCATTTAACGACCAGTTCTTTTTTAACCGGATATGATATGAATACACTAAGCCCAGACTCAAATTATTAATTACACCTTGTGCCTGACGATCATTCATAATCTGAAATCCAATTCCTCCCCCAAGCTCATCGTAATATTTATCAATTGAAGCACTGTAAATCGAATAATTTCCATAAGATGAAGGTAGTAATGCCTTATAGTTTAAAGCTACTCTTGTATAATCTTCAGAGCCGGCAAAGGCTGGATTTAAGTATATTGGGTTAGCATAATATTGAGAGAATTCAACATCCTGTCCAGAAATCTGTTTTGTCAAGATAAGTAATAATATGACTAGTATTCTTTTCATCAGGTTATTAAAACAAGTTGTAACATTTACAATAATATGCTAATACGATGCGTTTCAAACTTTATAAAATTATTTTCTATAACGATTTTAACAAATCATTATTACTTAAATTAAAGTTTTGTTTCTTTGCATAAAATTATGAATACTAATGAAGAAAGTACTCTTATCCGTTTTACTATTTTTAATCTTTTTTTCAACATACGGGCAAATTCATACGATGCAGCGCGATATCGTTTGGAATACTCCAAAATCTGTATCGCATTATTATAATATAGAACAGAAAAATCTTAACAAAACAGAGTACTTATCATTCGATAATGCATATTATTACGATCACTCCAATATGATACCATATTATTATGAGTTAATTCCTTTGCAAGCAAAAAATACCCGCGTTAACTTAAAAAACCTGGAATATGTTGCTTTGACTAATGAAGAACTAAAAATAATAAATCAAGCCAAACAAATAGAAGAATCAATAAATTACACTCAGGAAATAAATTACATTAGAAGCCAGCCTTACCTTCAGCTAAATTTACTGCCGTTTCGAAAAAACAAAAGCACAGGACAGATAGAAAAGTTAGTGCGGTTTGAAATTGAGCTGTATGCCGACCATACTGCTAAATCGAAATCAGTTAAAGAAGCAAAATTTACAAATAGCTCTGTTCTAAAATCAGGAAACTGGGTCAAAATACGTGTTCAAAAAAGTGGTTTGTATAAAATTTCTTATTCGGAATTAAATACGATGGGATTCACAAATCCTGAAAATATAAAAGTATTTGGCAATTCATCGGGTATGCTTCCGATAGCAAATACAAATAACTATCAGGATGATCTGCAGCAAAATGCCATTTATCATGCCGGTGATCATATTCTGTTTTATACAAAAGGGCCTGATGAATGGATTTACAATGAGACAGAGCAATTTTATAATTGTATAAAACATGTTTACTCTGATTACAACTACTTATTTTTAACCACCGATATTGGCAATCAGCAAGCAGTAGTGAATGAAAGCCCGCCATCGGCACCTGCTGTTGAAACACTCACCAGCTTTACAGATTATCAGCATCACGAACAAGAACTAAACAATTTACTGGAATCGGGACAGGAGTGGTTTGGCGAAAAATTCGACATTACTACAAACATGAATTTTGAGTTTGATTTCCCAAACCTTTTAACCACGGCACCAATACATGTTGAAACCAGAGTTGTTGCCAGATCGGCAGTTAGTTCAAACTTTACCATAAGTTCTGACAGTCAAAATATTAGCAACCACACATTAGGTTCAGTAAATATGAGTTCGTACACTTCCACTTTCGCAACTGAAAGTGTTTCAAAAGGTAGTTTTACAAGCAATTCAGATAAATTCACCATTAATATTGTTTACGATAAGCCAACCGGTTCTTCATTAGGTTGGTTAGATTACATCACCATAAACGCTCAACGCAAACTGGTTTTAGATGATAAGCCAATGGAATTCAGGTATTTTAATCAGGATGCTACATCAAAAGTTATTGAATTCAGAATCGAAAATACCACATCAGAAACAAAGGTTTGGGATATTACTAATCCTGCACAAGCCAAAAATTTAACATTAAATCTTGTTTCTGGCAATACCAGATCTGTAAAAATAGAAGTAAAACCAGGATTAAACGAGTTTATTGCGTTTAACAATTCGAATTTTCTAAGCACAGAAATAATTGGAAGCGTTGAGAATCAGAATCTGCATGGCGAAAATCACTCTGATATGTTAATTATTACCCATCCGGATTTTATTGAACAAGCCAATCAGATTAAAACTATACATCAGAATAACGACAATTTAAAAGTGCTGGTTACTACTCCAGAACGAATCTATAATGAGTTTTCTTCGGGCACAAGAGATGCATCAGCTATCAGGAATTTTATTCGCATGATTTATAACCGGCCTACTGCGAACGATACACTAAAATATGTTCTTTTTATTGGCGATGGATCTTACGACCACAAATCCATTCTGGCAAAAAATATTAATTATGTATTAACTTACCAGTCCGAGAATTCATTAAACCCGGTTTTGTCTTTCTTAACCGATGATTTTTTTGGCTTGTTAGATGAAACGGATAATGTGGAAGCTACAAACTCAGGCCTGGTTGATATTGGAATTGGCCGTCTGCCGGTAAGAACAAGCTCAGAAGCACAACAAATGGTCGACAAAATTGAAAGATACATCAACCCGGAAAATCAGGGAGACTGGACCAACCAACTTTGTTTTGTCGGCGACGATGAAGATAATAATATTCATATGCGCGATGCCGATAAACTGGCTTCCTTTGTTGATACAACCTATCCTTACTTTTTTATTAATAAAATCTATCTGGATGCTTTCCCACAGGAAACATCTGCCAATTACGAGTCGTACCCCGAAGTAAATCGCTTGATCAATGATGCCATTAATAATGGAATATTAATTTTTAATTATACAGGACATGGCGGAGAAAACGGTTTAGCCCACGAAAGAATTGTGTCAATAGCCGATATCAACTCCTGGGTTAATAAAAACCAGTTAACTGTATTTATGACAGCAACTTGCGAATTTAGCCGGTTCGATAATCATAAATACATATCGGCGGGAGAATATGTGTTGCTTAACCCGAATGGCGGAAGCGTTGCATTATTCTCAACAACACGTTTGGTCTATTCAAGCCCAAATTATACCTTAAACCGGAATTTCTACAACTATGTTTTCGAAAAAAATGATAAAGGAAACTATTATGCCTTTGGGGATATCATACGGCTTGCAAAAAATGCTTCAGGAACAGGTAATAACAAACGGAACTTTACGCTGCTTGGCGACCCTGCCTTAAAATTGCCATTGGCTGATTTAAATATTATAACCGATTCGGTTAATCATTTAGATGCAAGCATTTATACCGATACGCTAAAAGCTTTATCGAAAGTTACCATACACGGGCATATTGAAAATAACTCAAAAGCACCGGTCACCAATTTTAATGGTATCGTTTATCCTTTAGTGTTAGATAAAGAAAGAATAGTTACCACATTAAGTAACGACGGAACCAGCCCAATGAGCTTTAAAGTTCAGAATAACATACTTTATAAAGGCAAAGCAAGCGTCGTAAATGGCAAGTTTAACTATACATTTGTTGTACCAAAAGATATATCTTACAATTTTGCTCCGGGAAAAATAAGTTACTATTCATCAGGCACTGAAACAAATGCAAAAGGACATTTCAGCAACTTTATCATTGGCGGAACGGATGAAAATGCGACAGCAGATAATATCGGCCCGGATGTAAACCTGTATATGAATGATGAAAACTTCGTTTCGGGTGGAGTTACCAATGATAATCCGCGACTTTACGCAATGCTAACCGATAGCAGTGGAATTAATACGGTAGGTAATGGAATAGGACATGATATTACTGCAGTTCTGGATAACAATACGAGCAATATAATTATATTAAATGATTATTATGAATCTGATGTAAATGAATATCAAAAAGGTAAAATCGAATATTTATTTTCGGAGCTGGATAATGGCGAACATACACTAAAACTAAAAGTTTGGGATGTATATAATAACTCAACCGAAAAAGAAATAGATTTTACTGTAGCCGAATCAGAAAATCTAACTCTAAAAAATATTTTTAATTACCCCAATCCATTTACAGAACAAACTGCTTTTTATTTTGATCATAACAGGCCTAATGAAGACTTGCATGTATTAATTCAGATTTTCACAGTATCAGGAAAACTGGTTAAAACTATAAACACTATAATAAATAATAATAGTTTTCGTTCTGATGCTATCCGTTGGGATGGATTGGATGATTTTGGCGATGCCATCGGACGTGGTGTTTATGTATATCAGCTAAAAGTTAAAACAATTGACGGAGAGACAGTTAAGAAGATTGAAAAATTAGTGATACTCAAATAAACATATGATATAATTGGCAAATAATTTTATATTTGCAATTCTTACATTTAAGCGAATTATGATGAAAAAAATTTTTGTATTAGGAATACTTTTAACACTCTTAATTTTTAACAGTATCGGGCAGGATGTAATTGATCAGGAGGATTTAATCGGATCGGAAAATGCCTTAGAATATGCGGTTCCGTTTTTAACCATTGCTGCCGACTCAAGAGCCGGAGCCATGGGTGACGTAGGAGCTGCCACATCGCCCGATTACAATTCTATGCACTGGAACCCGGCTAAATATGCTTTTATAGAAAGCGATATGGGAATTGCCGTTTCGTACACTCCATGGTTGCGTAATTTGGTTAATGATATTAACCTTTACGATTTAGCATTTTATAAACGAATAGATAATAAGCAAACTGTAGCCGCCACTTTACTCTATTTTGATTTAGGTGATATTCAATTTACTGACGAAAACGGAGACCCTGCGGGGCAGCATAATCCATATGAACTATCGGTTGATGTAGCCTATGCAAGAGCATTCTCAGACTGGATATCAGGAGGTATGGCCTTCCGATACATACGCTCTGATATTACCGGAGGAGCAGCAAGCGGATCAACCGAAACAAAAGCAGGAAATGCTGTAGCAGCAGACATTTCGATGTATTACGAAAATGATAATATTAATTTGTATGATTTGAAACACACTTTAGCATTGGGTATTGTTATTTCAAATTTAGGAACGAAAATATCTTACACCGAAATTGAAAAAGATTTTTTACCAACCAACCTAAGAATTGGAGGATCTTTCAAATACAATATGGATGATTACAACTCATTAACCATCGCAGCAGATGTTAACAAACTCTTAGTTCCTACTCCACCTATTATGAGAAACGATACAATTCTTGCAGGATACGATGATGATGTGTCTGTTATGGAAGGTGTTATTCAATCATTTTACGATGCTCCGGGAGGTTTCGATGAAGAAATTCATGAGTATAAATATTCGATCGGACTGGAATATTGGTATGCCAACCAATTTGCTGTGCGTGCGGGTTATTTTCACGAACATCTAACCAAAGGAAACAGAAAATATTTTACCGCCGGGGCAGGCCTGAAATTAAATGTATTTACTATCGATTTCTCCTATTTATTGCCGGTAAAACAAAATAATCCATTGGCCAATACCATGCGTTTTACCATTGGTTTAGATTTTGAAGCTTTCAGGATTCAACAAAGAGAAAAACAAGGTTAAAAATGAATTTTCGTATAGGATATGGTTATGATGTGCATCAACTTGCCGAAGGCCAAGAGCTTTTTATAGGAGGAATAAACATTCCACATACGAAAGGCTGCGTTGCTCATTCCGATGGAGATGTGCTTATTCATGCCATATGTGATGCGCTTTTGGGTGCAGCTGCTTTGCGTGATATTGGTTACCATTTCCCCGATAACCAGCCTGAATATAAAAACATCGACAGTAAAATTCTACTAAAAAAAACCATCGAACTACTTAGGAAGAGTTCATACTCAATTGTAAACATCGACTCGACCATCTGTCTTCAGAAGCCAAAAATTCAGAATTATATTCCTGAAATGATTAATACCCTGGCAGAAGTTATCGGCACACAAGCCGAAAATATCTCGGTAAAAGCAACCACTACCGAGAAATTAGGATTTGTTGGAAGAGAAGAAGGAATTGCAGCCCATGCAGTGGTGTTAATACAAAAACTCATTTAAGAATCCTTTTATTCTTGCTTTATTTTTTATATATTTCAGATTGATAATTGCTACTTAATCATTAGTTTAACAAGCAAATTATCAGCATATTGACATGGGTTCTTAAAATATCTTATCATTATGAAAAAAACACTTGTTTTAGGAGCGAGTCCTAATCCAATCCGATTTTCGCACAAAGCCGTAAAAAGTTTAGTTAGACATGGACATGAAGTTGTTCCGATTGGAAACAAAAATGGTGAAATCATGTGGCAAAAAATCATAATCGGTAAACCTAAATTAAATGATATACATACCATAACTTTATACCTAAACCCCGATAATCAAAAAGAATATTACGATTATATCCTTTCCTTATCTCCCAAAAGAATTATTTTTAATCCCGGATCCGAAAACCAGGAACTAATTGAGTTAGCAATGAAAAACAAGATTGAAGTTTCCATTGCCTGCACTTTGGTTATGTTAAACACAAACAACTATTAATGATACAAGATATTATATCGCTTGAAAATTATCAGGAAATAATTAAGGAGAACGACGGCGCTTTAATCTACTTTTCGCATGAACAATGCAATGTATGTAAAGTACTAAAGCCCAAAGTAGAAAATATGCTTACGGAGCAATTCCCTAAAATAAAAATGTTTTATGCCGATACCGTAAAACACCCCGAAATTGCTGCCCAGAATTCCATATTTACGGTACCAACTATTGTCATTTATATTGATGGTAAAGAATTTCTTAGGGTTAGTCGCAATGTAAGTATCATAGAATTAAAAGAAAAAATTCAACGGCCCTACGATCTAATGTTCAACTAACATTGGTAAAAGATTTGATAAAAAAGCACCAGGGCTAATTAAGGATAACAATTTACTAATTATATTTTAACACGAATTAAATCGTTGTTTTGTGAATAATTTGTAACTTACTTCGTAAATGATTTTATATAAAAACCAAAAAGGTTTTTTAAAACTGATAGTTTAGCAATTTTAAATACGTGTAGCATTTAAAATTAGGATCAAGCTTATGAAACTAAATATCAAAAAAGTATTTAGGCATCATAAAAAACCAACCGAAAATTTTTTTCCGGAAGATAGCGGACTGTACCTTTTTTTTATCGAATTAGGTAAATTAAGCCGGTTTACAGCAAACTTTTTTATTGAACTATTTCGCCCGCCATTTGAGCGTCGCGAGTTTTTGCGACAATCGTATACTATCGGGTTAAGCACCCTTCCACTAATCAGTATTACAGCATTTATTATGGGCCTTGTTTTAACCTTACAGTCAAAACCGGTAATGGCGGAATTTGGGGCCGAATCGTGGTTACCGGGTATGGTATCTGTATCTATCGTTCGCGAAATAGGGCCTGTAATTACAGCATTAATTTGTGCCGGAAAAATTGGTTCCGGAATTGGTGCCGAACTGGCATCAATGCGCGTAACCGAGCAGATTGATGCCATGGAAGTTTCTGGTACTAACCCAATGAATTATTTGGTTGTAACGCGTGTACTGGCAACAACCTTCATGATTCCCTTATTGGTTTTTTATGCCGATGCTGTATCGTTCTATGGTTCGTATGTAGCACTAAATCTGCATGATTTTGTTTCCTTTCCGCTATTCACGAATCTTGCATTTGACCCTCTGCATTTTTACGATATTGTACCGGCTACCATTAAAACATTCTTTTTTGGGTTTGCTATTGGAATTATTGGTTGTTATAAAGGATATAACTCCGGCAATGGGACCGAAGGAGTTGGGGAAGCAGCTAATTCGGCTGTGGTAATCTCATCACTGGTTATATTTATAATGGATTTAATCGCTGTACAATTAGCCGATTTGTTTAATGTATTTATTCGCTAACATGAATCAAAATAACAACATACAAGATTTTTCTCAAAATAATGTTGTGATTGAAATCAACCATTTAAAGAAATCTTTTAACGAAACCAAGGTATTAGAAAATATCAATATGGTTTTACGCAAAAGTGAAAATGTGGTGGTGTTGGGGAAATCAGGAATAGGAAAATCTGTTTTAATAAAATGTATTGTAGGTTTAATACAGCCCGACAGCGGTTCGTTAAAAGTTTTTGGAAAAGAAGTTGCTGAAATGAACTCAGCTGAGCTAAATGACTTGCGCACAAGGGTGGGATTTATCTTCCAGGGGAATGCTTTGTACGATTCAATGACTGTTCGCGAGAACCTTGAATTTCCCTTACGACGAAATAAAGAATTTAAAAACCCCGGAAAAATTGATGATTTGATAGATGAAGCACTTGAGAATGTGAATTTATTGGATGCCATTGATAAAATGCCTGCCGAATTATCAGGTGGGATGAAAAAAAGAATCGGTTTGGCCCGCACCTTAATTCTAAAGCCCGAAATTATTTTATACGACGAGCCAACCACAGGATTAGACCCGATTACATCAAGAGAGATAAGCAATCTAATACTCGAAATACAAACCAAATACAAAGCATCATCTATCATTATTACACACGATTTAAATTGCGCAAAAATTACTTCGAATCGGATGTTAATTCTGCAAGACGGCAGCTTTAAAGCAAAAGGCAGTTTTGATGAATTAAAAAATTCGGACGAAGAATGGGTTCGTTCTTATTTTAAAATAGATTAAAATTGTTGGTTATGAAAAAAACAAGATCACAAAATATTCGATTGGGCATTTTTGTTACTTTCGGAATTGCCATTTTCATATTCGGAATCTATTACATTGGAAGTCAGGGCAGTTTGTTTACCCGTAATTTTACTGTTAGCGGAATTTTTACCGATGTAAGCGGCATTAAAATAGGTAATGATGTGCGTTTTTCAGGAATCAATATTGGAACCGTATCAAAGGTTGAAATAATAAACGATTCGCTGGTACAGATTAATTTTGCCATACAGGAAAATGTAAGGCAGTTTATACGGAAAGATTCGAAAATTGAAATTGTTCCGGAAGGATTGATGGGAGTAAAAGTAGTAAATATTTACAGCGGATCCACCAGTACAGAAATTGTAGAAAGTGGCGATTTTCTGGAAACCATCGAAGCGGTGCAGATTGATAAAATACTTCGTCAGTTAAACACTTCGAGCACTAATACAGCAATCATTACCAAAAATCTGGCCGACATAACCGAAAAGATAAATCGCGGCGAAGGAGCATTTGGAAAAATTTTTGCTGATGAATCCTTAGCCATAAACCTCAGCAAAATAGCCGAAGAAACAGCAGATCTCACTGAAAATATGGCCCGAATTTCGGATAAAATTAATAAAGAAGAAGGAACAATCGGCATGTTACTTTCCGATACAATTTTGGCAAATAAAATTTATTTAGCCGGCGAAAACCTACAGAAAACAACCGAAAACCTGGTATTCTTAACGGATCAGGTAAACCAGGGACAAGGAATTCTGGGAGAACTATTTACCGATACCACTTTTATTTCTGGTTTAACACGCACGGGAAAGAATTTAGATTATACCACAGAGCAAACCAAAATATTATCTGACAATCTGGTAAAAATTACCAATGAAATGAATGAAGGACAAGGGTTAATTGCTCGTTTACTAAACGATACCAGCTTTGCCGACAGTGTGGAAATTGCCGT
>CAYVEW010000102.1:0-11337 GCA_964450375.1 uncultured Bacteroidales bacterium
GTAAACTCATTCGATGTTGAAACGACCTCCAATATATTAATACCTTCCCAAGCCAATTTTTTAAATATAAAATAATACAAACCAGGTTGTTCTGTGTTTTCTAATGGCAGTTTAATGCTTATGGCAGATAAATTATAATTATAAGATATCAGCTTTTCACCAATAAAGATTTCCGGTATTTTATCCTTTAAAAAATCGTTAAGAATAAATGTGGTTTCGTATACACCTTGTGATATGTTATAAAAAAAACCTTTGTGTTCGTGAATCTCATCGAACAAACGCTGTTGTTTCTTTATCAAAGTATCCGAATTCCTGAATGTATAATCAACCAGGTTAGAACGAACAACAATATCTCCTATTTTTTTAATGATACTATCTAACTTTTGATAAAAGAATGGATCCTTAAATGATTGATACCTTCGTAAGGCCATTACAACAGCGCCTGCCTTAATTTGCTTTCCTAATATATTCTCCACATCAGCTTTTAAATGCTCTGCTAAGGCAGTATAATTAACAATATTATCTTTTAAAGCTTCCGAAATAAATGGTTTTCGATTTAACAGGAACGAAACTGCTTGCGAAATAGTCATACAAAAATAATTTTTTGTTAAATATATAACATTTTGTTATAATTATGTGAAGATTGAACTGCATTTCTAATTCATATTATTTCAGCGATTATTTTTGTATAAAAATCTAAGAAATGAAAGTTTTAAAATTTGGCGGAACATCCATTGGCACAACGAACCAGATTAATAAAGTTGTAAACATCATAAATAACAAAAGCAACAAAGTTGTTGTATTTTCTGCATTTTCAAGTGTTACAAATTTACTTTCGGAATTTATTAAGCAATCTTCAGATGGTAATTTAATTATTTCGGAACAGATTTTAAAACTTATCGAGCAACGCCATTCTGTTTTAATAAATGAGCTATTTTCAAGCTCCAATTTTAAACAAATTGCCTTGAGCAAATTAATGGATTCAATAAATTTATTAGAATCTTACCTTAAAAAAGAAATAAACGATTCTGATGAAAAAATTATCGTTGCTCAAGGTGAATTATTATCCGTAATGATAATTTATTTATATGGCCTGGAAATTAACCTGAATATTGCATACATTCCTGCGCTTGATTTTATGAAAAAAAATCAGTGGGACGAACCGGACTTTGGTTTTATTGAGCAACAGCTTGCACACAAACTAAATCGTTTAAATGGTTGTAACACATTTATTACAAGCGGTTTTATTTGCCAGGATTCAAAAGGAGCTATTAGCAACCTGGGTCGTGGAGCCAGTGACTATACAGCAACCATTATTGGAAATGTGCTTAACGCATCAGAAATAGAAATCTGGACGGATATTGATGGAATTCATCACAACGATCCGCGTTATGTTGAACAAACTAAATCCATTCAGCACCTTTCCTTTGATGAAGCCAGCGAATTGGCTTATTTTGGTGCAAAAGTTCTTCATCCGGCAAGTATAACACCTGCGCAACTAAAAAACATTCCAATTATCATTAAAAATACAATGAATGTTAAAAGCAGTGGTACCATTGTTTCCGATTACACCATTGAAAATGGAGTTAAGGCTATTGCATCGAAAGACGGAATTACTACAATAAAGATTAAATCGGGGCGAATGATGCATGCTTATGGTTTTTTAAGAAGAATTTTTGAAGTTTTTGAAAACTATAAAACATCGGTCGACATGCTTACCACATCGGAGATATCAGTTGCAATGACTATTGATGATACAACCCACTTAAGCGAAATAACTAAAGATTTATCGCATATCGGATCGGTTGAGGTATTCCAAGACCAGAGTATTATTTGTATTGTTGGATCATATACTAAATCAACAGTTTCCATTCACTCTATCATAGAAAGCTTCGACAGTATTCCAATTCAGATGATTTCGTTCGGTGCAAGCAGGAATAATATCTCATTTGTTGTTAACACGGATCAAAAAATCGAAGCATTAAATCTTTTAAATAATCACATCTTTAGGAATCAGAAATGTTTAACAAACGGTTAATCAAATTAATAAATAAAAATAAAACACCATTTTATTTTTATGATACAGGTTTGCTGCACAAAACCCTTTTTGCCATAAAAGAAGCGGCAAGCCTGTATAACTATCACATTCATTATGCTATTAAGGCCAATGCTAATCCTGATCTGCTTAGAATTATTAGCAGCTATGAATTAGGGGCAGATTGTGTAAGCGCAAATGAAATTAAACGTGCATTAAAGACCGGATTTGATAAACAAAAAATTGTTTTTGCCGGTGTGGGTAAGTCCGATGATGAAATTGAATTTGCAATTGAGAATGATATATTTTGCATTAACTGTGAATCGACACAAGAACTGGAAGTAATTAATGAAATTGCAGCACAAAAGTCTAAAAAAGTGCGTGTTGCACTTCGCCTAAATCCAAATGTAGATGCTCATACTCACGCGCATATCACTACAGGACTTAGTATTAATAAATTCGGCATTTCGGAGGAAGATTTACGCACCATCGTAAATAATCTGCAATTGTATCCCAATGTTCTAATTGATGGTATTCATTATCATATAGGTTCGCAAATAACAGATTTTTCTGTTTTTAAACAATTATGTGATGTGGTAAATAATACGCAAGACTTTTTTATGCAAAAAGGCATTCAGCTTAATCATATTAACCTGGGAGGAGGTTTGGGGATTGATTATGAAAAGCCTGAAGGTCAGGTTCCTGATTTTCGGGCTTATTTTTCCATTTTCAAAAAGCATTTAAAAGTATTTGATTATCAAACTATCCATTTCGAGCCAGGCCGCTCGGTAATCGGGCAGTGCGGTTTTCTAATTAGTAAGGTTTTGTATGTAAAAGAAAACCAAAACAGGAAAACAATGATTCTCGATGCAGGATTTACCGAATTGTTGCGACCGGCTTTATATCAGGCTAACCATAAAATAATTAACATAAGTAATTTAGATGAGAAAGAACACAGCTATGACATTGCCGGCCCTATATGCGAAACATCTGATTATTTTGGCAAGTCGATAAAACTAAAAGAATCAAGAAGAGGCGATTTAATGGCTATTTTATCAGCTGGTGCTTATGGTGAGGTAATGGCATCCAGGTATAATCTTAGAGAAACACCTAATTATTTTATTTCTCATGAACTTCAGCAGGTACTGTAAAGTAGAATGCAGAACCTTTATTTTGTTCACTTTCAGCCCATATATCCCCTCCATTTGCTATTATAAACTCTTTGGTTAATAATAACCCCAAGCCGGAACCGACTTCGTTATTTGTACCTGAGGTTGTGTAGAAACTTTTTTCATCAAATATTTTTTGAGCGGCTTCCGTATTAAAGCCTATTCCGGTATCTCTTATAACAACCTGATGAAATTTACCTGCTCTTGAAACAGTGATAAAAATCTCTCCACCGCGCGGTGTATACTTTATGGCGTTCGATAATAAGTTTCTAACTACAGTTAATAACATATTCTTATCGGCATGAATATCAAAATTGCCAATCATAGAAACATTTAAATCAATTCCTTTATGATCAGAAATTGTTTTGAAAAGCTGTAAACTCTTGTTTATGATAGAATTAAGACTTAAACTCTCCGGACTAAACATAATTTCGCCACGTTGGCTTTTTGCCCACAAAAGCAGATTCTCCAATAAATCACTTACCGATTGTACCGACTTTAAAAAGATACTAAATGTTTCCAGCAGATTCTTGTTATTCATAATTTCTTCTTCTTCAAGAAGCATTTCAATCAATGATTTTAAATTTCCGATCGGTCCACGTAAATCATGGCCAATAATCAGAAACATTTTATCTTTTGTTTTATTGATGTTATCCAGCTCATTTTTTTGATATTCCAGAATCTTATTTCTTTCTCTACGGTTTTTTAAACTCAATGTAACGTATATTAACAAGGCCGAAATTAATATTACAATGATCAATAAGGCTATATTATTGGTTCTGGCCTTATTTAGCTCTAATTCCCTAATTCGTTTATCTTTATTTAGGAGATCTATTTCGGCTTGCTTTCTTTGCTTTTCAAATTGATATTCAAGATTAAAAATCTTTTCCGATAGCTGCTGGTTAAACAGCGTATCGTTGTATTCAATTATGTAATTTAGGTATTGTGAAGTTTTCTTGTAATTTCCTGTTTTCAGATTAATTTCCGATAAAATCTTATAATTATCCCGAATGATTAATTTTGCCCCTATTTCATTTGCAATTTTTAAACTCTTTGTTGCATTCTGCACTGCCAAATTATAATCGCCTGACTCCATGTAAATTTTAGCAATTACGGAGTATATATTTGCAACGAGATCTTTATCTGCATTTTTATCTACCACCTGTAAAGATTTATTATAATTCTCCAACGCAATCTGTTTATTTCCCAGCTCATAGTTCGAATCTCCAATGTACTTGTAACAAACCGCCTGGCCGGATACCTGGTTAATCTCAATTCTTAACTCCAATGCTTTTATAAAGTTGTCCAATGCTTCACGGTATTCCATTTTTAGCATTTGAGCTCTCCCGAGATTCAAATATACATACGCCAACATCCCTTTATTATTAATTCGTTGAGCAATCTCTAATGCTTTCGATAAGTTTTCTATGGCATTATAATAGTATCCCTGATAAATATTTAGATTACCAATATTAATATATGCATATCCTTCCTGATCTTCGACGCCAAATTCCTGAGCGAGGTTTAGTCCATTATAATAATAATCAATGGCTTCTGAGTAATTTCCTAAAATTCTGTAAGCAACACCAATAAAACTATATGCCTGTACAAGCTCTTCGTAGTTATTATATTTTTCGGCAAACTTAATGGCTTCTAATCCGTAGTCAATTGATTTTTCAGGTTCTGAGTTTCGAAGCTCCCAACTTAGCTCATTTAAAACATCTGCTTTTAAGGAATCATCAATAATGATTAGTTGCTTATATAAGCTATCTATTTGACTAGAATTGTTTCCGTAAATAAATATAGAAAGGAAAATAAATAATATAATCAGGCCAGTCCTTTTCATGAATGCTTTTATTCGAATTTATACAAAAATAGATAAATTTATTAAATGAACTATTTATTCTACTAATAATAAGAATAATACATAACTTATTTTAAGAATACATTAAGCTTTATATTTTTTTAAACATTATTCTATTTATTTATGTTGGTAATGTAATATTTTTGCCTGACAGTATACTAACTCATAAAAATCACTATAAAGATTATAAACAGATGGAATTATTAAAAGCTCAGAATGTTGAGAAAAAATTTGTGAATCATTTGGCGCTGGATAATGTAAACATAAGTATCCCGGAAAATAGCATTTATGGCTTATTGGGTCCGAATGGTGCCGGCAAAACAACTTTAATCAGGATTATCAACCGAATTACAGCTCCCGACAAAGGTGATATTTACTTTAAAGGCCGGTTGTTACAACCGGAGGATGTTCATTCAATCGGCTATCTGCCCGAAGAGCGTGGCCTTTATAAAAAAATGAAAGTTGGTGAGCAGGCTTTGTATCTGGCCCAACTTAAAGGATTAACGCGCCGCGACGCCCTTAAAAAATTAAAGTTTTGGTTTGATAAGTTCGAAATTCAGGCTTGGTGGGATAAAAAAGTCGAAGAACTTTCGAAAGGAATGGCTCAAAAAGTACAGTTTATAACAACCATCCTGCACGAACCAGAGCTTCTAATTTTCGACGAACCGTTTAGTGGTTTCGATCCGATTAATGCCAACATGCTTAAACAAGAAATCCTTGATCTCAAAAAGAAAGGATCAACCATTATTTTTTCGACACACAACATGGGATCGGTTGAAGAACTTTGTGATCACATAACTTTAATTAATCAGGCGAAAAACATACTGGAAGGGCCAATTGATACAATTCGTAAAGAATACAAATCGAATGTATACGAAATATCTTTTAATGGCGACACCGAGAAACTCGAAGCAGCATTAAATACAAATTACCAGATAACAGAAAAACTAAATCAAAACGGACATCCGACTGTTCGAATCAAGCTACTTCATCAAACCAATGAAAATGAATTGCTTTCGCTAATTATTCCTAAAGTAGAAGTAATTTCTTTCAACGAAATTATCCCAAGCATGAACGACATTTTCATTAAAGTAGTAAACGAACATAAACATTAATATCCATACTGAAAAGCATTATATCATGAACAAAATAAAATTAATCATATTAAGAGAATATTTAACACGGGTAAAAAAGAAATCCTTTCTCGTAATGACCATTTTAGGTCCGATTCTTTTTGCAGCAATGATGATTGTTCCGGCCTGGATTGCATCCATGGATGATACCGACGTTAAGAACATAGCTGTAATCGACGAATCCGGTATTTTTATTGATAAAATAAGTGATACCGACTATATTAAGTTTGAATATTTGGAAAATGTAACCATCGACGACATTAAACAAAATTTTTCTGAATCAGATTTTTATGCCGTTTTACAAATTATGCCAAGCATAAGTTATGAACCAACTGCTGTTCATCTATTTTCTAAAAAACAAACCAGCTTCTCGGTTAAATCACACATTTCCAATTCGATGGAAAAAGAACTGAGAAATAAAAAACTACGCGCAAACGGAATCGATGAAGAAGTTCTAAAATCAATTAAATCAGATGTGTCTATTCGAACCATTCAGTGGACGGATGATGGAGAAGAAAAAGAAAGCTCCACCGAAATTGCTATGGCTGTAGGATACATTAGTGGATTTCTAATTTATTTCTTTATTTTTCTTTTCGGCGCACAAGTTATGCGTGGTGTAATCGAAGAAAAAACAAGCCGTATTATAGAAATTATTGTTTCTTCGGTAAAACCATTTCAATTGATGATGGGTAAAATTATTGGAATTGCGATGGTTGGTTTAACACAATTTTTACTCTGGATTATTCTTACCTTTTTAATAATAACGGGAGTTAAAACAGTATTTTTTCCTGAGTTGGGAACACAAAACTCACAAGAAGTGGTTGTTCAGAACTTAATGGAAAACCAGGAACTTCCTGCAGATGTAGCAAACATGCAACCGCAAAACATGGACAAGTTCACAAGCCTTCTTAACTCGGCTAAAGCAATTGATTTTGGTGTAATGCTGGGCTCTTTTATCTTTTACTTTTTAGGTGGGTATTTATTGTATGGCTCACTATTTGCCGCAATAGGTTCTGCTGTCGACAACGAAACCGACACACAACAATTCATGCTACCAATTACCATTCCGCTTATTCTGGGGATCGTGGTTATGATGAATGCAGTTCAAACTCCCGAAAGTCCTGTTGCATTTTGGTTTAGCATAATTCCGTTTACATCCCCAATTGTAATGATGGTTCGTATTCCATTTGGCGTTCCTTATTGGGAATTGGCATTATCAATGGGTTTACTTATTATTACTTTTATCGGATCCACCTGGTTAGCAGGGAGAATATATCGCACAGGCATTTTAATGTACGGTAAAAAAATAAATTATAAAGAACTTTGGAAATGGATTCGTTATAAATTTTAAAAGGATTTTTACGTAAAAAATTCGCTGATTCGATGCATATTGAATCAGCGATTTCTTTTTATATACAAATTAAATATGCAGCAACACTTACATGTTCGCATATTTAATTTGTACATTTGACTGTATTTTGATTTTTCTAACTAAACCAAGCCCGATTTATGAAACTTGCTATTATCGACATGGGAACGAACACTTTCAATTTATTAATTGTTGAAACGCTGGATAACAATTCGTACCAAATTATTTTAAAAGATAAGGCAGGTGTTAAGTTAGGTAAAGATGGAATTAACAACGGTAAAATTACCCCGGAAGCATTTCAGCGTGGTATAGATGCCATCGCAAAGCACATGAAAACCATTCAGGAACATCGTGTAGAAGAGATTATTACTACAGCAACATCGGGCGTTCGAAGTACAGCAAACGGTAAAGAATTTGTTGACAGTATTGAAGATCAATTCGGTATTCGTGTTCAGGTGATTTCCGGAAACGAAGAAGCAGAACTAATTTATCGTGGAGTAAAACAAGCTGTTCAGTTGAATAACCACAATGCACTTATTCTTGATATTGGTGGAGGAAGCAACGAATTTATTATCGCAAACAATTCGGGATTATTATGGAAACAAAGCTTTCCATTAGGTATTGCACGCTTACTCGACAAATTTAAACCCTCCGATCCGATTACATCCGAAGAAGTTGAATCGGTTGAGAAATACATCGATACGCAATTAACAAGCCTTTACAAAGCAACTAACAGATACAATCCCGAAATATTAATTGGATGCTCCGGCACGTTCGATTCGTTCCGGTCGATGATTCTTGCAAAGAATGGAGGAATCCCTGATGAAGTAAAAAAGAGTAATTCCTACTCCATTGACCTGAATGATTACGCCGCGCTCCATAAAGATTTATTACAATCAACTCTTAACGACCGAAAACAAATGGATGGACTGGAGTTAGTTCGTGTGGAAATGATTGTTTTAGCAAGTATTTTTGTTAATTTTATCATCAATAAATTAAAAATAAAAACCCTAACACAATCGGCCTTTGCAATTAAAGAAGGCATGGTCGATAAAATATTAAACAGTTAAATATTGAATCTATGGCTAAAATATTAGTTATCGACGACGAAAAAAGCATTCGCGAAACCTTAAAAGAAATACTGGAATACGAAGATCATCAGGTTGATCTAGCTGAAGATGGAGAAACAGGGATTGAGCTTTTTAAGGATAATAAATACGATATTGTTTTATTGGACATTAAGATGCCTAAGAAAGATGGCATTGAAGTTTTAGAAGATATTTTTGGTATTGCAACCGATGTTCCGGTAATTATGATATCGGGACATGGAAATATCGATACAGCGGTAGAATCCATTAAAAAGGGAGCCTATGATTTTATAGAAAAGCCGCTGGATTTAAACCGTTTACTGGTGACTATCCGCAATGCGATGGATAAAACATCCTTACTAAAAGAAACAAAAACACTTAAGCGACAGGTTACGAAAACATACGACATTGTCGGTGAGTCGGAACCAATTGTTCAGGTTAAAGACATGATTGAAAAAGTGGCTCCGACCGATGCCCGTGTATTGATTACCGGACCCAATGGATCGGGGAAAGAGTTAGTTGCTCGATGGTTGCACGAGAAAAGTGAACGGGCCGATTTTCCTTTCGTAGAAGTTAACTGCGCTGCAATTCCGTCTGAATTAATTGAAAGTGAATTGTTTGGGCACGAAAAAGGAGCTTTTACTTCAGCACATAAGCAACGCAAAGGCAAATTTGAACAAGCACATACCGGTACAATTTTTTTGGATGAAATTGGCGATATGAGCCTGAATGCTCAGGCTAAAGTGCTGAAAGCTCTGGAAGAAAAAAAGGTTTCGAGAGTTGGTAGCGATAAAGAAATACATGTAGATGTTCGCATTATTGCAGCAACTAATAAAAATTTAAAAGAAGAAATTAAGAACAATCATTTCCGCGAAGATCTATATCACCGATTAAGTGTAATACTTATTTCGGTACCTTCGTTAAACGAGCGAAAAGAGGACATTCCTGTTTTAGCAGAACATTTTAACGAACTAATTTGTACCGATTATGGCGTACCCAAAAAGGATATTAAGGAAGATGCGATTGAAGAACTGCAAAAAATAAACTGGACAGGTAACATTCGTGAGTTTAGAAATGTTTTGGAACGATTAATCATATTGTGCGAAAAAGAAATTACAGGGAAAGATGTGATTGCATATGCACAACCTATCTCGAAATAGTAGGAAGTTTTGAGTAAAAAGTTAGAAACAATTTCCGCCAACAGCTAATAGTTAAGAACTTAAGATTATGGCCCGAATAGAAAAGGATTTTTTAGGAGAAAAACGAATTAATAAGAACGAATTATTTGGCATCCATTCCATACGTGCCCGTGAGAATTTCCCCGACACCACTCCTTTTCATAAAGAATGGTATAAAGCAGTTGGCTTAAGCAAGCTTGCATGCTATCTTACTTACAAAAGCTTTAAGCAAGCTGTTTTGGAAAAATACGATGCAAAAAATCTTCCATTTAAATTATTGGACGATGAAGTAATAACAGCTTTAATTGAATCTGCCGAAGATGTTTCGGAAGGTAAATATTTCAATCATTTTATTGTACCTGCTGTACAGGGTGGTGCAGGCACAAGCATTAATATGAATGTGAATGAGATTATTGCCAACGAAGCATTAATAAAACTGGATCATCATCCGGGAGAGTATCATTTAATTGATCCGATTGAACACGCCAATATATACCAATCTACCAACGATGTTATTCCAACATCACTAAAGATTGCAACGATTAAATTATTAGTTGAGCTGGAAGAAAAAATTAACGACCTGCGGTTCGATCTTGAAGCTATTGAAAACAAAACCCGAAATATACTACGTATTGGATATACACAAATGCAAGAAGCTGTTCCATCCTCGTATGCCATGCTATTTAGTTCATACAACGAAGCCCTATCGCGCGACTGGTGGAGAGTTTCCAAATGTTTCGAACGTATAAAAGTTGTAAATATCGGTGGCAGTGCCATAGGTACAGGAATTTCTGTTCCACGCTATTTTATTATGGAAGTAGTTCCAACACTTCAACGTCTTACAAATTTACCTATTACACGCAGCGAAAATATGCACGATGCTACCAGTAATTTAGACAGCTTTGTTGAAGTGCACGCTATTTTAAAAGCACACGCCGTAAATCTGGAAAAAATAGTTTCGGACATTCGTTTGTTAGCTTCGGATATAGTTGGATCGAAAGAATTAAGTATCCCCAAAAAGCAAATTGGCAGTTCCATTATGCCTGGCAAAGTAAATCCTGTAATTCCGGAGTTTGTAATTAGTGCTGCGCATAAGGTTTACACCAACGATTCGTTAATCTCTTCGCTTAGCGCACAAGGCTGTTTAGACTTAAATGCCTACATTCCTGTTATTGGCCATGCCCTACTGGAAAGTATTAAGCTTCTTATTGCAGCCAATACTACTTTAAAAGAAAACCTATTCAAGGGTTTAGAAATTCATAACGAAAAAGCCGAACAACGATTATATAAAAGTCCTTCGATTACAACTGCACTAAGTCCGTATATTGGATACAACAAAGCATCTGAGCTTGCAAAAGAAATGCAAAATTCTAAAACCGACATTTTTGGCGCAAATGAAAAATTGAAGATAGTCGAAGCGCAAAAGTTAAAGCAAATCCTTTCTCCACAAAATCTTTTAAAAATGGGATTTACCCTGGGGGATGTTATTGATTAATTATAT